>NZ_JBFATL010000002.1:0-389123 GCF_040678315.1 Streptomyces sp. NPDC052721 | reverse complement strand
GCCCCGGCCCTCGTACTGGATGTACTTGGGTCGGGGCCCGGTGCGGCGAGAGTGCGTGCATGGCGTCGCGCGGCAGACGGGAGTTTGACGACAGGACCTAGTGGCGCAGGGCGCGCGGTGCCGTCCCGGTCGCCTCGGTCGCCTCGGCCGGCTCACCGATCCGCACGCGCACCCCGGCCCCCGTCCCTCACCGGCTAACCAAGGATCGACGTCAGGAACTCGCCGACCCAGGCCAGCAGTTGGCGGCCGACCAGCGGCTTGCCGCCCACCTTCGCGGTCTTCGGGCGCGGGACCAGCACCTGGTGCGCGGCGGGCTTGATGACCGTGCCCGGGTAGAGCCGCTTGAGCCGCAGCTCCTGCGACTCGCGCAGTTCCACCGGCGCGAACCGGATGTTGGTGCCCTGCAGGACGATCTCGCCGACGCCGCACGCCCGCGCGAGCATCCGCAGCCCGGCCACCAGCAGCAGGTTCTCCACCGGTTCGGGCAGCTTGCCGTAGCGGTCGGTGAGTTCCTCGCGGACGGCCTTGATGTCCTCCTCGGAGTTGGCCGAGGCGATCGAGCGGTACGCCTGCAGGCGCAGGCGCTCGCCGGGCGCGTAGTCGTGCGGGACGTGCGCGTCGACCGGCAGCTCGATCTTGACCTCCAGCGGCGGCTCCTCCTCGATCCCGCCGGTCTCCAGCTGCCGCCGGTAGTCCGCGACGGCCTCGCCGACCATGCGGACGTACAGATCGAAGCCGACGCCCGCGATGTGCCCGGACTGCTCGCCGCCGAGCAGGTTGCCGGCGCCGCGGATCTCCAGGTCCTTCATCGCCACGTACATGCCCGCGCCCATCTCGGTGTGCTGGGCGATCGTCGCCAGGCGCTCGTGCGCGGTCTCCGTCAGCGGCTTCTCCGGCGGGTACAGGAAGTACGCGTAGCCGCGCTCGCGGCCCCGGCCGACCCGGCCGCGCAGCTGGTGCAGCTGGGACAGGCCGAAGGTGTCGCCGCGCTCCACGATCAGCGTGTTGGCGTTGGAGATGTCGATGCCGGACTCGACGATCGTGGTCGAGACGAGGACGTCGAACTTCTTCTCCCAGAAGTCGACGACCACCTGCTCCAGCGCGGACTCCGACATCTGGCCGTGGGCCGTCGCGATGCGTGCCTCGGGGACGATCTCGCGGAGTCTGGCCGCCGCGCGGTCGATGGACTCGACGCGGTTGTGGATGTAGAAGACCTGGCCCTCGCGCAGCAGTTCGCGGCGGATGGCGGCGCCGATCTGCTTCTCCTCGTAGGGCCCGACGAAGGTGAGCACCGGGTGGCGCTCCTCCGGGGGCGTGGTGATCGTGGACATCTCTCGGATGCCGGTGACCGCCATCTCCAGGGTGCGCGGGATGGGCGTGGCCGACATGGTCAGGACGTCGACGTTGGCGCGGAGCTTCTTCAGCTGCTCCTTGTGCTCGACGCCGAAGCGCTGCTCCTCGTCGACGATGACCAGGCCCAGGTCCTTGAACTTGGTCTCCGAGGAGAACAGGCGGTGGGTGCCGATGACGACGTCCACCGAGCCGTCCTTCAGCCCCTCCAGGACGGCCTTGGCCTCGGTGTCGGTCTGGAAGCGGGAGAGGGCCCGCACGTTCACCGGGAACTGTCCGTACCGCTCGGAGAACGTGCCGAAGTGCTGCTGGACCAGCAGGGTCGTGGGGACGAGGACGGCCACCTGCTTGCCGTCCTGTACGGCCTTGAAGGCGGCCCGCACCGCGATCTCGGTCTTGCCGTAGCCGACGTCGCCGCAGATCAGGCGGTCCATGGGGACCGACTTCTCCATGTCCTCCTTGACCTCGGCGATGGTGGTGAGCTGGTCCGGGGTCTCGGCGTAGGGGAAGGCGTCCTCCAGCTCGCGCTGCCAGGGGGTGTCGGTGCCGAAGGCGTGGCCGGGGGCGGCCATGCGGGCGCTGTAGAGCTTGATCAGGTCGGCGGCGATCTCCTTGACGGCCTTCTTCGCGCGGGCCTTGGTCTTGGTCCAGTCGGCGCCGCCGAGGCGGTGCAGGGTGGGTGCCTCGCCGCCGACGTACTTGGTGATCTGCTCCAGCTGGTCGGTCGGGATGTACAGCCGGTCGCCGGGCTGGCCGCGCTTGGCGGGCGCGTACTCCACGACCAGGTACTCGCGGGTGGCGCCCTGCACGGTGCGCTGCACCATCTCGATGTAGCGGCCGACGCCGTGCTGCTCGTGGACGATGTAGTCGCCCGGTTCCAGGGTGAGCGGGTCGATGGTCTTGCGGCGGCGGGCCGGCATCCGGGTGCCGTCTCGGCCGGCGGCACGCTGGCCGGACAGGTCGGTCTCGGTGAGCACGGCGAGCCTGAGCGCCGGGTCCACGAAGCCGTACTCGATCGAGCCGCAGGAGACGTGCACCACGGAGGGGCTCAGCTCGCCGAGGTCGTTGTCGAGGCGGGCGGCGATGCCCTCGCCGCCGAGGACCTCCACCGTGCGGGCGGCCGGGCCGTGGGCCTCGGTGACGAACACCGTGCGCCAGCCGTCGGCGAGCCACCCCTTGGTGTCGGCGAGGGCCCGCGCGGTGTCGCCGCGGTAGGTCTCGGGGGCGTGCATGCCGAGCTTGAGGGTGTCCGCGTCCAGTTCCTCGTCGGCGGCGAACGGGGACACCGACCACCACATCATGTCCAGCTCGCGCGCGCGGTCGCGGACGTCGGCGATGGACCACAGGGAGGCCGCGCCGACGTCGATCGGGGCCTCGCCGCCGCCGGCGGTGGCCGCCCAGGACGCCTGGAGGAACTCCTGGCTGGTGGCGACGAGGTCGGCGGCGCGGGTACGGACCCGCTCCGGGTCGCAGACGACGGCCATGGCGCCCTTGGGCAGGACGTCGAGCAGCAGCTCCATGTCGTCCACCAGGACGGGGGCGAGGGACTCCATGCCCTCGACCGCGATGCCCTCGGCGATCTTGTTCAGCAGTTCGCCCAGCTCCGGGTGCTCCTCGGCGAGGGCACGCGCGCGGGCGCGGACGTCGTCGGTGAGCAGCAGCTCGCGGCACGGCGGCGCCCACAGGCCGTGCTCGGCGACTTCGAGGGAGCGCTGGTCGGCGACCTTGAAGTAACGGATCTCCTCGACGTCGTCGCCCCAGAACTCGATGCGCAGGGGGTGTTCCTCGGTGGGCGGGAAGACGTCCAGGATGCCGCCGCGCACGGCGAACTCGCCGCGCTTCTCGACCAGCTCCACGCGCGCGTACGCCGCCGCCGCGAGGGCTTCGACCACGTCGTTCAGGTCCGCGGTCTGGCCGGTCCTCAGGGCCACCGGTTCCAGGTCGCCCAGGCCCTTGACCTGCGGCTGGAGCACGGACCGCACGGGTGCCACGACGACGGAGACCGGGCCGGTCTCGGGGTCGTCGGGGCGGGGGTGGGCCAGGCGGCGCAACACGGCGAGGCGGCGGCCGACGGTGTCGCTGCGGGGGCTGAGCCGCTCGTGCGGGAGGGTCTCCCAGGAGGGGTACTCCACGACGCCCTGTTCGGGCAGCAGGGAGCGCAGGGCGGCGGCCAGGTCCTCGGCCTCCCGGCCGGTCGCGGTGACCGCCAGCACCGGGCGGCCGGCCTCACGGGCCAGGGCGGCGATCGCGAAGGGGCGGGCGGCCGGGGGGCCGACGAGGTCGACGTGCGGGCGGTTGCCGTCCGCCGCCGCCCTGATCGCTTCCTCGAGGGCGGGGTCCTTGACTACGGCGTCGAGCAGACCGTGCAGGCTCATGGAGGGGCTTTCCGTCCAGGGGGTCGGCAACACGAAGGGCCCGACTCGTGTGACGGGCCGGGGCTGTCCAGCGTACGACGGCGTGGGCGGCGGTGCGGGGGGCTGTGGACAACCCCGGGCGACCGCACAGCGCGGAAACCCGGTGCCGGGAAGTCCCCCAGGACTCCCCGGCACCGGGTCCACCCCCGCAACCCCCGTATGCGGTGGCCGTCGGCTCCGCCCGCGCGGCTGGTCCGCTAGTCCGTCGCGATGGCGTTCAGGACGTTCATGCGGCCCGCGCGGAACGCCGGGATCAGCGCGGCGAACAGGCCCACGAAGGCCGAGCCGATGAAGACGCCGGTGATCGTCGGCCAGGGGATCTCCAGGACGTTCAGGCCCTCCAGGGCGAGGAGCTTCTGGGCGGTCGCGCCCCAGCCCATGCCGAGGCCGAGGCCCAGCAGGGCGCCGAAGACGGCGATCACCACGGACTCCAGGCGGATCATGCGGCGCAGCTGGCGGCGGGAGAGGCCGACGGCCCGCATGAGGCCGATCTCCCGGGTCCGCTCGACCACGGACAGGGCCAGGGTGTTGACCACGCCCAGGACCGCGACGATGATCGCGAGTGCCAGCAGGCCGTAGATCATGTTCAGCAGCTGGCCGATCTGGTCCTTCAGCGCCTGCTTGTAGTCGGTCTGGTCGCGCACGGTCAGCGCCGGGTCGTCGCGCAGTGCCGACTTCAGCGCCTTGTAGGCGGCGGCTTCCTGTCCGTCCTTGGCGGTGGCGAACATCAGCTGGTCGAGGGGCATCCGGTCGGCCGGGACGTACTTGGCGACGGTGGCGATGGAGGCGTACATGGCGCCCTTGTCGACGACGACCTCGTCGCTGGTGATCGCGCGGACGGTCAGCTTCGCCGTGCGGCCGTCCTCGAAGTGGACGGCGACCGTGGAGCCGAGCTTGATGCCGTGGTCCTCGGCGAAGCCCTCGAAGACGGACATCGAGTCGGGCTTGTAGGCGTCGGCGAGGTCACCGGCGACGGTCTCGGTGCGCAGGTCCTGCACGTAGGTCGGGTCGGCCGCGTTGATGGTCTCCTTCTTCGAGACCCGGCCGTCCGGCGTGGTCAGGGACGCGTCCAGGAGCTTGTACTCGGTGACCCGCTCCAGGCCGGGTGTGTCCTTGATCTTCTCCACCATCTGCGGCTTGATCAGGTTGTACTCCTGGTCGCCCTGGATGATGAAGTCCGTGCCCACGGTCTTGTCCAGCTGGTCGGTGGCCGAGGCCACCATGGAGGAGCCGACCACCGACAGGCAGGCCACCAGGGCGAGGCCGATCATCAGGGCGGCGCCGGTGGCGCCGGTGCGGCGCGGGTTGCGCAGCGCGTTGCGCTCGGCCATGCGGCCCACGGGCCCGAAGATCCGCAGGATGACCGCGCCGAGGACGCGGACCAGTCCGGCGGCGAGCAGCGGGCCGATGACGACGAAGCCGATGAGTGTGGCCACCACGCCCAGGCCCAGCCAGCCCGAGCCGGTCTTGGCCTGGTCGGCGGTGGCGGCGGTGTACAGGCACCAGCCGCCGGCGGCGGTCAGGAGCAGGCCGATCACGGCCCGGACGGCGCCGGCCTTGGCGTCGGCCGGGGCGCCCGCGTCGCGCAGGGCGGCCATCGGGGAGACCTTGCCGGCGCGCCGGGCGGGCAGGTAGGCGGCGAGGACGGTGACGACCACGCCGAGGAGCAGGCCGATCGCGGGGGTGGTCCAGGCGACGGTGAGGTCGTCGGTGGACAGGTTCATGCCCATCCGGCCCATGAGCTTCATCAGGCCGATCGCGATGCCGACGCCCGCGCCGACGCCGAGCACCGAGCCGAGCAGGCCGAGCAGCAGCGCCTCGACCAGTACGGACCGGTTGACCTGCTTGCGGGAGGAGCCGATGGCGCGCAGCAGGCCGATCTCGCGGGTGCGCTGGGCGACCAGCATGGAGAAGGTGTTGATGATCAGGAAGATGCCGACGAGGAAGGCGATCCCGGCGAAGCCGAGCATCGCGTACTTCATGACGTTCAGGAAGCTCTGGACGTCCTTCTGGTTGGCGTCGGCGACCTCCTTGGCGGTCTGCACCTTGTAGTCGTGCCCGAGGACGGCGGTGACGTTCTTCTTCAGCTGCGCGTCGGTCACGCCCTCGGCGGCCATGACGTTGACGTCGGTGTAGACGCCGGTCCGGCCGACGAGGGTCTGCTGGGCGGTCCTGGTGTCCAGGTAGAAGATCGCCGCGCCGGGGTTGGTGACCTTGAAGGCGGCGACGCCGGACACGCGCGCGTGGTGCGTGCCGACGGCGGTGATCAGGCCGATCTCGTCGCCGAGCTTGAGGTGGTGCTTGTCGGCGGTGTCGGCGTCGACCATCACCTGGTCCGGGCCCTTGGGCGCCGTACCGGAGGTGATCTCCATGGTGCGGGCGTCGTTGCCGTTCCAGCTGCCGACGATGGTGGGCGCGCCGCTGGTGGGCGACAGCTTGTCCTTGTCGGCGTCGATGACGGTGACCGAGGTGGAGAACACCGTGCCCTCGGCCGACCTGACGCCCCGGGCCTCGCGGATCTCCCCGACCACGGAGGCGGGCAGCACGGGCGGCTTGCCGGTGCGGGAGGTGGTCTCCCCGGTGTCGGAGGAGCCCTTGGCGCTGACCTGGACGTCGGAGGACGTGGCCTGGAACAGCTTGTCGAAGGTGGTGTTCATCGTGTCGGTGAACACGAGCGTGCCGCACACGAACGCCACCGACAGCAGGACCGCGATCGCCGACAGCGCCATGCGGCCCTTGTGCGCGAGGAAGTTGCGCATGGAGGTCTTCAGCACGGTCATGACGTGCGCCCCCGGGCGTCGAAGTCCTTCATGCGGTCCAGGACCTGGTCGGCCGTCGGCTGGTACATCTCGTCGACGATCCGGCCGTCGGCGAGGTAGAGCACGCGGTCGGCGTAGGAGGCGGCCACGGGGTCGTGGGTGACCATGACGATGGTCTGGCCGAGTTCGTCCACCGAGCGGCGCAGGAAGCCCAGGACTTCGGCTCCCGCGCGGGAGTCCAGGTTCCCGGTCGGCTCGTCCCCGAAGATGATCTCCGGGCGGGCGGCGAGCGCGCGGGCCACGGCGACGCGCTGCTGCTGGCCGCCGGAGAGCTGGGTGGGGCGGTGCTTGAGGCGCCCGGCGAGCCCGACGGTCTCCACCACGCGGTCCAGCCAGGCCCGGTCGGGCTTGCGGCCGGCGATGTCCATGGGCAGCGTGATGTTCTCGATCGCGTTCAGCGTCGGCAGCAGGTTGAACGCCTGGAAGATGAAGCCGATCCGGTCCCGGCGCAGCTGGGTGAGCTTCTTGTCCTTCAGGCCGGTGATCTCGGTCTCGTCCAGGTGGATGTGACCGCTCGTCACCGTGTCGAGGCCGGCGAGGCAGTGCATCAGGGTCGACTTGCCGGACCCGGAGGGGCCCATGATCGCGGTGAACTGGCCGCGGGCGATGTCCACGTCGACGTGGTCCAGGGCGACGACACGGGTCTCACCGGACCCGTACGCCTTCACGACCTGCCGCGCCCGCGCGGCAACGGCCGTAGGCCCTCCAGTGCCCCCGTGCCTGGGAATGGTCACAGCCGATGTCACGGTATGTCTCCTCTAT
The DNA here is from genome assembly GCF_040678315.1 of Streptomyces sp. NPDC052721. NCBI lineage: Bacteria > Bacillati > Actinomycetota > Actinomycetes > Kitasatosporales > Streptomycetaceae > Streptomyces > Streptomyces sp. NPDC052721. The sequence continues at coordinate 381,778 of NZ_JBFATL010000002.1, read as the reverse complement.
CGGTTGGCAGATCGGTGCGCAGTGCCCGGGTTCCGGGCGGTCGTCCTGGGTACGCCGATGAGTCTCGCGGTCGGCGGGGGCGTCGCGCGCTGGTGCGAAGCCCCGTCTTTCCGGGGGGTAATCCCCACCCCCGCCGGTGCGGTCCGCCGCCCCCCAGCGGCGTAAAGCCAGGTTAAGGAACACCCCCGGCCTGTCTCGTCCTCCGCCGGGACGAACCCTCCCCGAGCCGTAGTACGGAGGAACCCCTAGGGGTGCTCCACCGCCGGGTGGAGCCGTTCTCGGGGTCCCCTCCACCCTTCGGCGCGGAAAGCCTCCACCCTTCCGCCGCGTCAGGGTCAAGCCCGGCCCGCCGTGGGAAGCTGTCGTCCCGGTGATACGTGCAGGGGGCACGGGGTAGCGTCCGACAGGGGCCACGGGAGGGGTGTGCGGTGGGGAGTACGACACCGGCGATACGCGGCGGAGCCGGCCGGCGGCAGGACACCCGGCGGCGCGGCGCGGTGGTCGCCGCGCTGATGCTGGCGATGGCACTGGCCGCGCTCGACTCCACCGTCGTCTCCACGGCCGTACCGCAGATCGTCGGCGACCTCGGCGGGTTCTCCGTCTTCTCGTGGCTGTTCTCCGGCTATCTGCTCGCCGTCACCGTCACGCTCCCCGTGTACGGCAAGCTGTCCGACACCTTCGGCCGCAAGCCGGTGCTGGTGGTGGGCGCGGCCGTGTTCCTGCTGGGCTCGCTGCTGTGCGCGGTCGCCTGGAACATGGGGGCGCTGATCGCGTTCCGGATCGTGCAGGGCCTGGGCGGCGGGGCGTTGCAGGGCACGGTGCAGACGCTGGCCGCCGATCTGTACCCGCTGGCGGAGCGCCCGAAGATCCAGTCCAAGCTGTCCACGGTGTGGGCGGTCTCCGCGGTGGCCGGTCCCGGGCTCGGCGGGGTGCTCGCCGCCTACGCCGACTGGCGCTGGATCTTCCTGGTCAACCTGCCGATCGGCGCCGCCGCCCTGTGGCTGATCGTGCGTCATCTGCACGAGCCGGAGCGGGAGAACGCGCGCCAGGCGCGCGTGGACTGGGCCGGCGCGCTCGCGGTATTCGCGTGCGGCGGGGTGCTGCTGACCGCGCTGGTGCAGGGCGGAGTGGCGTGGCCGTGGCTGTCGGCGCCGTCGCTGGCCCTGTTCGGCACGGGTCTGGTGCTGGTCGCCGTGGTGGTGGGGGTGGAGCGGCGGGCCGCGGAGCCCATCATCCCGGGCTGGGTGTGGCGGCGCCGGACGATCGCGGCCGTCAATCTGGCGCTGGGCGCGCTGGGGTTGCTGATGGTGGCGCCGAGCGTGTTCCTGCCGACGTACGCGCAGTCGGTGCTCGGGCTGGCTCCGGTGGCCGCCGGGTTCGTGCTGTCGGTGTGGACGCTGAGCTGGCCGGTGTCGGCCGCGCTCAGCCAGCACGTCTACCGGCGGATCGGCTTCCGGGACACGGCGCTGGTCGGCATCGGTCTGGCGGCGCTGATCCTGTGCGCGTTCCCGTTCCTGCCGTATCCCGGGTCGTGGTGGCAGCCGACGCTGCTGATGCTGCTGCTGGGCGGGGCGCTGGGGCTGTTCCAGCTGCCGCTGATCGTCGGGGTGCAGTCGACCGTGGGCTGGTCGGAGCGGGGCACCACGACCGCGTCGGTGCTGTTCTGCCGGCAGACCGGCCAGACCCTCGGCGCGTCCCTGTTCGGCGCCGTCGCCAACGGCGTACTGGCCGCGCGGCTGGGCGGGGCGGGCGACCTGGACTCCGTCACGCGCGCGCTGGACGCCGGTACGCCCCCCGAGGCGACCCGGCGGGCCATCGCCGGCGCGGTCCACGCGGTCTACCTCGGGGCGGCGGGCGCGGCGGCCCTGGCCTTCGTGGTGCTGCTGGTGGTGGCGCCCCGGCGGTTCCCGGTGCTCCAGGACTGAACCCGGCGGGTTAACGCGGGTAACACCCCAGGTCGGACCCGTTTCCCCGGGGAAAGCGCATACCGACCGGCCAGTTCGGTGAAAACGCCGCGCGGCCCGCACCTCGCGAGTAGCGTGCGTGGCCCAGCTCCCCCACCTCCCTGCGGTCCGCCGCCACGGACCCGAGCCACGCAAGGAGCCCCGGGATGTCCTACGACCCGCCGCACCCGTCCCCCTCACCCGGCCCCTCGTACTCCCCGCACCCGTCCGAGCCGTCGCACCCGGCGCGGCCGACCTACCCCTGGCAGCCGCCCGCGCCGCCCGAACCGGCGCGGGCGGTCCGCCGGGCGCCGCGCGACCCCCTCGGCCGGCACAGCGACCTGCGCGTGCTGCGCAGCGCCTACCGCTGGCAGCGGCGCACCGCCACGCTCACCGCGCTGGGCTACTTCACGCTGTTCCTCGTCCTGTCCGCGTACGCGCCCGGCGTCATGACGCGCACGGTCGCCGACGGCATCCCCGCCGGACTGCTGCTCGCCCTCCTCCAACTCCCCGTCACCTGGCTGGCGATCGCCCTGTACGAGCACACCGCGCGCCGGCACGTCGATCCGCTCGCCGACCGCATCCGCAGGCAGGCCGAACTCGACGCGCGGCGCGGAGCGACCCGATGACGGCCGCCGCCGGCGCGGCGTCCACCGGCTTCAGCGACTCCGCGCAGACCATGTCCCTGGTCGCGTTCTCCACGGCCGCCACCGTGACCCTGCTGCTGTGCGTGATGACCGGCCCCGACCGGGACGACCTGGACGAGTTCTACACCGGCTACGGCTCCCTGTCCCCGCTGCGCAACGGCCTCGCCATCGCCGGCGACTACATCTCCGCCGCCACCGTCCTCGGCACCGGCGGAGTGATCGCCCTGTGCGGCTACGACGGTGTCGTCCTCGCCCTCAGCACGGCCCTGTCGCTGATGCTGCTGATGTTCCTGCTGGCCGAACCCCTGCGCAACGCGGGCCGGTTCACCATGGGCGACGCCCTCGCCCGCCGGCTGCCGGGCCGCTGCGTACGCATCACGGCCTGCGCGGTGACCATCGCCGCGCTCCTGCCGCTGATGCTCGTCCAACTGGCCGGAACCGGGCAGCTGATGGCCTTCATCCTCGGCTTCACCAACGAGTCCCTGAAGACCGGATGCGTCGTGGGACTCGGCCTCCTCATGATCGCCTACGCAGCGATCGGCGGCATGAAGGGCACCGCGCTCATCCAGATCCTGAAGATCGTGCTGCTGGTCGGCTCGGGCGCCGTGGTCGCCCTCCTGGTCCTGCGCCGCTTCGACTGGGACCCGGGCGCCCTGTTCACCGCCGCCGCACGGCAGAGCGGCGCCGGGCCGGCCTTCCTGCGCTCCGGGCTGGAGTTCGGCACCACACCCACGGGCCGCATCGACATGATCGCCTCACAGCTGACCGTCGTCCTCGGCGGCGCCTGCCTGCCGCACATCACGATGCGCATGTACACCGCCTCCAGCGCCCGCCAGGTGCGCCGCTCGATGTCCTGGGCGGTCTCGCTGGTCGCCCTGTTCGTCCTCGTCATCACGGTGGTGGGGTTCGGCGCCACGGCCCTGCTCGGGCGTACGGCGATCTCCACGGCCGACGCGCAGGGCAACACGGCCTACCTGATGGGCTCGCGCGCGGTGTTCGGCGCCGACGTGTCGACGGCGGAGACCTTCCTGTTCACCCTGGTCACCACCGCGCTCTTCCTGACCCTGCTCGCCTCGGTGGCCGGGATGATCCTGGCCTGCGCCAACTCCCTCGCGCACGACGTGTTCGCGGCCCGGGTGCAGGAGATGCCGGCCCGCCGCGAGATGACCCTGGCCCGCGTCTCGGCGCTCGCCACAGGGGTGCCGACGATCCTGCTGGCCACCCTGGTGCAGCACCACAGCCTGCAGCCCCTGGTCACGCTCTCCTTCTGCCTGGGGGCCTCCGCCCTCGCCCCCGCCCTGGTCTACGGCCTCTTCTGGCGCCGCTACACCCGCAGCGGGCTGCTGGGCACGCTGATCGGGGGCTCGCTGACCGTGCTGCTGCTCATGCCGGGCACCAACCTCGTCTCCGGGTCGCCCGTCTCCGCGTTCCCCGGCGCCGACTTCAACTGGTTCCCGTTCACCACCACCGGCATCGTCTCCATCCCGGCCGGATTCCTCTTCGGCTGGCTCGGCACGGTCCTGTCGGGCCGCGCCAAGGCGGAGCGGCAGCGGCGCCAGTACGAGGCGGTGGAGGGACGGATCCTGGCGGGGGCGGTACGGAAGGGGAGTTGACGGGAGCACCGGCACGTTCGCCGGGCGGACGGCTACTCCAGGACCACCCTGCCGGTCAGCGAGATGAGGCTGTCGCGCACGGAGTCCATGTGCGCCTGCATGTCGTCCCACAGCTCGCCGTGCTCGCGCAGCACCCGCTCCGTCTCCCCGGCGATGCGCTCCTCCTGCGCGCGCGCCTCGGCGATGATCTCGGCGGCACGCGCGCGTGCCTCCTCCGGGGAGCGGCGCGCGTACTCCTCGGCCTCCGCGAGGGCACGCTCGGCCTCGGCCAGCGCGGCCTCGGCCCGGCTCGCCCGTCCGGCGTGCCCGGCGTCCAGCGCCGCCATCCGCTCGGCCTCCTCCCGCTCGGCCTGCGCCCAGCGCGCGGCGTGCTCCCGGGACTGCTCGGCGAGCATGCCGTCGGTACGCCGGCGCGCCTCACGCAACTCCGCGAGCGCCTCCCTGCGCCCCGACTTCACCGCGCGCCGGGCGCCCACACGGATACCGTCGGCCTCGGCCTGCACGCCCAGGAGCCACTGACGGGCGCGTTCGTCCGCCTCCGCGCGGACCGCGTCCGCCGCCTCCTGCGCCTCCCGCAGGATCCGCTCGGCGTCCGCCTCGGCCCGCGCGACCTCCTCCTCAGCTTCGCGCCGGGTGCGTTCCCGCAGGTCAGCGGCCTCATCAAGCACGAACTGGTACAGCTGCCGGGCGCGCTCCCCGAGCGTGTCGTACGTCTGCGGCGAGAGCTGGGCGACGGCCTCCCGCAACCGCGCGGCCTCCGCCCCCATGTCCTTGGCGAGCACGGTCAGCCGGGCGGCACGCTCCCAGGCGGCGTCCCGGTCCTCGGACAGCGCCTCCAGGTACGCCTCGACCTGGTCGGGACGGTAGCCACGCCCCCGGACCGTCGCGAAGCCGTGCGGTGGCATCGATGCGCTGCTCACCCTGGGGACCCCTCTCCACCGGACCTGCACGACAGGATGATTTCGCGCATATCTTTATGGATGGGAAGTAACTGTTCATAACGCGACACTCCGCAGGCACGTCACGCCGATGCTCCGAACGGCCCCCCTGACGGACAACGCGCCGGGCCCCGCACGCGCACGTGCGGGGCCCGAATGCTCACACCCGGCGTCCGGGCGGCGACAGCGCTACAACAGCCCGTCCCACATCTGCTCCAGCAGCACCGACCACCAGCTCTCCGGCGAACCGAGCGCCGCCGGATCGAGGGCGGCCAGCTGCGCCTGGAAGTCGACGGTCCAGCGGCCCGCCTGCTCCTGGTTCAGCCCGTACCGCAGCCGCCACATCCGGCCCAGCAGCGCCAGACACCGGGTGAACTCCGGCAGCCCGGTGTTCACGAACTGCGGTGGCACCGGCGCACCGCCCGGGCCCGCCTCCACCGGCACGGCCACGATGTTCGCCGTCCCGTACTGCACACAGATCGCCTTGCCGAAGTCGGTGCCCATGACGAGGTACGACCCCGCGTCCGCCGCCGGCCGCACCCCGCGCTCCGCCGCCAGCTCCGCCAGCGTCGGCACCGGACGGCCCGGCTGCGCCTGCGCCCAGAAGAACGGGCCCATGTCCAGCGGCAGCCCCGCCACGACCAGCGTGTGCGCCACGATCGGCGGCACACCCTGCCGGGACACCGCCTGCTGCTCGAACCGGAAGATCCCCGGCCCGAACGCCCCGGCCAGCTCCTGCGCGATCCCCTCCGGGGGCACCGGCGGCGCGGCCTGCACCGGCGGCAGCGGCGCCCGCACCGGCGCGGGCCGCGCGGGACCGTCCGCCACCTGGTGCAACTCGCCCTGGTGCGCCAGCAACTGCCGCATGCCCTGCTGCCGGCTCGCGTGATCCGTACCGTACGGCGCGATGCTCGCGATCCGCGCCTGCGGCCACTGCTCCCGGATCATCCGCGCGCAGTACGCCCCCGGCAGCTCGCACGACTCCAACTCCGTGTGCAGCTCCAGCACCTGGTCCGGCGGCACGTTCATGGCCCGCAGCTCGTGGAAGATCTGCCACTCCGGGTGCGGCGTCCCCGGCGCCGAACGCCGGATCAACTGCTGCTCGGACCCGTCCTGCGCGCGGTACCGCAGCACGGCCTGATAGCCGGGCCCGACCGTCGGCTGCCCCTGTTGCGGATACCCGTACGCCGTGGCCTGTCCAGGCATGGCGGCACCCGGCGGCATGCCACCCGGGGGCATGGGGGGCTGGGCGCCGGGCGCGCTGGGGGGCATGCCGGGGGTGCCGGGGGCCATGCCGGGGGGCGTGGGCGGCCGGCCGCCCGGAGGCATGCCTGGAGCACCGGGAGGCATGGCCGGCTGACCACCCGGAGCGCCGGGAGGCATGCCGGGGCCCGGCGGCACGGGCGGCTGACCACCCGAAGCGCCGGGAGGCATGGCGGAGGCGCCCGGCGCCGGGGGCGTACCCGGGGTGCCAGGAGCCGCGGGGGCACCGGGCGGGTTCGGCATACCCGGGGCGCCCGGCATGCCGAGTGTGCCGGGAGCGGGCGGTGGGGGCGCGCCCGGCCCGGCCAGCGGCGGAGCGGACAGGACGGTCTCCGCGTGGTGCACGGCACCGTGAGCAGAGGGGGTGCCGGGGCCGCCGGGTGCTCCCGGCACGTTCGGTGCTCCCGGCGTGCTGTTCATGCCGGGGGCGCCCGGAGCCGCAGGGGCGCCGGGCGGGTTCGGCATGCCCGACGCGCCCGGAGGCTGGGGCGCCGTCCCGCCCAGCCGGCTCGGGTCGGCCAGGACCGTGGCCGCGTGGTGCACACCGCCCGGCGGCGTACCGCCCGGCGCCTGCGCCCCGTCCGCGTCCCCCGGACCGCCCTGCCCCTCAGGACCCTCCGGCCCGAGCGACGACACGAGCTGCGTCGGCACGTACCCGCCTGCGGGCGCACCCGGCGCGGGCGACGTCGCCGCACTCCCCGGGCGCGCGCCCGGCATGCCCGGGGCGCCCGGCGGCGGAGGCGGCGCGCCCACGCCACCACGCCCCTTGTTCGGCGGCGCCGCCTTGCTCGTCGCGGCGTCCGCGATGTCCCCCGCGTTCGGCGCGAGCCGCCGCGCGGGCGCGCCCGGGGCCGCCGGAGGCCGCGGTGCGTGCGGCGCACCGCCCGGTGCCTGCGAATAGCCGTACCCCGGGGCGCCCGGCGCACCGGGGGGCGGGGGCGCAGCGCCCTGCGCCGGCGGGTAAGGCGGTACGCCCGCCGGGGGCGTGCCCAGGGCCGGCGGAACGTGCGGATGACCGTACGCCGGCGTGCCCGGCGGCGGTGGGGGCGTGTTGCCCTGGCCGACACCAGGCGCACCCGGCGGGACAGGCGCCCCAGGTGCGCCACCCTGCGCCCCCGGCAGATCGAGCGCCGGCGCGACCGCCGTCGGCGGGAGCCGGCTGCCGCCCGACATCAGCGCGGTCGGCGCGTCCGGCGCGACCGCCGGCGGACGCGGCGCCTCGTCCGCGTCATTCAGCGGCGGCGCGAACACCGTCGCGGGCAGCGGCACGGAACGGTCGTCCTCACCGGACCCCGCGTTCGTGTCGGTACCGGCCCACGGCGTGGCCCCCACGGGCACATCCGCACCCGCCGGCACCCCGGCCTGCGTCTCGGCCGGCCCGGCCCCGCCGGAGGAACCCGCACCCGACGCCGCAGCGGCCGAACCCCCGTCAGAGACCGACCCACCAGCGGAAGCCGAACGCTGGTCAGCGGACGCGTCCACACCCGGAATCGGCGAACCCGCCCCCTCCGTCCGCCGCTCCCCCAGCCCCAGCTTGTCCGCCGCCTCCTGCAACCACTCCGGAGGAGTCAGCAGGAACGACGTCTGGTTCAGGTCCAACCGCGCGGAAGCAGGCGCCGGCACCGCGTCCCGCGGCTCGTCGGCGCGGCCGTACTCCTCCTCGTACCGGCGGATCACCTCACCCACCGGCAGCGCGGGCCACAGCGTCGCCTCCCCGCTGTCCCGGGCGATGACCAGCCGCTGGCCGCCCGCGTCCGAACGCGGGCCCTCCGCCCGGTCCTCGCCCCACACCACGAACCCCAGCTCGAACTCCCGCACCCGCACCTCACGGTGCTGGTACGCGGGCACGTCACCGTTGATCCACTCCTCGGCGCGCTCCTGCGCCTGCGCGTACGTCACCATCGCCTGCAGCTCACTCCCCCACCGGGCCGGAAGACGCCGAGCCGGAAGACACCGGGACGACACGGGCGAAACCGCCGTCCAACATCAGATGGGCCACCGTCTCCAACTCCGGCGGACTCCCGGCCAGCCGGGACAGAAACGCGTCGAAGTCGTCACCGCACGGCAGCAGCAGACGCTCCACCCGCTCCGCCGGCGACCACGACGGATCCACGTCCCGCACATCGTCGTACGCGCAGAACCACACCGAACCGACCCGCTCGCCCCTCACCTTCACCGCGAGCAGCCCGCCCTGCACGAAGGTCACACCGAGGTAGTCCTTCGTCAGATGATCGCGCAGGCACTTGTTCACGTACACCAGGTCATTGACCGCGGCCTCGTCCCGCACCGTGAAGAACGGCTGGTCCAGCAGCAGCCCCAACCCGGCGTCCAGCGCCGTGCCGACCGGCGCGCAGCCACCCGCCGCCTTCAGGAACGAGCGGTACGCGCCCGGCAGCCGGTAGCCGAGATCCTCCTCGACCCCCTGCACCTGCGCCTCCGTCACCGCCACACCCGACTTCGGCAGCCCGAAATGCGCCGGCCGCGCATCCTGCAACGGCCGCGTACCGCGCTTGCCGTGGTCCACCGGCGCCGTCGCCACCCCGCCGTGATGCCGCAGCAGCGCCTTCACCTCGACCGGCACCAGCTCCAGCCGCCGCGTACCCGCCACGTGATGCCACGTCCAGCCGTGCGGCGTCGCCACATCCGGCACCGTGTCCCACAACTCGTGCCCCGCCGCCGCGAGCGCCGCGTTCGCCGACACACAGTCCGTCAGCCGCAGTTCGTCGACCCCGAAACCCTCCGGCGGCTCGGCGATCTCCACCGCCACGCGCGCGTACGGCGAGAAATCCGGGTAACCCCGCTCATCGACCCGTACCCCTCTCGGGTGACGTGCCGCCCGGACCGGATCCGGAAAGTGCACGACCTGCCCGGCGTAGGCCGCGTTCGGCGGCGCGGCTTGTCCACCGGCCTGGCCGCTGGGCGGTGTCCCCAGCCCGAGCCGACCTGTCGTCATGGCGGTTGCCCCCTGCGGCGTTCTCTCTGGCCTGAACGGCGGTGTCGATCGCGGATGGCGACAGCCTATGCGGTACGCCAACCCCGGTCACCGGCCCACCGCGTCCCCACCCCCCGACACCCCCCGACACCCACCGACACCCCTCCCACGCCACCGTGACCAGCCGTCACCCCACCGTCACAGCCCGCCCGGACACGGGCGTGTCGCACCGCCCCAGCTTCCCCACCAGCCACGGCATTTGGCACCCTGTGTCCTTCGGGGGGATGCCCGGGGAGGGAAGAACGACCATGAACACTCTGCGGACCGGAGGTACCGACGTGCGGGCCGGCGACCCTCGCATCGACTGGAGCGGCACCGACACACCCCCCGCCCCCGCCCTCCGGCACCGCCGCGACGGCATCCTGCCCACCGTCGCCGCCGCCCTCTCCGTCCGCGGCGCCACCCTCACCGGCACCGCCGCCCGCGGCGACCAGCCCCCGGCCCTGCACCCCCTCGTCCAGGACTTCCTCGACACCCTCACCAGCGACCAACGCGACCGCTCCACCGGCCGCTGCGCCGAAACCATCCTCATCTCCCGGCACATCGCCGCCGCCGACGCCGCCCGCAGCAAACGCGCCGCCCGCAGACCCATGACCAACGGCGAAGCCCGCAAAGCCCTCAAACACGCCAAACTCACCGCCCGCCGCATACGCGAGGACGGCGACCCCCTCCACGGCAGCTTCGCCGCCCCCTGCCGCGCCTGCACCGCGCTCAGCGCCCACTTCGGCGTCCGCATCGTCGACCCCACCGCGACCGACGGCTGACCCCCCGCCACCACCAGCACCACCAGCACGCACGACGATCGAAGGGCAGATGCACCCCGACCGCACGTCCACCACGCGCTTCCCCGTACCCGTCGACGCCGCCCTGCGCGCCGCCGGCTGGCAACCCGGACGCTGGGACATAAAGCAGGCCGAGATCTGGGCCGACGCCCTGCGCGAACACACCTCACCCGCCGGACACCGGCACACCGTGTTCCCCGCCGCCGTCGAAGCCTGGGCCGAATTCGGCGGCCTGAGCATCACCCCCACCGGCCCCGGCCGCCAGATCGCCCCCGCCGGCCTCCACGTCGACCCCCTGCACGGCCTCCACCACGCCCGCACCCTCGGCGACCTCGGCCGCGCCCTCGGCACCGAACTCAGCCCCCTCGGCGAGGAGACCGACACCGCCGCCCTCCTCGCCATCGACGCCGAAGGCCGCGTCTACACCATCGACCACACCGGCGACTGGTACCTCGGCCCCGACATCGACCACGCCCTGTCCACCCTCATCACCGGCATCCAACCGGTCCGCCTCACGGCCGGCTGACACACCGGCACGCATCACGGCCGACCGGCCCCCGGCACAGGTCACACCGCCGGCCGCCACCGCGCCAGCACGGCCGACCACCACCCCGGCACACACCGCCGACTGCCCCCGGCGCGCCACGGCCGGACGACACCCCGCGCGTGCCACCGCCTCATCACCGCCCCGGAACGCCCCCGCCGCCATGCCGGCACCCCGGCACCCCGGCACACCGGCACCCCGGCACCCCGGCACCCCGGCACCCCGGCACCCCGCCGGACGGCACACCGCACGTGCCACCGCCTCACGACCACCCCGGCGCGCCCCACCGCCGACCCACACCCCGGCGCCCGCCCGCCCCACCGCCGGACGGCACCCGCGCCCCTACAGCCCGCCCAGCCCCGGCGGGTCGTCGTAGCCGGGGGCCGCGGACCCCGACGAAGGCCACTTCGTCGCGTCCTCCAGACACCCCAACTCGTCGTACATCCACCCACGAGCCGCCTTCCCCAGACGCACGGCCGCCTCCCCGCGCAGCCCATCGTTCCCCTCCGGCGCCCACACCCCACCGGGCAACCGGGCCTCATGCGCGGCAAGCGCCGCCCGCCCCGCCTCCGACAGCCACCCGGACCCCACGCCCTCATGACGATGAGCCCGCACACCGACGACCATCACCACCACCACGACCGCCGACACGACCCACACCGGCCCGTCCCCCGCCACCGCGACAGCCACCGCCGCCACCCCCAGCAACCCCGACACCCAGTGAGCCACCCACAACAGGAAGTCGGCCGCATCGAACGCCCGCCCCCGCGACGGACTGCCGTCGACCAGCCCCCACTCCGCCAGCCGGTCACCGACCGCATCGATCGCCGGACGCCTCACCAACCGGTCCATCCGCCGCCACACCCGGCGCCGCGGCCGCACACCGATCACCCCGATCACAGCCGCCTCCACCGCGTCCCTCGGCACCGGATCAGTGATCGAGACCACCTGGTCCCGCACCGACAACCGCCCACCCAGCAGCATCGACGCCATCGCCGTCCGCGCGACGTACTCACCCCTGCCCGACAGGAACGCCACCTCGTACAGACCCAGCTCCACACCCTCCGGCCACGCGCCCACCGGCGCCTCCACACAGCGCCGGTACGCCCGACGGAAGAACCAGCCGGCGACCCCCGTCACCACACAGCAAAGACCGAGCAGAATCCCCCACGCCACGGCTCACCCCCCGGCCCGGGCCCGGAAACCCGGCGACCTGCCCCCTGCATGCCCCCACCAGGACAAGGTCACCCCAACCCTACGCCGCCGGAATCACCGCCGACACCCGGAAACCACCCGCGTCCGTCGGACCCGACACGAACACCCCACCCAGCGCCACGACCCGCTCCCGCATCCCCACCAGGCCGTTCCCACCCGACGGCAACCCCGCCGCCGACGCCGACGCCGGCTCCGGCGGCGGCTCGTTCTCCACCTGCATCGCGATCTCCGACACCCGATGCGCCAACCGCACATGCGTCTTCGCACCCGCCGCGTGCTTGTGGACGTTCGTCAACGCCTCCTGCACCACCCGGTACGCCGTCTGCTCGATCTCCGCCGCATACGACCGCACCTCCCCCTCGACCGACAGATCCACCACCATCCCCGCGGCGGCCGACTGCCCGATCAACTCATCCAGCTCCGACAGACACGGCCCCTCCCCGGACCCCTCCGCCTCGGCCACCCGCGAAGCCGCCGCCGCAGCCGCCATCCCCACCGCCGCCAACGGCGCCGACGCCGCACGCCGGACCACGTCCTCCCCCGCCCGCAGCACCCCCAGCATCTCCCGCAACTCCGTCAACGCCTGCCGCCCCATGTCCCCCACCAGCGCCGCATTCCGCACCGCCTTCTCCGGGTCCTTCCGCGCCACCGCCTGCAACGCCGCCGCATGCACCACCATCAGACTCACCCGATGCGCGACCACGTCATGCATCTCCCGCGCGATCCGCGTCCGCTCCTCGCTACGCGCCCACTCGGCCCGCTCCTCCGCCCGCTCCGCGAGCAACTGCAGCTCCCGCTCCAGCGAGTCCGCCCGCTCCCGCAAACTCTCCATCAACCGCCGCCGGGCCCCCACATACAGACCCAGCAACACCGGCGGAGCCGTCAGCCCCAACGCCGTCGTCACCGCCGCGAACGGCACGAACCAGTCACCCAGCGTCAGATCCCCACGCGACATGTCCTGCCGCACCCGCACGAACGTCACCACCGCCGTCCCCAGCAGCGACATCCCCGCCAACACCCCGATGATCCGCCGCGGCAGCTCCGCCGCCGCCAGCGTGTACAGCCCGACCACCCCCATCAGGAAACCCATCTGGGCAGGCGTGATCGCGATCGCCACCAGCACCACCGCGATCGGCCACTTCCGGCGCACCAACAGCACCGAACCGGCGAGCAGACCGAACACGATCCCCACGGACGCCGGGATCCCCGCGTCCCGCGCGAACGGAATCCCCTCCGCCGCACACTCCGTCGCGGACACCAGCGCCAGCGCCCCGTCGAACACCGCGCTACGCCGCCTCACCCACCACCAAGGGCCGGTCAGCGCCCTCTCGTGGTCTTCCCCCGTCGTGGTCATGCCTCCAGCCTACGGGCGAGGGGTACGGCATTTCCGGTGACTTTCGCCTACCACCACACGCCACACTCGGTAACCGAACGACCTCGAAACCACCCGGTATCCCTCGAACTGGTGAACCTCTCCCGTTCGACCCCGGAACCCAACATTCCGTCCGGACGGTATGCATATGGCACATTCACTCGGCAAGTACGCCGACTTCGAGGGCCTGCGGGAGCGGGCGGTGGCCCTCCGCCGGGCGGGCCACAGCCTCCGCCAGATCCGCGACGAGCTGAAGGTCTACAACAACGACATCCTCAACCAACTGGTGAAGGGTGAGCCGCCACCGGACTGGACGAAGCGCCCGAGGGCCAAGGACGACCTGCGAGCACGGGCACGAGAGCTGAGGCTCCAGGGCTGGACGTACGACCGGATCGAGGCGGAGCTGGGGTGCTCACGGAGTTCCGTGTCGCTGTGGGTACGGGATCTGCCGCGGCCGGAGCGGCTCGATCCGACCGAACAGGCAAAGCTCGCAGCCCGCAAGCGGTGGGAGCACGAGCTGGCAGTCCGCGACGAGAAACGACGCCAGACCAAAGCAGCCGCCACAGCGGAAATCGGCGACATCTCCGATCGCGACCTGTTCATCGCCGGCATCGCGCTTTACTGGGCCGAGGGCACCAAGGACAAACCCCACGCCCGACGTGAGCGGGTCGCGTTCGTCAACAGTGACCCCGGCATGATCCGCCTGTTCCTTGCCTGGCTCGACCTGCTCCAGGTGGAGCGCGACACGGTGAGCTACCGCGTAATGATCCACGAATCGGCCGACGTGCAAGGCGCCGAGCGGTACTGGGCAGACCTCGTCGAAGCCGACCGCGGCAGCTTCGGCAAGACAACCCTCAAACGGCACAACCCGAAGACGGTCCGGAAGAACACCAGCGAGAGCTACCGAGGTTGCCTCGTCATCACGGTCCGGCAGAGCGCCGAGCTGTACCGTCGCATCGAAGGCTGGTGGTACGGCATAGTAGGGGCTGCCACCGCGACCGATCGAGAGAATCGGACATAGCGGTAATCCCGGGTCGTCTAAGGGCAAGACGTCAGATTTTGGTTCTGATCATGGGGGTTCGAGTCCTCCCCCGGGAGCACATGCCCAGTTCGGGCCCTGACCGGCAACACCACCGTCAGGGCCCGCGCTCATGTCCCCCCCAACCCGCCCCGGTATCCTGCGGCTGTCACCCCCACCCACCCACAGCCGAAGGGCAACCCCGTGAGCGCCATCCGCCCGGCCGCCGTCGTCGTTCTCGCAGCGGGTGAGGGCACCCGTATGAAGTCGGCCACACCGAAGGTCCTGCACGACATCTGCGGCCGTTCCCTGGTCGGACATGTGCTGGCCGCCGCCCGTGAGTTGGAGCCGCAACACCTGGTCGTCGTGGTGGGCCACGCCCGTGAGCAGGTCAGCGCGCATCTCGCCGAGATCGACCCGGCCACCAGGACCGCCGTGCAGGCGAAGCAGAACGGCACCGGGCACGCGGTGCGGATGGGCCTGGAGGAGCTGGGCGGGTCCGTCGACGGGACCGTCGTCGTCGTGTGCGGGGACACCCCGCTGCTCACCGCCGGCACGCTCCGGCGGCTCGCCGAGACGCACCACGCGGACGGCAACGCCGTGACCGTGCTGACGGCCGAGGTCCCGGACGCGACCGGTTACGGCCGGATCGTGCGGGACGAGGCGACGGGTGCCGTCACGGCGATCGTGGAGCACAAGGACGCGTCCGAGGTCCAGCGGGCGATCCGGGAGATCAACAGCGGTGTGTTCGCGTTCGACGGGCAGCTGCTGGCGGACGCGCTGAAGAAGGTGCGGACGGACAACAGCCAGGGTGAGGAGTACCTCACGGACGTGCTGGGGATCCTGCGGGAGGCCGGGCACCGGGTGGGGGCCTCGGTGGCGGCCGACCATCGTGAGATCGCCGGGATCAACAACCGGGTGCAGCTCGCGGAGGCGCGGCGGATCCTGAACGACCGGCTGCTGGAGCGGGCGATGCTGGAGGGGGTCACGATCGTCGATCCGGCGACCACGTGGGTCGATGTGACCGTCACTTTCGAGCGGGACGCGGTGGTGCATCCGGGGACGCAGCTGACGGGGTCGACGCATCTGGGTGAGGGTGCCGAGGTGGGGCCGAACAGCCGGCTGAAGGACACCAAGGTGGGTGCGGGGGCGCGGGTGGACAACACGGTGTCCGACGGGGCTGTCGTGGGGCCGCAGGCGTCCGTGGGGCCGTACGCGTATCTGCGGCCGGGGACCCGGTTGGGTGCGAAGGGCAAGATCGGGACGTACGTCGAGACGAAGAACGCGTCCATCGGGGAGGGTACGAAGGTGCCGCACCTGTCGTATGTCGGGGACGCGAGGATCGGTGAGTACACGAACATCGGCGCGGCGAGCGTGTTCGTGAACTATGACGGTCAGGACAAGCATCACACCACGGTGGGGTCGCATTGCCGGACGGGTGCGGACAACATGTTTGTGGCTCCTGTCACGGTCGGGGACGGTGCGTACACCGCCGCCGGGTCGGTGATCACGAAGGATGTGCCGCCCGGTTCGCTGGCCGTGGCCCGTGGTCAGCAGCGGAATATCGAGGGTTGGGTGGCCCGGAAGCGGCCGGGGAGCGCGGCGGCGAAGGCGGCCGAGGCGAGGTCCCGGCGGGGTGAGAACGAGGACTGACCGGAAACGCGTGCGCCGGACACGGCGTACCGTGATAAGTGCACATCCGCATGTGTGCACCCTGCACCCTTACCAGCTGATTCGGCCTCTCACGCCCAGCCGAGAGGTCGTCGAGCAGCCGGCTGGTTGAGACAACCTCTGAGGAGACTGTGCTGTGACCGGGATCAAGACGACCGGCGAGAAGAAGTTGATGTTCTTCTCCGGCCGCGCCCACCCCGAGCTTGCCGAGGAGGTCGCCCAGCAGTTGGGTGTCGGGGTCGTCCCGACGAAGGCCTTCGACTTCGCGAATGGTGAGATCTACGTTCGTTACCAGGAGTCGGCTCGTGGTGCGGACTGCTTCCTGATTCAGAGCCACACGGCTCCGATCAACAAGTGGATCATGGAGCAGCTGATCATGATCGATGCGCTGAAGCGTGCTTCGGCGCGGTCGATCACGGTGATCGTGCCGTTCTACGGTTACGCGCGGCAGGACAAGAAGCACCGGGGTCGTGAACCGATTTCGGCGCGTCTGATCGCGGATCTGATGAAGACGGCGGGTGCGGACCGCATCCTGACCGTGGATCTGCACACGGATCAGATCCAGGGTTTCTTCGACGGTCCGGTGGACCACCTGTTCGCGTTGCCGCTGCTGGCGGACTACGTGGGCGGGAAGGTGGACCGGGAGAAGCTGACGGTGGTGTCGCCGGACGCGGGCCGGGTGCGGGTGGCGGACCGGTGGTGTGACCGGCTGGGTGCGCCGCTGGCGATCGTGCACAAGCGGCGTGACAAGGATGTGGCGAACCAGGTGACCGTCCACGAGGTCGTGGGTGAGGTCAAGGGTCGTGTGTGTGTCCTGGTGGACGACATGATCGATACGGGTGGCACGATCTGCGCGGCGGCTGACGCGCTGTTCGCGCATGGTGCGGAGGATGTCATCGTGACGGCGACGCACGGTGTGCTGTCGGGTCCGGCGGCCGATCGGTTGAAGAACTCGCGGGTGAGTGAGTGCGTGTTCACGAACACGCTGCCGACGCCGGGTGAGCTGGCGGCGGATCTGGACAAGATCAAGGTGCTGTCGATCGCTCCGACGATTGCGAGTGCGGTGCGTGAGGTGTTCGAGGACGGCTCGGTGACCAGCCTCTTCGACGAGCAGTGAGGTTTCTGCACCCCGTGGTGCAGCCCCTGTTGTGATCGTTTTGGGTACGGCCTCCCCCTCTGAGTAAACTGACGCAGTTGCTCGGCGAGGGAGGCCGTACTCGCGTGGTGCGAATACGGCGGTCCGTTATCGACGCGCTCTTCGTAGCAGGCCGTTCGTGGCCGGGTGACCACGTCCGTTCCGAGTTCCTACGAGGAGTGATCCATATGTCCGAGGTGAAGCTCAGCGCCGAGACCCGCACCGAGTTCGGCAAGGGTGCGGCCCGCCGCATCCGCCGTGACAACAAGGTGCCGGTCGTTCTGTACGGCCACGGCTCCGACCCGCTGCACCTGACCCTGCCGGGCCACGACCTGCTGCTGGCGCTGCGTACGCCGAACGTCCTGATCTCGCTGGACATCGACGGCAAGACCAACGAGCTGGCGATCCCGAAGGCCGTGCAGCGCGACCCGCTGAAGGGCTTCCTGGAGCACGTCGACCTCCAGCTGGTCAAGCGGGGCGAGAAGGTCACGGTCGAGATCTTCGTCCACACCGAGGGTGAGCTGGCGCCGGGCGGCAACCTGCTGGAGCACGTTCTGAACGCGCTGCCGGTGGAGACCGAGGCCACGCACATCCCCGAGTCCGTCACCGTCTCCGTCGAGGGCCTGGAGGCCGGTGCCTCCATCCTCGCCAAGGACATCCCCCTCCCGTCCGGCACCACGCTGGCCGTCGAGGAGGACACGGTCGTCCTGCAGGTCCTGGCCGCGCAGGCCGAGGAGACCGAGGGTGAGGCCGCCGAGGGTGAGGGCGCCGAGGCCTGATCCTCGCCGTCGTCGTCAACTGGTCAGCCGCTGCTTCCCTCGCGGGGAGCGGCGGCTGGCGCGTATCAAGGAGACATGGACGTGACCACCGCCGCCAGTGATCCCTGGCTGATCGTCGGGCTCGGCAATCCCGGGCCGGAGTACGCCATGAACCGGCACAATGTCGGCTTCATGGTGGCCGACCTGCTCGCGGAGCGGATCGGGGGGAAGTTCAAGCGGGCGGGCAAGGCGCAGGCGCAGGTGCTGGAGGGGCGGATCGGTCCGGCGGGACCGGGCAGCCGCCGGGTCGTGCTGGCCAAGCCGATGTCGTACATGAACCTGTCCGGTGGTCCGGTGAACGCGTTGCGGGACTTCTACAAGGTTCCGGTGGGCAACATCGTGGCGGTCCATGACGAGCTGGACATCGATTACGGGACGCTGCGGCTGAAGCTGGGCGGCGGTGACAACGGGCACAACGGTCTGAAGTCGATGACGAAGGCGATGGGGCCGGACTACCACCGGGTGCGGTGCGGGATCGGCCGGCCGCCGGGTCGGATGCAGGTGGCGGACTTCGTGCTGAAGGACTTCTCCTCGGCGGAGCGCAAGGAGCTGGACTGGTTCGTGGACCGTGCGGCGGACGCGGTGGAGTGTCTGGTGACGGAGGGGCTGGAGCGGGCGCAGAGCGCGTACAACTCCTGACTTGTCCGGGCTTGGCCCTGCGGGGAGTTGACCGGTCGTACGGATATGGCCAATGATCCCGGCCATGCCTGCCTCAGCCAGTACCGCTCGTCAGGCGTCCGTGTCCGCGTTGCGGTTCGGGCGGGTCGCGGCGATGGGTGCGCTCGCCGCGCTGATTCTGTTCGCCGGGGTGCGGGGGTCCTGGGGGACCGCCCAGCACGTGATGCTGGCGAAGGGGCGTGAGTCCGGCACGGTGAAGGTGACGCGGTGTGCCGGGGGCACCTGTACGGGGCCGTTCACGCCGGCGTCGGCGGGGGCGCGGCCACGCGCGCGCGTGGAGATCGAGAAGTCCGTGGCGGTGCGTACGGGGGCGACGTACGCGGTGGTGCTGAAGCCCGGTACCGGGGAGGCGGTGCGCTCGGGCCCGGCGGGCATCCTGTACGCCTGGGTGCCGCTGGGCGGGGCGCTGCTGCTGGCCTCGGTGGTGGTGGCGGGCGGGATGCGGCTGGTCCGGGCGGCGTGGGTGCTGGGGCTGTCCGGGGCGGTGCTGCTGACGGCGGCGTTCGCGGCGTTGCAGTGAGGTGGGCGAAAGAGGGTACCCCCGGGGTCGTACGACCTCGGGGGCACCCTTTCCTGTCAGCGGGTCAGCCGGTGTTGCGCAGGCCCGCCGCCACGCCGTTGACGGTGAGGAGCAGGGCGCGGGAGAGCAGCGGGTCGGGGTCGGTGCCGGCCGCGGCGGCCTCTCGCTGCCGCTTGAGCAGGGCGACCTGGAGGTAGGAGATGGGGTCCAGGTAGGCGTCGCGGATGGCGAAGGTCTGCTTGAGGACCGGCTGGGCGTCCAGGAGTTCCTGCTCGCCGGTGATCCGCAGGACTTCGCGGACGGTCAGCTCGTGTTCGGCCTTGATGGTGTCGAAGACGTGCTTGAGTTCGTCGGGGACGAGGGTGTCGACGTAGTGCTGGGCGATCCGCAGGTCCGTCTTGGCGAGGGTCATCTCGACGTTGGAGATGAAGTTGCGGAAGAAGTGCCACTGCTGGTGCATCTCGTCGAGCACGGTGTCGAGGCCGGCCTCGCGCAGGGCCTTGAGGCCGGAGCCGACGCCGAACCAGCCGGGGACGATCTGCCGGGACTGGGTCCAGCCGAACACCCAGGGGATGGCGCGCAGGCCGTCGAGCGAGACGCCGGAGCCGGGGCGGCGCGAGGGCCGGGAGCCCAGGTGCAGGTCGGCGAGCTGGTCCACCGGCGTCGACGCCAGGAAGTACGTCGGCAGGTCCGGGTCCTCGACCAGGCGGCGGTAGGCGGCGTGCGCGGCGTCGGAGACGACGTCCATGGCCGCGTCCCAGCGGGCGAGGGCCTCGTCGGACTGGCGGGGGGCGGTGTGCAGGGCGGAGGCCTGCAGTGTCGCGGCCACCGTCAGTTCCAGGTTCTCCCGGGCGAGGGAGGGGATGAGGTACTTGTCGGAGATGACCTCGCCCTGCTCGGTGACCTTGATCTCGCCCTCCAGGGTGCCCCAGGGCTGGGCGAGGATGGCGTCGTGGGAGGGGCCGCCGCCGCGGCCGACGGTGCCGCCGCGGCCGTGGAAGAGGCGCAGGCGTACGCCGTAGCGGTGGGCGACGTCGCGCAGCCGGCGCTGGGCGCGGTGGATCTCCCACTGGCTGGTGGTGATGCCGCCGAACTTGGAGGAGTCGGAGTAGCCGAGCATGACCTCCTGGACGTCGCCGCGCAGCGCGACCAGGCGCCGGTAGGACGGGTCGGAGAGCATGTCCTCCAGGATGGTGTCGGCGGCCTTCAGCTCGTCGGTGGTCTCCAGGAGGGGGACGATGCCGATCTTGGCCCAGCCGGCGTGCAGGTCGAGCAGTCCGGCCTCGCGGGCGAGGACGGCGGCGGCGAAGACGTCGTCGGCGCCCTGGCACATGGAGATGATGTAGGACTCGATGACCTCGGGGCCGAAGACCTCCAGGGCGCGCTTGACGGTCTCGAAGACGCCGAGGGTCTTCTGTCCGGCGGCGTCGACGGGGGCCGGGGTGGGGGCGAGCGGCCTTCTGGAGCGCAGTTCCTTGGCGAGGAGCTTGGCGCGGTACTCGCGGGGCATGTCGGCGTAGCACCAGGACTCCTCGCCGAGCCGGTCGAAGAGCTGGCCGAGGGCGTGGTGGTGGGCGTCGGCGTGTTCGCGGACGTCCATGGTGGCGAGCTGGAGGCCGAAGGCGGCCAGGGTGCGGATGGTGCGGGCGAGGCGGCCGTCGGCGAACAGGCCGCCGCGGTGCTCGCGCAGGGAGGCCTGGATGATCCGCAGGTCCTTCAGCAGCTCGCCGGTGCCGAGGTAGTCGCGGCCTTCCTCGTGCGGGGTGCCCTTGGCGAGGCGCTGCTTGGTGTTCTCCAGCTTCTGCCGGATGCAGGTGGCCTTGAGCCGGTAGGGCTCCTCGGCGTTGAGGCGCTTGTAGCGGGGGCTGATCTCGGGGAGCAGTTCCAGGTCGGTCTTGAGGGAGTCGAGCAGCTCTTCGGTGGCGCCGGTGTAGCGGATGGAGTTGGAGAGCAGGCCGCGCAGTTCGTCGATCGTCTCCAGGGCGTCGTTGATGCCGTGTTCGTGCTGGAGGATGAGGACGTCCCAGGTGACCTGGGGGGTGACGTTGGGGTTGCCGTCGCGGTCGCCGCCGATCCAGGTGCCGAAGGTGAGGGGGCGGGTGTCGTCGGGGAGCTTGACGCCGACGCGTTCCAGTTCGGCGGTCAGGTCCTCCAGGACGTCTCCGACGGCGTCGGCGTGCAGCTCGTCCAGGTAGTAGATCGCGTTGCGGGCCTCGTCGGCGGGTTCGGGGCGTACGACGCGCAGTTCGTCGGTCTGCCAGACGAGGTCGATGTTCTCGGCGAGGCGGACGTCGTGGCGGCGGCGGTCGGTGTCGAGGACGGGGGTGTCCAGGAGCGCGGCGATGCGCCGGAGCTTGTTGAGGACGGACCGGCGTGCGGCCTCGGTGGGGTGCGCGGTGAAGACCGGGCGGACGTTGAGGTTCTGGACGGTCTGCCTCAGGTGCTCGGGGTCGGCGTCCTTGAGCCGGTCGGCGGTGCGGGCGAGCAGGCCGCCCTCGGCGGCGCGCCGGGCGCGCAGTTCGCGGCCGCGGTGCACCTGTTCGGTGATGTTGGCGAGGTGGAAGTAGGTGGAGAAGGCGCGGACCAGCTTGGCCGCGGTCTCCAGTTCGGTGCCGCGCAGCAGCTCGGCGGCGGCGTCACCGTCTTCGCGGGTGAGGCGGCGGACCTTCTCGACCAGTTCGAGGAGCTCGGGGCCTTCCTGCCGGACGAGGGTCTCCCCCAGGAGATCACCCAGCCGGCGGATGTCGGCGCGCAGCTCGCTGCTGGTCGTGGTGGTCTGGTCGTCGGCACTGCTCACAGGTGCGGCTCCTTGCAGTGTTGAAGCTCGTCTGGGAGGGAACCCGACCGGCTGTCACACACGGCGGGTGCCGCATACGGGCCGGAGGGTCCGGGAAGGAAACTTCAGCGGACCGCGCTGTCCGACCGAGTCCAAGGATAGGTGGCCATGTGGACGCGCTGGCTCTGGGGCTCTTGCCGCCGCGCGACACGCTGCCATACTTACGACGCCGTAGGTTACGGAACCGTAGGGAAGTACCGTCGACTCCCGTACGGTCACCGCGGCCCGGCATCTGCCTCGACCATCGACCCCACAGGGGACGCGCATGACCTCAAGTTCCGATGTGATCGAAGAAGCCCGTAAGGCCACCGACACACCCCCTCCCTCCGCCACGCTGGGCGGCGAGCAGAAGCGTTCGATCGAGCAGATCACGCTGCTCCTGTTCATCACCGTGCCGTTCCTGGCACTGGTGGCGGCCGTGCCGCTGGCCTGGGGCTGGGGGGTGAGCTGGCTCGATGTGGGCCTGCTGGTCTTCTTCTACTTCCTGGGGTGCCACGGCATCACGATCGGTTTCCACCGGTACTTCACGCACGGTTCGTTCAAGGCGAAGCGGCCGCTGCGGATCGCGTTGGCGATCATGGGTTCGCTGGCGGTCGAAGGCCCGCTGGTGCGCTGGGTGGCCGATCACCGCAAGCATCACAAGTTCTCCGACGCGGAGGGCGATCCGCACTCTCCGTGGCGGTTCGGCGAGACGGTTCCGGCGCTGATGAAGGGCCTGTGGTGGGCGCACATCGGCTGGATGTTCGACGAGGAGCAGACCCCGCAGGACAAGTACGCGCCGGATCTGATCAAGGACCCGGCGATGCGGGCGATCTCGCGCCAGTTCGTCCTGTGGACGGCCGTGTCCCTGGGGCTGCCGCCCCTGATCGGCGGTCTGGCGACGATGTCCTGGTGGGGCGCGTTCACCGCGTTCTTCTGGGGGTCGCTCGTCCGGGTGGCGCTGCTGCACCATGTGACCTGGTCGATCAACTCGATCTGCCACGCGGTCGGCAAGCGGCCGTTCAAGTCGCGCGACCGTTCGGGCAACGTGTGGTGGCTGGCGGTGCTGTCCTGCGGGGAGTCCTGGCACAACCTGCACCACGCCGACCCGACCTCGGCGCGGCACGGTGTGATGCGCGGGCAGGTCGACTCCTCGGCCCGCTTCATCCGCTGGTTCGAGCTGCTCGGCTGGGCGTACGACGTGCGCTGGCCGTCACGCTCGCGTATCGATTCACGCCGTGACACCGGGGAAGGCGGCTCCCGGCGCGGGAGGGAGACGGCCGAGGCGGCATGATTGACGCCGTGGCGACCGACTCCAGCAGCACCTCAGGCAACGACAAGCAGCGGCGGGCCCGCCGGACGCGTATGACCGGTGCCGAGCGCCGCCAGCAGCTGCTGGAGATCGGTCGCACCCTCTTCGCCGCCAAGGGTTTCGAGGGCACGTCGGTGGAGGAGATCGCGGCGAAGGCCGGGGTGTCCAAGCCGGTGGTGTACGAGCACTTCGGCGGCAAGGAGGGGCTGTACGCGGTGGTCGTGGACCGCGAGATGCGGCGGCTGCTGGACATGGTCACCAGCTCGCTGACGGCCGGCCACCCGCGTGAGCTGTGCGAGCAGGCCGCGTTCGCCCTCCTGGACTACATCGAGGAGTACACGGACGGTTTCCGCATCCTGGTCCGCGACTCCCCCATCCCCCAGTCCACGGGCTCCTTCGCGTCCCTCATCTCGGACATCGCCACCCAGGTGGAGGACATCCTGGGCCGCGAGTTCAAGTCGCGCGGCTTCGATCCCAAGCTCGCCCCTCTCTACGCCCAGGCGCTGGTCGGCATGGTCGCGCTGACCGGCCAGTGGTGGCTGGACGTGCGCCGTCCGAAGAAGGCGGAGGTGGCGGCCCATCTGGTGAACCTGGCGTGGCACGGCCTGGACGGCCTGGAGCAGAAGCCGCGTCTGATCGGGCACCGCAAGAGCTGAGCGCCCGTCGTCCCAGGTGACGGGCGCGCCGAGCGCGGTGAGGCGGGCCGCGCGGGCTTCGATGTCCCGTGCCGCAGCCCGGGGTGGGCCTTCTTCGCGGGCCGGAAGCCGTGCTGGATCCCCGGGTGGAGCGGGCCGGGGGCGACGAGGGTGCTCAGGCCTCCTTCACGGCCACCGCGAACAGCCTCCGGAACGGCAGGACCGTGCCGTACGGTGCGCTCGGGTAGGCCTCGCGCAGCAGGTCCCGGTACGCGGTGAGGAAGGCGTCCCGTTCCTCGGGGTCGTCGGCGAGAGCGGTCAGGGCGGGCCGCAGGCCGGTGCCCTTCACCCAGTCGAGGACGGGGTCCTCGCCCTGGAGGACGTGGAAGTACGTCGTCTCCCACACGTCGGCCGCGCAGCCGAGGCGGGTGAGGCGGTCGAGGTAGGTGCCGGGGGTGTGCACGGAGTCCGTGCGGCGCAGGACGTCGGCGAGGCGGTGCCGCCAGCGGGGCGTGCCGGCGAGGTCGCGCATCAGGGCGTGCAGGGGGGCGTCGATGTTGTGGGGGACCTGGAAGGCGAGGGTGCCGCCGGGTGGGAGGGCGGCGATCCAGTCGGCGAAGCGGTCGGCGTGGCCCGGCACCCACTGGAGGGTGGCGTTGGAGACGATCAGGTCGTACGGCTCCGTGGGTGTCCAGGTCCGCACGTCGGCGTGGGCGAAGTCGAGCCGGCCGCCCCCGGCCGTGGGTCCCGCGTGGTCGACGTGGGCCTTGTCGAGCATCTCGGGCGAGTTGTCGTAGCCGGTGATGCGGGCGGTGGGCCAGCGCTCGGCGAGCAGGGCGGTGACGTTGCCGGGGCCGCAGCCGAGGTCGGCGATGCGGGGCGCGTCGCCGGGCAGGCCCGGGATCCGGGCGAGGAGGTCGGCGAAGGGGCGGGCCCGGTGACCCGCGTGGCGGAGGTACTGGGCGGGGTCCCAGCTGGGCGTCGTCATGCCCCCACTGTCCCCGCCAACTTCTCTCGATGTCAAGAGACTCGACATCAAGAGACTTCACGTCGACACAACCACTACACTGATCTCCATGGAGGACGAGGTCGATCGGCTGGTCGCAGCGTGGCGCCGGGAGCGTCCGGACCTCGACGTGGAGCCGCTGGAAGTGCTCAGCCGGGTGAGCCGACTCGCCCGGCACCTCGACCGCGCCCGCCGGCTCGCCTTCGCCGAGCACCAGCTGGAGCCCTGGGAGTTCGACGTGCTGACCGCGCTGCGACGCGCGGGCACGCCGTACCAGCTCTCCCCCGGCCAGCTGCTCACGCAGACCCTGGTCACCTCGGGCACGATGACCAACCGCATCGACCGGCTGGCGAAGAAGGGCCTGGTCGAGCGGCTGCCCGACCCCAGCGACCGGCGGGGCGTGCTGGTCCGGCTGACCGACACCGGCCGCGACCGCGCGGACCAGGCGCTGGCGGGCCTGCTGGAGCAGGAGCGGGCGATCCTCGCCGAACTGTCCCGCGCCCAGCGCGCCGAACTGGCCGGCCTGCTACGCCAGCTGACCGCCCCGTTCGACAACATCCCCGGTTAGGTCCACCGGCCCCACCCCGGCCCGCCGGGCCAGCGCGACGGCGGCCAGCGTGGAGTGGACGCCCAGCTTGCCGAGGACGTTCTGCATATGGGTGCGGACGGTGTGCGGGGAGAGGAACAGCCGCTCGGCGACGGCCTTGCGGCCGAGTCCGGCGACCATGCAGCGCAGCACCTCCCGCTCGCGCGGGGTGAGGGACTCCACCAGCCGCTCGCTCTCGGTGCGGTGCTTGCGCGCCGCCGTCAGCTCCTTCAGCACGCCGGTGAGCAGCGCGGGCGGCAGATGCGTCTCGTCGCGCAGCACGCCCCGGATCACCGTCAGCAGCCGGGACAGCGAGCAGTCCTTGGCGACCCAGCCGGACGCCCCGGCCTGGAGCGCGAGGGCCGCGCGGCGCGGGTCGTCCTTCTCGGCGAGGACGACGATCCGTACGGCGGGGTGGGCGGCCCGGACCCCGGTGACGAGCGAGATCCCGTCGACCAGGCCCTCCTCGTCGCCCTCCTGCACCGGCACGGCCGGGCGGGCGCCGGGCAGCCGGCCGCCCAGGTCGGCGTCGACCAGGAGGACGTCGTAGCGCCGGCCCTCGCCGGCCGCGCGCTCCAGGCAGCGCAGCGCGGCCGGGCCGCTGCCGGCGGCGGAGACGTCGACGTCGGGCTCGGCGGCCAGGGCGGCGGCGAGCGACTCGGCGAAGATGCGGTGGTCGTCCACGACCAGGACTCGGATGCGAACCACGTAACCCCCTTCCCCAGGCTCCGCGTGGAGCAGGGGATACCCAAGGTCCGGAAAGCTCCGGAATTGGCCGGTCCGGAAATACCCGGAAAGGATCCGGAGAACGACGACCGGCGCGGGTACGACACCCGCGGACAGAGGACGCGCGCCGCACGGCCGCCGCCGTTGCGGACACTGCTACCCCCACCGCGGGCGCCGTACCCGCCTGTCTCGCCCCCTGAGCGGCACCGGCCCCCACCGGTGCTGCTCCACAGAGTACGGATGGGAGCACGCAGCGGAAGACGAATTGCAGAACTGGCCGTCCGGCGCGTTTATGGTGTGCCGCATGTTTCGTATTGAGGCGGAAGTCGACAAAGACCGACGTGATCTGCTCCGCGCGCGGCTGCGGGAGACCAACACGGCGGCGTCCCCGGTCCTCGCCGCGCTGCGCGGCACGCCCGGCGAACGCGACACGCCCCTCCACGTCTGGGCGCTGGACACCGCCGGCGGCCTGGCGGGCGGCCTGGTCGGCCACACCTGGACGACCTGGCTGCACGTCACCTACCTGTGGGTGGACGCCGTACACCGCGGCGCGGGTCTCGGCACCCGCCTGCTGGCGGAGGCGGAACGCATCGCCGCGACCGATCGCGGCTGCACGGCGTCCCGCCTGGAGACCTGGGACTTCCAGGCCCCGGAGTTCTACCGGAAACAGGGCTACGAGGTGGTCGGCGTGATCCCCGGCTACCCGCCGGGGATCACGGAGTACACCCTCACGAAGAGGCTGGGCTGACGGGTACTCAGACCAGCCGCCGGGCCCCCGCCGACGGGACCGCCTCGAAGACCCGTGGGGCCTTGAAGCCCCCTGCCGCGAAGGCCTCTTCGACCGCCTTGGTCAGGGTGTCCACGTCGGCCGCCTCCGCCAGGACGATCGCCGAACCGCCGAAGCCGCCGCCCGTCATGCGGGCGCCCAGGGCGCCGGCGGCGAGGGCCGTGTCGACGACCAGGTCCAGCTCCGGGCAGGAGATGCGGAAGTCGTCGCGCAGGGAGGCGTGGCCCTCGGTGAGGACCGGGCCGATGGCGCGGGTGTCGCCGGCGCGCAGGAGGGCGACGGTGCGTTCGACCCGTTCGTCCTCCGTGACCACGTGGCGGACCAGGTGGATGACCTCCTCCTCGTCGCCGAGGCGGGCGAGGGCCGCGTCCAGGCCGTCGTAGGGGATGTCCCGCAGGGCGTCGACGCCGAGGAGGGCCGCGCCCTTCTCGCAGCCGGCCCGGCGCTTGCCGTACTCGCCGCCGCTGTGGGCGTGCTTGACCTGGGTGTCGACCACCAGCAGGCGCAGGCCCTCGGCCACGAGGTCGAAGGGGATCTGCTGCTGGGACAGGTCCCGGGTGTCCAGGAAGAGCGCGTGGCCCTGCTCGCAGCAGGCCGACGCCGTCTGGTCCATGATCCCGGTCGGCGCGCCGACGTAGACGTTCTCGGCGCGCTGGCACAGGCGGGCCAGCCGCCAGCGCTGCAGGCCGAGGTCGTACAGGTCGTTCAGCGCCAGGGCGATCACGACCTCCAGCGCGGCCGACGAGGACAGGCCCGCGCCCGTCGGGACCGTCGAGGACAGGTGGATGTCGGCGCCGGTCACCTCGTGCCCCGCCTCGCGCAGGGCCCAGACCACGCCCGCCGGGTACGCCGTCCACTCCGGGTCGGTCTGAGGGGCGAGGGCGTCCAGCCGCAGCTCCACGACCCCGCCCTCGACGTCCTCCGAGTGCAGGCGCAGGACGCCGTCGTCGCGGCGGGAGACCGCGGCGACCGCCTGGTGCGGCAGCGCGAACGGCATGACGAAGCCGTCGTTGTAGTCGGTGTGCTCACCGATCAGGTTGACCCGGCCGGGCGCCGCCCACACGCCCTCCGGTCCGGCCCCGTACAGCTCGGCGAAGCGCTCCGCGACCTGCTGTGCGCCCACTAGTGCTCCCTTGTGATGCTCTGCGCGAACTCCCACGCGTCCGCGACGATGCCCGCGAGATCCGCGCGGGTCGGGTTCCAGCCCAGTTTCTCGCGGGCGGTGTCCGCGGAGGCGACCAGGACCGCCGGGTCGCCGCCCCGGCGCGGGGCCACCACCTCGGGGATCGGGCGGCCGGTGACCTCGCGGACGGTCTCGATGACCTGGCGGACGGAGAAGCCGTTGCCGTTGCCGAGGTTGCAGATCAGGTGCTCGCCCGGGGTGGCGGCCCGGACGGCCAGCAGGTGGGCCTCGGCCAGGTCGGCGACGTGGATGTAGTCGCGGACGCAGGTGCCGTCGGGGGTCGGGTAGTCGTCGCCGTAGACGGAGATCGCGTCGCGGCGGCCCTGGGCGACCTGGAGGACCAGCGGGATGAGGTGCGACTCCGGGTCGTGCCGCTCCCCGTACGCGCCGTACGCGCCGGCCACGTTGAAGTAGCGCAGGGAGACCGCCGCCAGGCCGTGCGCGTGCGCCTCGCCGGTGATCATGTGGTCGACGGCGAGCTTGGAGGCGCCGTAGGGGCTGGTGGGCCGCGTCGGGGCGGTCTCCGGGATCGGGGTCCGCTCCGGCTCGCCGTAGGTGGCGGCGGTGGAGGAGAAGACCAGCTTGCGGACGCCGGCCTCGCGCATCGCGGCGAGCAGGGCCATGCTGCCGCCGACGTTGTTGTCCCAGTACTTCTCCGGCTTCACCACCGACTCGCCGACCTGCGAGAACGCGGCGAAGTGCAGCACGCCGTCGAAGGAGGGGTCGAGCCACTTGGCGGCGTCGCGGATGTCGCCCTCGATGAAGGCCGCGCCGGCCGGGACGCCCGCGCGGAAGCCGGTGGAGAGGTTGTCGAGGACGGTGACCTCGTGGCCGGCCTCCAGCAGGTGCTGCGCCACGACACTGCCGACGTATCCCGCGCCACCCGTCACCAGGTACTTCATGAACTCGCTACCTCTCGCAGTCGCTCGGCCGCGCGCTCCGGCGGCACGTCGTTGATGAACACGCTCATGCCGGACTCGGAACCCGCGAGGAACTTCAGCTTGCCGGAAGTACGGCGGATGGTGAAAAGCTCGAGGTGGAGCGCGAAGTCGTCGCGCGTGACACCGTCGAACTCCTCCAGCGCGCCGAACGGGGCCTGGTGCCAGCCCGCGATGTACGGCGTCGGAGGCTCACCCTCGCCGAAGATCCGGTCGAAACGCCTCAAGAGTTCCAGATAGACCTGGGGGAATTCTGTGCGCGCCGCCTCGTCCAGGGCCAGCAGATCGGGCACGCGGCGCTTCGGGTACAGGTGGACCTCGTACGGCCAGTGCGCCGCGTACGGCACGAAGGCCGCCCAGTGTTCACCCTCAAGGACGACCCGCTCGCCGGCGAGTTCCCGCTCCAGGACGGCGTCGAACAGGTTCTCCCCGCCGGTGGCCTCCTTGTGGGCGGCGAGCGAGCGGAGCATCAGCGCGGTGCGCGGGGTGGTGAAGGGGTAGGCGTAGATCTGTCCGTGCGGGTGGCCGAGGGTCACACCGATCTCGGCACCGCGGTTCTCGAAACAGAACACCTGCTCGACGGAGGGCAGATGCGACAGCTCCGACGTGCGGTCCGTCCACGCGTCCAGCACCAGTCGCGCCTGCTCGACGCTCAGGTCCGCGAAGGAGGCGTCGTGGTCGGAGGTGAAGCACACGACCTCGCAGCGGCCGGAGTCGCCGGCGAGGGAGGGGAACCGGTTCTCGAAGACGACGACGTCGTACGAGGAGTCCGGGATCTCGCTGAGCCGGTCGCCGCGGGTGGGGCACAGGGGGCACTCGTCGGCCGGCGGGTGGTAGGTGCGGCCCTGGCGGTGCGAGGCCACGGCGACCGAGTCGCCGAGCAGCGGGTCGCGGCGGATCTCGGACGTGGTGACCGTACGGTCCAGCGGGCGCCGGTCGACCGCGTCGCGCACGGTGTCGTCCCGCAGGTCGTAGTAGATCAGCTCACGACCGTCGGCCAGCCGGGTCGAGGTCTTCTTCACGCCGGACTCCTTGTTCGGGCCCTACGGGTGTGTCCGCACCCAATCACTCAACACAAACAAACATAACAGACCACAACTCCACAACACCTCGGTCGATCACAATCAAACAAAGAACACCAGCTGGAGTGTTCAAATATCGAACACGGCGGCGTAGGTTCCGCTCTGGATCAGTTCGCGCAACGAAGCGAGTTCTCATGCAAACCCCCACATACGCCCCCACCTATCTGGCGGCGGAGCTACGGCTCCCCACCAACTGGCTGGACTACACGATCCTGGCGATCTACTTCGTCGTCGTCCTGGGCATCGGCTTCGCGGCCCGCCGCTCGGTCAAGACGAGCCTCGACTTCTTCCTCTCCGGACGCTCGTTGCCCGCCTGGATCACCGGCCTCGCCTTCATCTCGGCGAACCTGGCGGCCACCGAGATCCTCGGCATGGCCGCGAACAGTGCCCAGTACGGCGCCTACACCGTCCACTGGTACTGGATCGGCGCCATCCCCGCCATGGTCTTCCTCGGCCTGGTGATGATGCCCTTCTACTACGGCAGCAAGGTCCGCTCGGTCCCCGAGTTCCTGCTGCTGCGCTTCGACCGGGGCGCCCACCTGCTCAGCTCCATCCTGTTCGCGTTCGCCGCCATCCTGATCGCGGGCGTCAACCTCTACGCCCTGGCGATCGTCGTCGAGGCCCTGCTCGGCTGGCCGCAGTGGGTCGCCATCGTCGTCGCCGGCGCGTTCGTCCTCGCGTACATCACCCTGGGCGGCCTGTCCTCGGCGATCTACAACGAGGTCCTCCAGTTCTTCGTGATCCTGGCCGCGCTCATCCCGATCACGATCCTCGGCCTGAAGAAGGTCGGCGGCTGGGGCGGCCTGACCGACAAGCTCACCGCCGCCCACGGCGCCGACTTCACCACCGCCTGGGGCGGCACCGGCATCGGGCACGCCAACCCGCTCGGCGCCAACTGGCTGACCATCGTCCTCGGCCTCGGCTTCGTCCTCTCCTTCGGCTACTGGACCACCAACTTCGCCGAGGTGCAGCGCGCCCTGTCCGCGAAGAACCTCTCGGCGGGTCAGCGCACGCCGCTCATCGCGGCCTACCCCAAGATCTTCATCGTCTTCCTGGTGATGATCCCGGGCCTGGTCGCCGCCGCGATCGTCCCGAAGTTCGGCACCTCGGGCTCCGGCTACCAGTACAACGACGCCATCCCCTTCCTGATGCAGGAGCTGCTGCCCAACGGCGTGCTCGGCATCGCCGTCACCGGTCTGCTGGCCGCCTTCATGGCGGGCATGGCGGCGAACGTGTCGTCCTTCAACACGGTGTTCACCAACGACATCTGGGCGAAGTACGTGGTGCGGGGGCGCGAGGACGGCTACTACGTCCGCTTCGGCCGGCTGATCACCGCGATCGGCGTCTGCGCCTCCGTCGGTACGGCGTTCCTGGCGTCCTCGTTCTCCAACATCATGAGCTACCTGCAGACGCTGTTCTCCTTCTTCAACGTGCCGATGTTCGTCGTCTTCATCGTCGGCATGTTCTGGAAGCGGGCGTCCGCGAAGTCCGGCTTCTGGGGCCTGCTCGCCGGCACCGTGACCGCGATGGTCAACTACTTCGTCCTCTACAAGAAGGACATCATCTCCATCCCCTCCGACCAGGGCGCCAACTTCGTCTCCGCCATCGCCGGCTTCGTCGCCGGCGCGGTGGTGATGGTCGCGGTGTCCCTGTTCACCAAGCCGAAGCCGGTGGAGGAGCTGCAGGGCCTGGTCTACGGCACCCGCTCCCCCGGCATGTCCGAACCGCCCGCCGAAGGCGACGACGCGTGGTACCGCAAGCCGGCCCTGCTGGGCTGGGGCGCGGTCGTGCTGGCCGCCGCCTGCTACATCCCGTTCTCGTTCTGACGCGGGAGGATCGAGGAACCATGACCGAGCATCCTGAGCACCCCGAGAAGGCTCGTCGTCCGCTGCACTACACCGAGCAGGACGTCCTGCGGGAGGTCTCCGAGCTGGAGACCAAGTCGGCGACCGCGGCACGCATCTTCGACCTGCGACGCATCATCGGCGGACTCTTCGTGGTCTACGGCGTCATCGTCACGATCACCGGGATCACCGACTCGCAGGCCGCGATCGACAAGGCCGAGGGCGTGAACATCAACCTGTGGACCGGGATCGGCATGCTGCTCCTGGGCATCTTCTTCCTGGCCTGGCTGAAGCTGCGGCCCACTCCGCCGGCTCCTTTGGAGGGTTCGCCGGAAGAGCGGGCCGGCGAGTAGCGCCGTTTCCGACTGCGGGCGCGCGGGGGCTGGTTGCGCAGTTCCCCGCGCCCCTTCGGGGCGCACCAGCACCGGCGCCTAGTCGGCGGACGCGCCCCGCAAGGGGCCCGCGCGGTCCAGCAGGCCTGTGCGGGCGGCCAGGGCCGCCGCCTCCAGCCTGGACCCCACCCCCAGCTTCATCAGCACCCGTTGGACATGCGTACGCGCCGTGCTCGGTGCGATGCCCATCCCCGCCGCGATCCGCCGCGTGTCCTCGCCGTCGGCGACCCGCACCAGCACCTCGACCTCCCGCGGCGTCAGCATCTCCAGCAGCCGCTGGGCCTCGTCATCGGGTTGCGCGGCCGGATTCAGCAGTTCGCCGAAGGCCCCCTGGAGCAGTTGCGGAGCCACCGCCGCCTCACCGGCCCGGGCCTTCATGATGGCCCGCTCGACGCCCTCGATCCGCTCGTCGTGCCGCACGTACCCCGACGCCCCCGCGGCGAAGGCCGCCGCGATCCCGCGCGGTGACGGCACCGGCCCCAGCACCAGCACCGCCACCTGCGGACGCTCCCGCTTGATCTTGACCACCGGGTCGAAGATCCCCGGCTCGGCCGGTGCCGCCGTACCCAGCAGGCACACCTCGGGCGCCCGCGCGATCACGAGGTCCGCCGCGCCCGCGGCCGGCGCCGCGGCGGCGAGCACCCGGTGCCCGCGCAGCTTGAGCGCGGACGCCAGCGCCTCCGCGAGCAGCCGATGGTCGTCCACGACCATGAGCCGCACTCCCATAGAGCAACCCCCCAGTCCCCCCGGCAACCCCGCCCTTCATGCCCCCGGAAGCTACACGCTTGTTCGACGTCGCGCTGCCCCTCTTCATGAGAAGTGCCCCGGATCGATGAAATCCGGGGCACTTCTCGGCAAGTCACTCATTCGGGTGAGGCCTGCGGATCAGCCGTCCGTGCCGAACGCCATCACGAGGTACTCCTTGCTGTACGACGACATGTCCCGCTCCTTGGCGAAGACGGCGGACATGTACAGCCGGCCCTTGCCGAAGCGGAGTTCCGCGTACTCCGGCAGCAGGTTGACCTCGGAGTCCCGCACGTTCTTCGTGGCGGGGTTCTCCAGCAGCTTGGTCACCTTGAACGAGCCGCCGTCGATGCTGACGACCTGGCCGCCCTTGTTGTAGGGCGGCGCGTTGTAGGCG
Organism: Streptomyces sp. NPDC052721; assembly: GCF_040678315.1. Lineage (NCBI taxonomy): Bacteria > Bacillati > Actinomycetota > Actinomycetes > Kitasatosporales > Streptomycetaceae > Streptomyces > Streptomyces sp. NPDC052721. The sequence goes on along the minus strand of NZ_JBFATL010000002.1, from coordinate 348,182 downwards.
AGCAGGTTGCCGCCGTCCATGCGCAGCGGGGAGAGCGTGTAGCCGTCGCCGGCCTCGGCGCGCTGGCCGGTCGGCTTGCCGGTCTTCAGGTCGAAGGCGACGATCTCGTTGGTCCGGGTGTACTCGCCCTTGCCGTCGTGCGCCTCGGTCATCAGGTACAGCCTGCCGTTGCCCGCGACGATCTGCCGGCAGTCCTCGATGCGGGTGGTGCCGTCGCAGCGGCCCCCGTAGGTGTCGCCGGGTGCCGGGATGCGGGCGAGCAGCTTGCCGGTCCTGTCGTCGATGGAGAAGTAGTCCGAGACACCGCTGCCGTCGCCCGCGCTCTGGCCGACGTCGGCCGCGACCACCAGCGGGTCGGTGGAGACGACGGAGGCGTACGCGACACCGTCCGGCATCTTGTACTCGGAGATCACCTTGCCGCTGACCGGGTCGATGGTCTGGATGTTCAGCTGCGGGTCGTCGTACTCGCCGCACTTGCGCACCGCGACCAGCCTGGTGCCGCCGCCGTACCCCTCGTCGTAGCAGGTGTCGTCCGGCTTCGGCTGCCACAGCGTCTTGCCGGACTCGATGTCGAACGCGGCGCCGCCGTCGGACCCGCCGACGGCGACGGTGTGCTGAGCGACCGTCACATTGGAGAACGTGACCGGGTAGTCACCGGACTTGACCGACTTCGTCCACAGCTTCTTCCCCGCGGTGAGGTCGATCGCGGCGACCTGGCTGCATCCCGCGGAGGAGCCCTTCTCCGGCATCCTCGGCTGGAAGGCGATCGCCGTCCGGCCGTGGTCGTCGACGTGCTTGCCGGCCGCGCAGACCGGGCCGGGCAGCTTGATCGTCCACAGCTCGGTGCCCTTCGCCGGGTCGTAGCCGACGATCTTCGCGATGCCGCTCTTGGCGTACACCGTGTCCGTCAGCCACGAGCCCGCGGTGCTGACCGTGTCGTCCGCCTTGGGCAGCGGCACCCCGAAGAGCAGCCGGGAGGCCGGGTCGGCGGGCACCTTCTCCTTGCCGCCACCGCCGGTCGTACCCCCGGAGCCCTTGTCGTTCGAGCCGCCGGAAGACGCCGTGTCGTGGTGCTTGCCGTCGTCCCCGGAGGACTTGGCGTACCAGATGCCGCCGCCGACGATCAGCGCGATGGCGACGACCGCCGCGACGACGATGAACAGCACGGTGTTGTTCCGCCCGCCGCCGCCCGCCCCCGGCTGGGGCGCCATCGGCACGGTCGGCGGCTGTCCCTGGCCCGGATAGCCGTAGCCCGGTTGCATGCCCTGCACCGGCTGCGTGGGCTGGGCGTAGGGGTTGTGCGGCTGGGCGCCGTAGCCGAGGGGCTGCGGGGCGGTGGGGGCGGGGGGCTGTTGCGCGTACGGGTTGTGCTGCGCGCCGGGGTAGCCGTAACCGGGCTGCGGCGGCTGCGAGGGCTGCGGGGGCGGGACCGGCGGATAGCCGTAGCCCGGCTGCGGGGGCTGCGCCGGCGGCTGGTTCGGGGGTGGCGGGGGCGGCTGTGTCATGGCGCGGGTACCTCGGTGACGCTGGGAAGGCCGTACGGCGCAGGGGACTCGGGAAGGACGGACCGCGGCCGGCACGGGGGCCGGCCGGGGCGGTGCGCCGGGCTCAGTTGCCGAAGGCCATCATGAGCTTCTCCTTCGAGTCGTCGTCGCCGGACAGCCGGCCCGAGGAGATGAAGAACCGCCCGTCGGTCCAGTCGACGACCCCGTCGTAGAAGGTGTCCTCGACCTCGGCGGCGCCCTGCGGGTTCTGCAGGAGCCTGGTCGTCCTGTGGGAGGAGCCGGTGACCGGCACCGACACCACCTGGCCGCCCGCGTCGTACGACGGCTGCACATACGCGATGAGCTTGCCGCCCTCGACCTTCACCGGTGCCATCGGCTGGTCCACCGGGGACTTGACCCGCCACTTCGCCTTGCCGTCGGACAGGCTGATGGCGACGATCTCGTTGGCGCTGACGGTGGAGTCGGTGGGCAGGTAGAGCGTGTCGGCGTCGACCGCGACGCCCTGGCAGCCCTGCAACTCGCGTTCGAGGACGGCCCAGCCGCAGCGGGGGGCGAACTTCTCGTTCACCTTCACCTCGGAGCGGAACTTGCCGTCCTTGGTGAACGTGGAGATGTTCCAGGTCTTCTTGTCCCGGTTGGTCAGGTAGACCACGAGCGGGTCGACCGAGTAGGTCCGGGTCACCTCCCAGCCCTTCTTGACCGTCTGGGTCCAGCGCACCTTGCCGGTCGCCGGGTCGAGTTCCTGGATCTCCTCGTGCTCCTTGGCGGTGCCGGCGCCGCAGGAGGCCACCTGGATCAGCCGGCCGGTGCCGCCCGCGAAGGCGGCCGGGAAGCAGGCCGCGCCGTACTTCTTCTTGTCGTACAGCTTCTTGCCGCTGTCGATGTCGTACGCCGTGCCCGACTGCGAACGGCCCACCATCAACGTCCTGCCGCTGACCGTCAGTTCGACGGTGAGCGCGCTGTCGAACAGCCCGCCGTCGGCGACCTCGGTGCTCCAGCCCTTCGCGCCGGTGCGCAGGTCGAGCTGCTGGAGCTGGTTGCACTTGGCGCGGTCGCCGCCGCCGCTCATGTACGCCACGACGATCTTGTCGTCGGCCGACTTCCGCGGGGTGACCGCGCAGATCTTCTGCGGGAGGGCGAGCGGCGCCCAGGCGGTGCCGCCGTCACCGGTGCGGAAGGCGAAGACCTGCTTGTAGGCCGCCTTCACCGCCGTGTCGCCGGTGATCCACATGCCGGGCGCGTCGGCGCCGGAGGCCGGGGCGTCCGGCGCCGGCTTGTACCAGAGCACCTTCGCCTCGCCGGGCCGGCGGTCCTTGTTGAGGTTCTCGGGGTCCTCGCCGCCGCCGGACGTGGTCGGCGAGGCGGTGGCGGAGTTCCTGGAGTCGTCGCTCTGCTGGGCGACCGGCTTCTTCTTGCCGCCGCTGTCGCTGCCGGTGACCGCGAACACCGTGCCGCCGATGACGAGCAGCGCGGCCACCGCGGACCCGATGATCAGCGCGGTCTTCTTCCGGGAGGCCGGCTTTCCGCCGAAGGGCCCGCCGGGCGCGGCGCCGGGCATGCCCGGGTACGGCGGCTGCTGCGGGTGGCCGTAGCCGGGCTGCGGGGCGCCGTACGGGCCGGGCTGCTGCGGGTAGCCGTAGGGACCGGGGGCGGAGCCGTACAGGCCCGGCTGCTGGGGCTGCTGCGGATAGCCGTAGCCCGGCGGGGGCTGCGGGGGCTGCTGCGGAGGACCGGCGGGCGGCTGGGGCGCACCGAAACCGCCCTGCGCCGGCGGGTTCTGGGGGGCGGCACCGAAACCGCCCTGTGCCGGCGGCGTCTGCGGGGCCGGGCCGAAACCGCCGGCCTGCGCAGGCTGGTCCTGTGGAGGCCGGGCGCCGGGCGGCTCGTCCTGCGGTGGTCCGAATCCGCCGTGCGGCGGCTGGTTGGGCGGCTGGGTCATCAGCGCTCTTCCCCCTCGTTCACTGATTTTTAGCCACGCCCTGAGGTTCGTGACGGACTCAAGGTCGTTCTCAGACAGTTCTCAGACGGCTCTTTCTATCACCCGGTACAGACAGCACACGGGGCCGTGCCTTCCCCTGTTCCCAAGGGACGACCGGCCCGTGATGCCGCCGTGACGCGCCTTCACGCCCCCTTCACCCGGAGCACGCGCCCCTTCCGCGAGCGGGCGTCAGGGATCAGGCGTCCTCCGCCAGTTCCAGCCAGCGCAGCTCCAGTTCCTCGCGTTCACCGGCGAGTTCCCGCAACTGGGCGTCGAGTTCGGCGACCTTCGCGAAGTCGGTGGCGTTGTCGGCGATCTGGGCGTGCAGCCTGGACTCCTTCTCGGAGATCCGGTCCAACTGCCGCTCGATCTTCTGGAGTTCCTTCTTCGCGGCACGCTGGTCGGCGGCGCTCTTCTCCTGCGTGACCGGCTTGGGCGCCGCGGCGGCGGCCTGCGTGGCGACCGCCTCCTCCATCCGCTGCCGCCGCTCCAGGTACTCGTCGATGCCGCGCGGCAGCATCCGCAGCGTGCCGTCGCCGAGGAGGGCGAACACCCGGTCCGTCGTCCGCTCCACGAAGAACCGGTCGTGGGAGATGACGATCATCGAGCCGGGCCAGCCGTCGAGGACGTCCTCCAGCTGGGTGAGGGTCTCGATGTCGAGGTCGTTGGTGGGCTCGTCCAGGAAGAGGACGTTGGGCTCGTCCATCAGGAGCCGCAGCAGCTGGAGCCGCCGCCGCTCACCACCGGAGAGGTCCCCGACCGGCGTCCACTGCTTCTCCTTGGTGAAGCCGAACGTCTCGCACAGCTGCCCGGCCGTCATCTCGCGCCCCTTGCCGAGGTCGACGCGCTCCCGGACCCGCTGCACGGCCTCCAGCACCCGCCAGGCCGGGTCGAGTTCGGCGACCTCCTGGGAGAGATAGGCGAGCTTGACGGTCCGGCCGACGGCGATCCGGCCGCCCGCCGGCTGCTCCTCGCCCCCACTGCGGGCCGCGGCCGCCATGGCGCGCAGCAGCGAGGTCTTCCCGGCGCCGTTGACCCCGACGAGACCGATCCGGTCACCCGGGCCGAGCTGCCAGGTGATGTGCTTGAGCAGCACCTTCGGCCCGGCCTGCACGGTGACGTCCTCCAGGTCGAAGACGGTCTTGCCGAGCCGGGAGGAGGCGAACTTCATCAGCTCGCTGCTGTCCCGGGGCGGCGGCACGTCCGCGATCAGCTCGTTGGCGGCCTCCACGCGGAAGCGCGGCTTGGAGGTCCGGGCGGGGGCGCCCCGCCGCAGCCACGCCAGCTCCTTGCGGATCAGGTTCTGCCGCTTGGTCTCCTCGGTCGCCGCGATCCGCTCGCGCTCGGCACGGGCGAAGACGTAGTCCGAGTAGCCGCCCTCGTACTCGTACACGTCACCGCGCTGCACGTCCCACATGCGCGTGCACACCTGGTCCAGGAACCACCGGTCGTGCGTCACGCACACCAGCGCCGAGCGCCGGTTCTGCAGATGCCGGGCGAGCCAGGCGATGCCCTCGACGTCGAGGTGGTTGGTGGGCTCGTCCAGGACGAGCAGGTCCTGCTCCTCGATGAGCAGCTTGGCGAGCGCGATACGGCGCCGCTCGCCGCCGGACAGCGGACCGATGACGGTGTCCAGCCCCTTCGGGAAGCCCGGCAGGTCCAGCCCGCCGAACAGCCCGGTCAGTACGTCCCTGACCTTGGCGTTCCCGGCCCACTCGTGGTCCGCCATGTCACCGATGACCTCGTGCCGCACGGTGGCCTCGGGGTCGAGGGAATCGTGCTGGGTGAGCACGCCGATCCGCAGTCCGCCGGAGTGCGTGACGCGTCCGGTGTCGGCCTCCTCCAGCTTGGCGAGCATCCGGATGAGGGTGGTCTTGCCGTCGCCGTTGCGTCCGACGACTCCGATCCGGTCCGCTTCCTGCACACCGAGCGAGACACCGTCCAGCAGGGCACGGGTGCCGTACACCTTGCTGACGTTCTCGACATTGACCAGGTTGACGGCCATTTCACTCCTGTGCGCGGGGCTGTTTCGACGTGCGGCTCCGCCGCGTGGGTCAGCCTTCTAGCGTAGGGCCTGCGGGGGTGGGGGCGGGGCGCGAGGGGGTTGTCACTCTTTGTGATGACGTGATCGGGAAAGGGCCGCTACGGTGGGAAGGCAGGCCGCAGGATCCCGTCCATGGGAGGAACCATGACTGCCGAGCCGATCTCCGAGGCCGCTGCGCCCGACGACGAGCCGACCTCGCGGTGGCCGGTGCCTCCGGCGGACGGCTGGACCGTGGACGACCTGTTCACCCTGCCCGGCCTCCCGCCGCACACCGAGTTGATCGACGGGAGCCTGGTCTTCGTGAGCCCGCAGCGGGATTTCCACAGCATTGTCATCGACCTGCTGGTGAGTGGCCTCCGCCGTACAGTGCCTACGAATTTCAAGGTCCGCCGCGAGATGACCGTCGTCATCGACCGCAAGAACGGGCCCGAGCCGGACGTCTCCGTGCTCCGCTCTGAGGCGGTAGCCAGCCGCAGCCAGACGTCGTTCCCGGCCGCCGATGTCGTCCTCGCCGTGGAGGTGGTCTCGCCGGATTCGGAGTCACGCGACCGTGACACCAAGCCGCGCAAGTACGCCGCCGCGGGGATCGACCACTTCTGGCTCGTGGAGATGGTGGGAGAGGAGGAGCGGCCGGTCGTCTACGTGTACGAGCGTGATCCGCTGACCAAGAGCTACACGGTCACCGGAATCCATCACGACCGGCTGAAGGTCTCCGTCCCGTTCGACATCGACATCGACCTGACGGAGATCGACTCCCTCTGAGGTGTCCAGCCGTCAGAGCACCGTCGCCCCCGCCACCGGCCCCGCCGCCACCCGCACCGCCCTGCACGTCCCCGACGCCCGCAGGGCCTCGGCCACCTTCTCCGCCGCGTCGGCATCCCGCGCGAGGAAGGCCGTGGTCGGGCCCGACCCGGAGACCAGCGTGGCCAGCGCACCGCCCCCGCGTCCCGCCTCCAGCGTCTGCGCCAGCTCCGGGAACAGCGACAGCGCCGCGGGCTGAAGGTCGTTCGAGACGGCGGCGGCCAGCGCGTCCGCGTCCCCCTTCGCCAGCGCCTCCAGCAGCTCCGCCGACGCCACCGGCTCCGGGATCTCCCGCCCCTCGGCCAGCCGGTCGAACTCGCGGAAGACCGCCGGCGTCGACAGCCCCCGCCCGGCCATCGCGAACACCCAGTGGAAGGTGCCGCCTACCTCCAGGGCCGTGAGCCGCTCGCCGCGCCCGACCCCTAGCGCCGCCCCGCCCACCAGGCTGAACGGCACGTCGCTGCCCAGCTCGGCGCAGATGGCGAGGAGTTCCGCCCGCGACGCACCCGTACCCCACAGCCGGTCGCAGGCGAGCAGCGCGCCCGCGCCGTCCGCGCTGCCGCCCGCCATGCCACCGGCGACGGGGATGTCCTTGGCGATGTGGAGGTGGACCTTCGGTTCGATGCCCCTTCGCCCGGCGAGGGCGATGGCGGCCCGCGCGGCGAGGTTGGTGTCGTCGAGGGGCACCTGTCCGGCGTCCGGGCCCTCGCAGGTGATCCGGAGTTCGTCGGCGGGGGTCACCGTCACCTCGTCGTACAGGCCGACCGCGAGGAAGACGTTGGCCAGGTCGTGGAACCCGTCGGGGCGGGCGGCGCCCACCGCGAGCTGCACGTTGACCTTGGCGGGGACACGGACCGTGACGCTCACTTGCCGCTCTCCTGGTTCCGGGGTGCGCGGGCCGCCCCCCGCGATGACGCGGCCTCCGCGATCCGTGCGAACTCCTCGACGGTCAGCGACTCGCCGCGCGCCTGCGGCGAGACCCCGGCCGCGACCAGGGCCGCCTCGGCCGCCGCCGCGGACCCGGCCCAGCCGGCGAGCGCGGCCCGCAGGGTCTTGCGGCGCTGCGCGAAGGCCGCGTCGACGACGGCGAAGACCTCGGCCTTGGAGGCGGTGGTCTTGATCGGCTCGGCCCGCCGCACCAGGGACACCAGTCCGCTGTCGACGTTCGGCGCGGGCCAGAAGACGTTGCGCCCGATGGCCCCGGCCCGCTTCACGTCGGCGTACCAGTTGGCCTTCACGGACGGCACGCCGTACACCTTGTTGCCGGGCGCGGCGGCGAGCCGGTCGGCGACCTCGGCCTGCACCATCACCAGCGTCCGCTCGATGCTCGGGAAGGTGTCGAGCATGTGCAGCAGCACGGGGACGGCGACGTTGTACGGCAGGTTGGCCACCAGGGCCGTCGGCGCCGGGCCGGGCAGCTCGGTGACGTGCATCGCGTCGGAGTGGACCAGCGCGAAGCGGTCGGCGCGGTCCGGCATGCGCGCGGCGATGGTCGCGGGGAGGGCGGCGGCGAGTACGTCGTCGATCTCCACGGCGGTGACGCGGTCGGCGGTCTCCAGCAGCGCGAGGGTGAGCGAGCCGAGCCCCGGGCCGACCTCGACGACCACGTCGTCGGGGCGGACCTCGGCGGTACGGACGATACGGCGGACCGTGTTGGCGTCGATCACGAAGTTCTGGCCGCGCTGCTTGGTGGGACGGACACCGAGCGCTGCCGCGAGCTCGCGGATGTCGGCGGGGCCGAGGAGGGAGTCGGGGGTGGGGCTGCTCACGGGACAAGGGTACGGGGGTGCGGGTGCCGGGTTCGCCAGGCGCCCGCGGCCGAGGACTCGGCCCGGGTGCCCCTAGCCCCGCAACCTCGCCCCGCAGTGCGGCCAGGGGCTCGTCCCCCGCCGGATGTACAGCTTCTTCGCCCGGTACGTCTGTTCCTCCGCCGAGGCGTCCTGGGGGCGGCCCTTGCCGCCGAGGCCGTGCCAGGTGCGGGTGTCGAACTGGTACAGCCCGCCGTACGTCCCCGAGGGGTCGACCGCGTCGGGCCGGCCGCCGGACTCGCAGGCGGCGAGTGCTCCCCAGTTCAGGTGGTCGGCGTCCCGTACGGAAGGCGGCCGGGGCTTGGTACCCACCTTGATCACCTGTGTGCGCGGCTCGCGCACCACCTCCGACTTCTCGCGGCGCGGCTTCTGCCGCACCCCGTTGACGGTGCGCACGGAGTAGGTGGTCCGGCGCAGTCCTGGCTGCCCGGGCCGCGCGATGACCTCGGTGCCCTGGAAGAGCGTGGGATCCGCGGTCCGCTCGACCGCGGAAGGGATCTGCTCCTCGTGGGTCTCCCGGGTGCTGCTCACCCGGAGCACGGTCACCGTCTGCCCGTCGCGCGGGAAACTGTCCAGCGGGACGGAGGTGGTGTCCTGGCCGCGCAGGGTGATCCCGGCCTCCTCCACCGCTTCCCGGACGGTGGCCGCGTTGGTGCGGACGGTGCGGGTCCGGCCGTCCGCCAGGACCGTGACCGCGCGTTCGGTGCGCACGTCGAGCGCGAGCCCGGTGCGCCCGATGCGCTGGGAGCGCGAGGTCGACAGGTACGCGCCCTCGGCGCGCACCCCCAGCTCGTCCAGCGCGCCGTCCACCGTGTGCGCCGTCGTCCACACCTCGCGCCGCCGGCCGTCCAGGGTGAGCCGTACCGGGCGCCCGTACCGCACCGCGACCGCGTCGCCGCTGGCGAGCGCCGTGCCGGGGGCGGGCGCGATCATGTCGTGCGTCCCCACGCGTACGCCTTCCTCGGCGAGCAGCTCGCTCACGTCGTCGGCGAACGTGTGCAGGCTGCGCTGCCTGCCGTCGACGCTCAGCTCGACCGCCTTGTCGTTGGCGACGAAGGCGGTGGTGCCGCCGGCCAGGAAGGCCACGACCAGCGCCTGCGGCAGCAGGCGGCGCACGGTGGAGTCCGGGCGCTCGCCGTAGCGCGTCTTGCGCCGGCGCGCGGCCCGCCCGCCGGCCCCGTCGGCCTCCTCGGCCTCGGGAGCCGACGTCTGCGGACGCACCGTCCCGGGCGCGCTCGCCGTCCGCCGGGGCAGCGGCGGCGCCGGCTCGGTGACGAAGTACGCCTCGGCCTCGTAGGCGGGCCGGTAGGTGTCCTCAGGGATGCCGTACGGCAGCGTCTCCGCGGTGTGGACGGAGGCGTCACGGCCGTAGGGGTCGTACGTCTCGTACTGCGACGTGCTCACGCCGACACGCTCCAGGGGCCAGGGGTCCGGATCGGGCCCCCAGAACCTAGCGGAGCGTCGGTCACTCTCCAAAGCGACTCGACTACGGACTGTCGCGCTCGAACGGGCGGTTCAGTACACCCGACGGACGGTCAGTATCCGAAGGCGCGGGCCGTGTTGGCGGCGAGAGCCGTCGCCAGCGCGTCCTCGTCGATCCCGCGCACGGCCGCCATCGCGCGGACCGTGACCGGAACGAGATACGGGGCGTTGGGCCGTCCGCGGTACGGCGCCGGGGTGAGGAAGGGCGCGTCGGTCTCCACGAGGACCAGGTCCAGCGGGGCGACGGCGAGGGCGTCCCGCAGGTTCTGGGCGTTCTTGAAGGTGACGTTGCCGGCGAAGGACATGAAGTAGCCCTCGCGGGCGCAGATCCGGGCCATCTCGGCGTCGCCGGAGTAGCAGTGGAAGACGGTGCGTTCGGGGGCGCCCTCCTCCTTGAGGACCCTCAGGACGTCGGCGTGGGCGTCGCGGTCGTGGATGACGAGCGCCTTGCCGTGCCGCTTGGCGATCTCGATGTGGGCGCGGAAGGACCGCTCCTGGGCGGCCTTGCCCTCGGGGCCGGTGCGGAAGTGGTCCAGGCCCGTCTCGCCGACGCCCTTCACCTGCGGCAGCCCGGCCAGCCGGTCGATCTCGGCGAGGGCCTCGTCCAGCGCCGCGTCGCCGCCGGGCTCCCGGGCGCCCTGCCTCGACCACCCGTCCGGGTCGCCGTGGACGATGCGCGGGGCCTCGTTGGGGTGGAGGGCGACGGTGGCGTGGACGTTCTCGTACGCCGCCGCGGTCTCGGCGGCCCATTGCGAGCCCTTGAGGTCGCAGCCGACCTGGACGACCGTCGTGACGCCCACCGACGCGGCTTTCGCCAGGCCCTCCTCGATCGTGCCGGACTGCATGTCCAGGTGGGTGTGGGAGTCGGCGACGGGCACCGCCAAGGGCTGGGGCAGCGGCGGTGCCGCGTTCTTGTCGGCGTCCTTGGTGCTCTGACCGGCGTTCGAAGGCATGCTCCGATCCTACGGAAGGGGCACGCCTTCGACGGCCGGCGATCCGCTCAGCCCGCCTTGCGCTGGAACGGGTGCAGGAGATCGGACAGGTGCCAGTGGTGCGGCGCCCTGGCCGGTACGGCCCGCGCGGTCTGCGCGGGCACCTGCGGCGACTCGACCGGGCCCGCCGGCGGCACGCGGTGGTGCTGCCGCTCCGCCGGGCCGCGCACCGCGGAGACCTGGCCCGCGCGCATGATCCGCACGACCTGGCCGTCGCAGTTCTGGCAGGACGGCCGGCTCAGCGGCGACGGCACGACCTGGCCGTCGGCCACGTACAGCACGAACTCCTCCCCCTGCGCGTTCGTGTGGTGCTCTATCTCGTACGACTGCTCCCAGCCGTGCCCGCAGCGCATGCAGGCGAACGAGTACGACTCGTGAACGACGGCTGTGGCTGTGGCACGGAGGCCGGTCCGCCCTGCTATGTCACTCATGCCAGCTCCCTGTCGGACGGGTGCGTCCCTCTGGACGGGTGCGTCCCTTCGACCAGTGGACGCCTCCACCGGCGCGAACGCAGCAGGCCTGTCGAGTGTTGGAGGCGATTTGGACATCGCTTGCCGAACGGTCGCGAATGAGACGGCTGAGCTTTGCCGTCGACGCCGGCCTTTTGCTTCCCCATGGGGCGCGCGGGGGCGCCCCGAAGGGGCGCGGGGAACCGCGCGGCAAGCCGCCTCAGCCGGCGGAGCGCTTCGCCGCCACCACCGCGTCGAACACGACCCGCTTCGGCAGTCCCGCCTCCGCCGCCACCGCCGCGATGGCCTCCTTGCGGCGCTCGCCGGCCTCCTCCCGGATCCGTACCCGGCGCACCAGCTCCTCCGCGTCGAGTTCCTCGGGCCCGGTCTCGGGCGCTCCCTCGACCACGACGGTGATCTCGCCGCGCACGCCCTCCGCCGCCCACCGGGCCAGCTCGGCCAGCGGACCGCGCCGTACCTCCTCGTACGTCTTGGTCAGCTCCCGGCAGACGGCGGCCCGCCGGTCCGCGCCGAAGACCTCGGCCATGGCGGCGAGGGTGTCGTCGAGCCGGTGCGGGGCCTCGAAGTAGACGAGGGTGCGCCGCTCGCCGGCGACCTCGCGCAGCCGGGACAGCCGTTCGCCGGCCTTGCGGGGCAGGAAGCCCTCGAAGCAGAAGCGGTCGACGGGCAGCCCGGACAGGGCGAGGGCGGTGAGCACGGCGGAGGGGCCCGGCACGGCGGTGACCCGGATGTCCTGCTCCACGGCGGCGGCGACCAGCCGGTAGCCGGGGTCGGAGACGGAGGGCATGCCGGCGTCGGTCACCAGCAGCACGCGCGCGCCCCCGACCAGCTCCTGGACCAGTTCCGGGGTGCGGGCGGACTCGTTGCCCTCGAAGTACGACACCACGCGGCCCTTGGGCGTGACGCCCAGCGCCTGGGTGAGCCGGCGCAGCCGCCGGGTGTCCTCGGCGGCGACCACGTCGGCGCCGGCCAGCTCCTCGGCGAGCCGGGGCGGCGCGTCCGCGATGTCGCCGATGGGGGTACCTGCGAGGACAAGGGTTCCAGTCACACCCCCATCCTCCCAGGAGATCCGGGGCCTCCTCCCCGGAGAACCCGGACCGGCTCCGGGGCCCGTGAGCGGGAGGAAACCGACCGTGTCCGGACCGGTACCGCACATGCACGGGACTCGCACAGGACGTTTCCCTACGATGGCGCGGTGACCAGTACCGCGTCCTCCATGGACCTCCGGCAGGACCAGGCACCGCACGACCGCCGGCCGTCGTGGCAGCGTCGGCTGCGCCGATTCGGGTACGCGCCGGCCACGGACGCGCCCGCGGGCGACGTACGCGACCGGCTGGTGCCGCCGTACGCCGAGCCCAGCCCCCGGCTGTGGCGGGCGCTCGGCGTGCCGCCGCTGCTCGCCGAGCGGCTCACGCGCTGGTCGGGCTGGGGCGGGCCGCTGCTGGTGACGCTGATGGCGGGCGTCATGCGGTTCTGGAACCTGGGCAGCCCGCGCGCGGTGATATTCGACGAGACGTACTACGCGAAGGACGCGTGGGCGCTCGTCCACCGCGGCTTCGAGGTCAGCTGGGACCGGTACGGCAAGAACGCCAACGACATGGTCCTCCAGCAGCACGGGCATCTGGCGATCCCGACGGACCCGGCGTACGTGGTGCACCCGCCGGTCGGCAAGTACGTCATCGGCCTCGGCGAACTGGTCTTCGGGTTCGACCCGTTCGGCTGGCGGTTCATGACGGCGCTGCTGGGCACGCTCTCCGTCCTGCTGCTGTGCCGGATCGGCCGCCGGATGTTCCGCTCGACGTTCCTGGGCTGTCTGGCGGGCGCGCTGATGGCGGTGGACGGCCTGCACTTCGTGATGAGCCGGACCTCGCTGCTCGACGGCGTGCTGATGTTCTTCGTGGTGGCCGCGTTCGGCTGTCTGGTCGTCGACCGGGACCGGGCCAGGGAGAGACTGGCCGCCGCCCTGCCGGCCGGGCCGGACGGGCGGGTACGGCCCGACGAGCGGGTCGCCGACGCCTTCCGTTTCGGGTGGCGCCCGTGGCGCTGGGGGGCCGGGGTGATGCTGGGCCTGGCCGTGGGCACGAAGTGGAACGGCCTGTACATCCTGGCGGCGTTCTGCGTGATGACGGTCCTGTGGGACGTCGGCACCCGCAAGGTGGCGGGCGCGCGTCACCCGTACCTCGCCGTCCTCAAGTACGACACCGGTGCCGCCTTCGTGGCGACGGTCCCGGTGGCGCTGGTGGTCTACCTGGTCTCCTGGACGGGCTGGATCCTCTCCCCGGCCGACGGCACGGGCGGCTACTACCGCAACTGGGCGGCCACCGACGGCAAGGGCGGCACCTGGTCCTTCCTGCCGGACTGGCTGCGCAGCCTGTGGCACTACGAGCACGAGGTGTACAACTTCCACGTCCACCTCGACCAGCCGCACACGTACCAGTCCAACCCGTGGAGCTGGATCGTGCTGGGCCGCCCGGTGTCGTACTTCTACGAGTCCCCCTCCCCCGGCACCGACGGCTGCCCGGTGGACGCGGGCCAGAAGTGCGCCCGGGAGGTTCTGGCGATCGGCACGCCGCTGCTGTGGTGGGCGGCCTGCTTCGCGATCCTCTACGTGCTGTGGCGCTGGGCGTTCCGCCGCGACTGGCGGGCCGGCGCCATCGCCTGCGGCATCGCGGCGGGGTACCTCCCCTGGTTCCACTACCAGGAGCGGACGATCTTCCTCTTCTACGCGGTCGTCTTCCTGCCGTTCCTGTGCCTGGCGGTGGCGATGATGATCGGCGCGATCATCGGCCCGCGGGGCTCCACCGACACCCGCCGCGTGATCGGCGCCTCGGCGGCGGGCGTCCTGGTCCTCCTGATCACCTGGAACTTCATCTACTTCTGGCCCCTGTACACGGGCCAGGCCGTCCCGATCGACTCGTGGCGGTCGCGGATGTGGCTGGACACCTGGGTCTGAGTCACGGTTTCGACAACTCCGGTCACAGCGGCGGCGCAACCGCTTACAGTGCCCCCACGACCTGTTTTGAACATGTTCAACAGGCTGAACGGGAGGGGATGCGCGCCATGCGCAACGGGGTCAAGGCGGCCGTCATCGGCGGCGTGTGCGTCACGCTGCTCGGCGGTGCCGGGTACGGGGTCTACAACGTCGCGTCCGCACTGAACGGCGACGACGGCCCGGGAGGCCCGGCGGCCGTGCGGACCGGTCCGCCCAGCGGCGCCGAGGTGAAGGAGACGAGCGGCGCGTTCTTCACCGCCTGGGAGAAGGGCGACGCGACGGCCGCGGCGTCGTACACGAACTACCCGGAGGCCGCCCAGGAGCTGCTGTCGGCCTACGGCGGCGCCGCGCACATCGGCGAGGTACGGATCACGCCCGGGCCGGCCACCGGCGACACGGTGCCGTTCACGGTCAAGGCGACCGTGTCGTACGCCGGCGTGTCCCGGCCCCTCTCCTACCGCGGCGAGCTGACCGTCGTACGCGGCGAGACCTCGCACCGCGCGCTGGTCGACTGGCAGCCCTCCGTCGTCCACCCGCGCCTGCGCAAGGGGGACACGCTCACCACCGGCGACTCGGCCGCCCCGGAGATCGAGGCCGTGGACCGGAACGGCAAGGTGCTCACCCGGGTGACGTACCCGTCCCTCGGTCCGATCCTGGACGAGTTGCGCAGACGGTACGGCGACAAGACCGGCGGCCGGCCCGGGGTGGAACTCGCGATCCGCCACCAGGCGGCGGCGGACGGCAGCCAGGCCGCGGACACGCCGCTGCTCACCCTGGCCAAGGGCAAGCCCGGCAGGCTCCCCACGACGCTCAGCGCGAGCGCCCAGGCGGCGGCCGAGAAGGCCGTGCTGAAGTACCCCGATTCCTCCGTCGTGGCCGTCAAGCCGAGCACCGGCGAGATACTCGCCGTCGCCAACAACCGCGACGACGGCTTCGACGCGGCCCTCCTCGGTGAACGCGCCCCCGGCTCCACCATGAAGGTCGTCAGCGCGGCGACCCTCATCGACAACGGCCTGACCACGGCGAACGGACCGGCGCCCTGCCCGCCGTCGGCCGTCTGGCAGAGCCAGACCTTCCAGAACCTCAAGGGCATGGTGCCGGACGAGCACGCCACCCTCGCCGACAGCTTCGCCCGCTCCTGCAACACGGCGTTCGTGAAGTTCGCGGACGAGGTGAAGGTCGACTCCCTCACCCGGGAGGCCGAGGACCGGTTCGGGCTCGGGCGGAACAACTGGCAGGTCGGCGTGCCGACGTTCGACGGCCGGGTGCCCGCCTCCGGCGGCCCGGACACCGCGGCCAACCTGATCGGGCAGGGCCAGGTCCAGATGAGCCCGCTGAACATGGCGTCCGTGACGGCCACCGCGAAGACCGGTACCTTCCGCCAGCCCCTGATCGTGCCGCTGAAGCTGGACGACCGTCAGCCGGCCCGCGCGCGCGGGCTGTCGCCGACCACGGTCCAGCAGCTGCGCGCCATGATGAACCGCACCGCGCGCAGCGGCACCGCGGCCGGTGTGATGGCCGGGATGAGCGGGGACGTCGGCGCGAAGACCGGCTCCGCGGAGGTCGACGGGGAGGCCAGGTCGGACAGCTGGTTCACCGGTTACCGCGACGACGTCGCCGCGGCGGCCATGGTCCAGGACGGCGGGCACGGCATCGACGCGGCCGGACCGATTGTCGCAAGCGTGCTACGGAACGCCGGCTGACGTCACCCGGGAAGACGGGGACTTTAAGGTAATTGCCGTCGTTGGGGAATGTGAGGGCTACGGGGACCCTGGGAAAGGTGCGGAGGAACTGAGGCTGTGGGCAAGAGAAGGCGCGTCGCCGAGCGACGCAAGACCCGACCCGCCGTGCTCGGCGGGATGATCGCCGTGGTGGTCGGCGGTGCCGGGTTCGGCGTCTACGCGCTGTACGACGGCGGTGCCGCGGCCGACGAGCGCTCCGCCGCCACGGCCGGTCACAGGACCGTCAAGACCGGCCCGCTCACCGCGACCGAGATCCGCACCGCCTCCACCCGCTTCCTGACCGCCTGGCAGCACGGCAGGGCCGACCGGGCGGCGGACGCCACCGACGACCCCTCCGCCGCCGGGAAGGCGCTCACCGGCTACACCAAGGACGCCCACCTGAAGGACGTCACGCTCACCCCGAAACCCGCGAAGGGCGCCGAGGTGCCGTTCTCCGTGAAGGCCACGGTGGCCTACCGGGGTCTCAGCAAGCCGCTGGCCTACGACAGTTCGCTCACCGTCGTGCGCCGGGCGAGCGACGGCGAGCCGCTGGTCGACTGGCACTCCGCCGTGGTCCACCCGGAACTGCGGGACGGCGACACGCTCGTGACCGGCGCGTCCGGCACCCCGCCGGTCAAGGCGCTGGACCGCGACGGCGGCGAGATCACGGCCGCCAGGTACCCGTCCCTGGGCACGGTGCTGGACGGGCTGCGGGAGAAGTACGGCAAGACGGCGGGCGGCACGGCGGGCGTCGAGCTGCGCGTGGTGCGCGGCAAGGCGGCCAAGGACGCCAAGCTCTCCGACAAGACGCTGGTCGAGCTGAGCAAGGGCACCCCGGGCACCGTGAAGACGACCCTCAGCCCCACCCTCCAGGCCGCCGCCGAGAAGCAGGTGGCGGGGCGCGCGCGGGCCTCGGTGGTCGCGCTGCGGCCCTCGACCGGGGAGATCCTCGCGGTCGCCAACAGCGGGCACGGCTTCAACACCGCCTTCCAGGGCTCCCTCGCACCCGGCTCCACGATGAAGGTCATCACGTCGTCGCTGCTGATCGACAAGGGCCTGGCGTCGGTGGACAAGCCGCACCCCTGCCCCAAGACGTTCACCTACGGCGGCTGGAAGTTCCACAACGACGACGACTTCGAGATCAAGGGCGGCACGTTCAAGGCGAGCTTCGCCCGGTCCTGCAACACCGCCTTCATCAGCCAGGCGAAGAAGCTGAAGAACGACGACCTGACCAAGCAGGCCCAGCAGGTCTTCGGGCTGTCCATGAACAACTGGGCGATCGGCGTGCCCACCTTCGACGGCTCGGTGCCGGTGCAGTCGGCGGCGCAGATGGCGGCCTCGCTGATCGGGCAGGGCGGGGTGCGCATGAACCCGCTGAACATGGCCTCCGTGGCGGCGACCGTGAAGTCCGGCACCTTCCACCAGCCGTACCTGGTCTCGCCGTCCGTGGACCACCGCACGCTGGCCACCGCCTCCCGCACGCTGTCGCCGAAGACGCTGTCCCAGCTGCGCGAGCTGATGCGGTACACGGCCGCGTACGGCACCGCCGCCGAGGCGATGTCGGGGCTCGGCCCGGACTACGGCGCGAAGACCGGCTCGGCGGAGGTCGACGGGCAGAAGAAGCCGAACGGCTGGTTCACCGCCTACCGGGGCGACCTCGCCGCCGCCGGCGTGGTCCAGGCGGGCGGGCACGGTGGTGACACGGCCGGCCCGATCGTGGCGAAGCTGCTGAAGCTCGGGAGCTGACCGGCTCCGGTCGGCTGCGGTCAGCTCCGTACGGGCTCGACGGTGTACGTCCGCCGCAGGAACCGCACCAGCGTCTTCGACTCGAACTGCACCACTTCGACCCCGTCGTCGGTGTGGAACTCGACCACCGCCTGGACGCGCCCGCAGGGCCACACCCGGACGTCGCCGCTCTCGGCCGGCGCCCGCAGTCCCCGTTCGAGGAGCGCGCGGGAGAAGGTCCACTCGTGCGGTCCGGGAAGACCGACCCGGACGGAGCGGGGATCGGTGTCGGGGTCGTACCGCAGTACGACGGGTACGGCCCCGGGATCCTCCTCGTCCGTGACGATATGAGCGCGCGCGTACTGTTCGACCACAGACATCGGACCGCCCTCTCACGCACCGTGACCTATCCGAAAGCTCTGCATCCGCTTTCCCTCAAGAGTGGCACATTTTCCGGTGTGCGCCTCGGTGAGAGACGAGACTTCGTCTCTCTTGCAAAGCATTCGCAACAAGGGCCTAAAATCGTACGGTGCATGTACCTGACGGATTCATCGACGCCCCGACCTCCGCGGTCACCGGAGTGGTGGCCGCCGCCGCCCTCGCGGTGAGCCTGCGCGGCGCCCGCCGCGAACAGGGAGGCACCTCCCACGCGAGCGAAGCCGAGCGTGGGGGAGAGCGGACCGCCCCGCTGGCGGGCCTGGTGGCGGCGTTCATCTTCGCCGTGCAGATGCTCAACTTCCCGGTCGCCGCCGGGACCAGCGGTCACCTCCTGGGCGGAGCCCTGGCCGCGATACTCGTCGGCCCGTACACAGCCGTCCTGTGCGTATCGGTCGTGCTGCTCATGCAGGGCGTGCTGTTCGCCGACGGCGGGCTGACCGCGCTCGGCGTGAACATCACCGACATGGCGATCGTCACGACGGTCGTCTCCTACGCCGTCTTCCGCGGCCTGCTCGCCGTGCTGCCCCGCAAGCGGCGCTCGGTGACCGTGGCCTCCTTCGTCGCCGCGCTGGTGTCCGTGCCGGCCGCCGCGGTCGCCTTCACCCTGATCTACGCGATCGGCGGCACCACCGACGTCTCCCCCGGCAAGGTCGCCACCGCGATGATCGGCGTCCATGTGCTGATCGGCGTCGGCGAGGCCGTCATCACCGCGCTCACGGTGGGCGCGGTCATCGCCGTACGCCCGGACCTGGTGTACGGCGCGCGCGGCCTGCGGCAGCGGCTCCAGTTGCGGGTGAACGGCGCGCTGGTGGACGCACCCGCTCCCACGGCGCCCGTGGCGGCGCGCACCTCGCGCCGCACGCTGTGGGTGACCGGCCTCGTCACCTCCCTCGTCCTCGCCGGCTTCGTCAGCTTCTACGCCTCCGCGAACCCCGACGGCCTGGAGAAGGTCGCGCACGACAAGGGGATCGACAAGAAGGCGAAGGAGCACGCCGCGGCCGACTCGCCGCTCGCCGACTACGGCGTCAGGGACATCTCCGACGCCCGGCTGTCCGGCGGCCTCGCGGGCGTGATCGGCGTCGGCGTCACGGTCGTCGCGGGCAGCGCGGTGTTCTGGGCGCTGCGCAGGCGCCGCAGCGACGACGTCTCCCCCGTGAACACCGGCGTCTGACGTGGGGGCAGGACACGCGCACCGGCTCTACCGGCACGGGCACTCGCCCGTGCACGGCCTGCCGCCGCACACCAAGCTGGCCGCCGCGTTGCTGTTCGTGGTGGTCGTCGTGTCGACCCCGCGCGAGGCGATGTGGGCGTTCGCCGTGTACGCCGTACTGCTGGCGTGTGTCGCGTACCAGGCGCGCGTGCCCGCCGGATTCCTGCTCCGGCGGCTGCTGATCGAGGTGCCGTTCGTCGCGTTCGCGGTGCTCATGCCGTTCGTGGCGGAGGGCGAGCGGGTGCACGTGCTGGGGCTCTCGCTGAGCGTGAACGGGCTGTGGGGCGCCTGGAACGTGCTGGCCAAGGGCACCCTCGGCGTCGCCGCGTCCGTGCTGCTGGCCGCCACCACCGAGCTGCGCGAACTCCTGCTCGGGCTGCAACGGCTGAAGCTGCCGCCGCTGCTCGTGCAGATCGCCTCCTTCATGATCCGCTACGGCGACGTCATCACCGACGAGATGCGCCGGATGCGGATCGCCCGTGAGTCGCGCGGCTTCGAGGCGAAGGGCGTGCGGCACTGGGGTGTGCTCGCCAAGTCCGCCGGCGCGCTGTTCATCCGCTCCTACGAGCGCGGGGAGCGCGTGCATCTCGCCATGATGAGCCGGGGGTACACCGGTTCCATGCCGGTCATCGACGAGGTGACCGCGTCCGGTGCCCAGTGGCGGCACGCCCTGGCACTCCCCTGCGCCGCCCTCGTCGTCTGTCTGCTGGGATGGTTCCTGTGACTGCTTCTCTGGAGGTCTCCGGCCTCGCCTTCGCCTATCCGGACGGACACCAGGCCCTGTTCGGCGTGGACTTCTCGATCGCGCGCGGCGAGCGGGTCGCCCTGCTCGGCCCGAACGGCGCCGGCAAGACGACCCTGGTGCTGCACCTCAACGGCATCCTGAGCGGCGGCACGGGCACGGTGACCGTGGCCGGGCTTCCGGTGTCCAGGCAGCACATGGCCGCGATCCGGCAGAAGGTCGGCATCGTCTTCCAGGACCCGGACGACCAGCTGTTCATGCCGACCGTGCGGGAGGACGTGGCGTTCGGGCCGGCCGCCGCCGGGATCAAGGGGGCCGCGCTGGAGGAGCGGGTGCACAGCGCGCTGGAGCGGGTCGGGATGCGGGAGTTCGCCGACCGGCCGCCGCACCACCTCTCCTTCGGGCAGCGCCGCCGGGTGGCGGTGGCCACCGTGCTCGCCATGGAGCCGGAGATCCTGGTCCTGGACGAGCCGTCCTCCAACCTGGACCCGGCCTCGCGCCGCGAACTCGCCGACATCCTGCGCTCTCTGGACGTCACGGTCCTCATGGTCACGCACGACCTGCCGTACGCCCTGGAGCTGTGCCCGCGCTCCCTCATCCTCAGCGACGGCGTGATCGCGGCGGACGGCCCGACCGGCGCGCTGCTCTCCGACGAGGAGCTGATGCGGGCGCACCGGCTGGAGCTGCCGTTCGGCTTCGACCCGAAGTCCGTGACAATGGGCGCGTGACGAACGAGGACCCGGCCGTCGACGGCTCGCTGCTGCTGGACGACCAGCTGTGCTTCGCGCTGTACGCCGCCCAGCGGGCCGTGACCGCCGCGTACCGCCCGCTGCTGGACGACCTCGGGCTCACCTACCCGCAGTATCTGGTGCTGCTGGTGCTGTGGGAGCGGGGGGAGACCAGCGTGAAGGAACTGGCGCGCGCCCTCCGGCTGGACTACGGCACCGTCTCGCCGCTGCTGAAGCGGCTGGAGGGGGCGGGTCTGGTGCGCAGGGAGCGTGCGGCGGACGACGAGCGCTCGGTGCTGGTCGCGTGCACCGGGCGCGGCGAGGAACTCAGGGAGCGTGCGGCGCGCGTACCCGGCGCGCTGCTCACGACCACGGGGCTCGGCGCGCAGGAGATCGCGCGGTTGCGCGAGGAGTTGTGGAGGCTGACCGAGCGCGTCGACGCGGCGGCGCACCGGTACTGATCCGGCACTGGGCACGCGTTACCCGCGGTTGCGCACCCCTGCCGGTCCACCCTGCCCTACCGGCCAGTACCTTGTGCACGATGTACTTGCGCCACTTGTTCCGGGGGAGGCCGGCCATGACCGAGGGCACCGCTGTCGACACGCGTCCGACGAAGATCATGTACGTCGCCGAGGCCACCGCCCACGGCGGCCGGGACGGCTATGTCACCAGCCACGACGGGCGGATCGAGCTGAAGGTCGCGATGCCTGCGGAACTCGGCGGCGACGGCAACGGCACCAACCCCGAGCAGCTGTTCGCGGCCGGCTACAGCTCCTGCTTCCACAACGCGCTGATCCTGGTCGGCAACCGCGAGGGCTACGACCTGACCGGCTCCACCGTGGCCGCGAAGGTCGGCATCGGCCCGAACAAGCACCGCGGCTACGGCCTCGCGGTCGCCCTCAGCGTCTCCCTGCCGGTGCTGGACGCCGAGGTGGCGGCCCGGCTGGTGGACGCGGCGCACGAGGTGTGCCCGTACTCGAACGCGACGCGCGGCAACATCGACGTAACGATTCTGTTGGGCTGATCCCACCGAGGAATCGCAGGCGTACACCCCGTGTTGCACCCACCGTCGCAGGAGACAGACGAGCGGAAGGGACGGCGGGCGTGGACGTGAACGGCACTGTGGCCGAGGGCTTCGAGCCGGTCAGGGAGGCGTTCGCCGCGAACTTCGCGCTGCTCGGCGAGCGCGGAGCGGCCGTCGCCGTCTACCGGGACGGACACCGGGTCGTGGACCTGTGGGCCGGCACCCGGGACGTGGACGGAACGGCTCCCTGGCAGCGCGGGACCGCGCAGATCGTGCGCTCCGCCACCAAGGGCGTGGCCGCCGCCGCGCTGCTGCTCCTGCACCAGCGCGGCGAACTGGACCTGGACGCACCGGTCGGCACGTACTGGCCGGAGTACAAGGCGGCCGGCAAGGAGCACACGCGCGTGCGGGACCTGCTCGCGCACCGCGCGGGCGTGCCCGTGCTGGACCGCCCGCTGACCCCGGCGCAGGCCGCCGACCCCGACCTGGGTGCCGCCGCCGTCGCCGCGCAGGCGCCCGTGTGGGAGCCGGGCACGGACCACGGCTACCACGCCCAGACCTACAGCTGGCTCACCGGCGAACTGCTCCGCCGGATCACCGGCCGCCCGGCCGGCGACTGGATCGCGGACGAGATCGCCCGGCCGGTCGGAGCGGACCTGTGGCTCGGCCTGCCGGAGTCGGAGCACGCGCGCGTGGGCCGCGTCGGCCCGGTGGACGCGCCCGAGACCGCGGGCGGCCTGAAGACCCGCCCCAAGCGGGCGGTGGCCGAGGCCTACGCCGACCCGGACTCCCTGACCCGCCGCGCCTTCGCCGCGATCACCCCGCTCCCCGACGAGAACGACCCCGGCTACCGCGCCGCCGCCCTGCCCGCCTCCAACGGCATCGCCACGGCCGACGGACTGGCCCGCTTCTACGCCTCGCTCATCGGCGACGTCGACGGCGGGACCCGGCTGTTCACCCCGCAGACCACGGAACTGGCCCGCACGGAGCAGTCCGCCGGACCGGACCGGGTCCTGGTGGTGGGCACCCGCTTCGGCCTCGGTCACATGCTGCACGGCGCCGCGTCCCCGCTGCTCTCCCCCGCCTCCTTCGGCCATCCCGGACGCGGCGGCGCGCTCGGTTTCGCCGACCCGGAGACCGGCATCGCCTTCGGTTACGTCACCAACGGATTCCGGCAGAGCGTCACGGCGGACCCGAGGGCGCAGGCGCTGGTACGAGCGGTCCGCACGGCGCTCGCCTGAGCCGCGCGCCCTCGGCGCACGCCGGGCGCGTGTCACACGTGGATCGGGTGCGACGTCCGTCCGGACGCCTGGTCGATCTCCTCGTGGGCCTTGGTCAGCAGCTGCATGGCCAGTTCGTTGAGGGCACGGGCACCGGCGATCTCCTCGCCCACCCGGGGCTGGTTCGCGTCGACGTTGTGCCGGCTGGCACGGCCGTGGGCCCGTACCTCGGAGCCGTCGGGCAAGCGCACCAGGGCCACCGCGCGCGTGTGCTGATCGTCCTCCATGAACTCCAGCTCGACGTGCCATCCCACAGCGGTGTGCATCATGACGACCACCTCCGAAAATCGCTGCTTCCAGGGTGCGCCACGGCACCCCGGCCCGTCATGTCGGCGCCGGGCGCCGCGCTAACCGGCCCGCAGCATCAGCCCGATCCCCACGACCACCAGGCCCGCCGCCGCGATCCGGGGCGCCCCGAAGCGCTCCTTGAAGAAGAGCGCGCCGATGGCCGCGCCGACGATGATGGACGACTCGCGCAGGGCCGCGACCGGGGCGAGCGCGGCCCTGGTCTGCGCCCACAGCACCAGGCCGTACGCGGCGACGGACAGGGCGGCGCCGAGCAGCCCGAGGACGGCGTACGGCCGCAGCAGCCGCGCCGTGCCGGCACGCGCGCGTGCGTACAGGAACGCGGGCAGCACCGCCCCCTGGACGGCCATGAGCCAGGCGACGTACCCGAGGGACGTGCCCGAGGCCCGTACGCCCATGCCGTCGATGACGGTGTACACGGCGATGGTCAGCCCGGTCCCGAGGGCCGCGCCGATCGCTGCCCACTCGGGCCGCTTCCCGCGCAGCCCCCACAGCCCGACCCCGCTGAGCCCCAGGCACGACACGGCGATGCCGGCGTTCGCCCAGGCGCCGGGCACCTCGTGCGCGAAGACGGCGGCGAGCACGGTGACCACGAGCGGGGCGCTGCCCCGCGCGATGGGGTACGCCTGCCCGAAGTCGCCCAGCCGGAACGAGGTCATCAGCAGCGCGTAGTAGGCGATGTGCACGGCGGCCGAGGCGAACAGGTACGGCCAGGCGGGCCCCGCCGGGAACGCGGTGAACGGTGCCGCCGCGAGCCCGATCAGCAGCCCGCCGCCGGAGATCAGGGCGAAGCCGACGAGCTTGTCGGTGATGCGGTGCGCGATGGCGTTCCAGCTGGCGTGCGTGACGGCGGCGAGCAGGACCGCCGTCGCGACCAGCGGCGTCACCCGCGCTGCTCGCGCACGTCCACCAGCGTCGCGCCCGCGTGGGCGACGAGTTCCTTCGGCTCGATCGGGAAGACGCTGTACGGCGTACCGGCCGCCGCCCAGACCACATCGTGCGCGAGCAGCGAACGGTCGGCGAGGACACGCGTGCGCGTGCGGTGCCCGAAGGGCGGCACCCCGCCGATGGCGTACCCCGTGGTCTCGCGCACGAGCCCGGCGTCGGCCCGGGTGACCCTCCCGGCCCCCAGCTCCCGCCGCACCCGCTCGACATCCACCCGCGAGGCCCCGTCCATGAGCACCAGCACGGGCACCCCGTCGGCGGCGAAGACCAGCGACTTGCAGATCTGGCTCAGCTCGCACCCGATGGCGGCGGCGGCCTCGGCGGCGGTCCGGGTGGCCTCGGGGAAGCTCCGGACCCGGGGCAGCAACTCCCCCAGTCCCGACTCCTCCACGGCGGCGGCGAATCGAGGATGAGCGGTCGTCGTCATACGCGCACGCTAGCGGGAAAGCCGGTGAGGGTGCAGCCCCGTCCCCACGGGCACCCTCACCCGCGGCTCTGTGTCAGCAGCGGTACGTCAGGCGCGTACCAGCTCCTTCTCTTCCTCGGGGTCGGCGTGGGCGCGCAGGCCCTCGCCCTCCACGTCCACGTTGGGCAGCGCGCGGTCCAGCCACTTCGGCAGCCACCAGGCCCGCTTGCCGAGCAGCGCGAGGACCGCCGGGACGATGGCCATGCGGACGAGGAACGCGTCGAAGAAGACGGCGATGGCGAGGCCGAAGCCGATCATCTTGACCATCGACTCGCTGGAGCCGATGAAGCCGGAGAAGACGGCCATCATGATGACGGCGGCGGCGGTCACGACCCGGGCGCCGTGCCTGAAGCCCGTCACCACCGCCTGGCTGGGCTTCTCCCCGTGGACGTGGGCCTCGCGCATACGGGTCACGAGGAACACCTCGTAGTCCATCGCGAGGCCGAAGACGACGCCCACCATGAAGATCGGCATCATCGACATGACCGGGCCGGTCTCCTCGACGTTCATCAGGCCGGACAGCCAGCCCCACTGGAAGACCGCGACCACGGCGCCGAGGGCCGCCATCACGCTGAGCAGGAAGCCGAGCGCCGCCTTCAGCGGGACCAGGATCGAGCGGAAGACCACGATCAGCAGGAGGAAGGCCAGGCCGACCACGAGGGCCAGGTACGGCAGGAGCGCGTCGTTCAGCTTCTGCGAGACGTCGATGTTCATCGCCGTCGAGCCGGTGACCAGGACCTGGGAGCCGGTCTCCCGGGCGATGTCCGCGCCCTTGTCGCGGATGGCGTGCACCAGGTCCTCGGTGGTGGTCGAGGACGGCTTGGAGTCGGGGACGACCGTGATCGTCGCGGTGTCGCCGGCCTTGTTGGGCGTGGCCGGGGTGACCGTGACGACGTCCTTCAGGCCCTTGATCTCGTCACCGACCTCGGCGAACGCGGCCTTGGGGTCGGCGCTGTCCTTGGCGTCGACGACGATCATCAGCGGGCCGTTGAAGCCGGGCCCGAAGCCCTCGGAGAGGAGGTCGTAGGCGCGGCGCTGGGTGGTGGAGGCCGGCTGGGAGCCGTCGTCGGGCAGGCCCAGTTCCAGGGAGGCGGCCGGGATCGCCGCCGCGCCGAGGCCGAGCACCCCGAGCAGCAGGACGGCGACCGGGCGGCGGACGACGAAGCCGGCCCAGCGGGTGCCCATGTTGGGGCGGCCCGGCTTCTTCGGCGTACGGCCGCCGCCGAGCAGCCTGCTCTTCTGACCGGCCGGCTTGATCCTGCGGCCGGCGTAGCCGAGCAGCGCCGGGATCATGGTCAGGGCGATGAGGACGGCGATGGCGACGGTGCCCGCCGCGGCGATGCCCATCTTCGTCAGCATCGGGATGTTGACGACGGACAGACCGACCAGGGCGATGACGACGGTGAGGCCGGCGAAGACGACCGCCGAGCCCGCCGTGCCGACGGCGCGTCCGGCCGCGTCCTCGCGCTCGCGGCCCTCGGCGAGTTCGGCGCGGTAGCGGGAGACGATGAACAGGGCGTAGTCGATGCCGACGGCGAGGCCGATCATCGAGGCCAGGGTGGAGGTGGTGGAGCCCAGGTCCAGGGCGCCGGCGAGCGCGGTGATCGCAAAGACGCCGATGCCGACCCCGACGATGGCGGTGAGCAGCGGGAACCCGGCCGCGAGCAGCGAACCGAAGGTGATGACGAGGACGACCGCGGCGACCGCGATGCCGATGATCTCGCTGGAGCCGGTCTCGGGGGTCGCGGTCAGCGCGTCACCGCCGATCTCGACGGTGAGGCCCGCGTGCCGCGCGTCCTGGGCCGCGTCCTTCAGGGCGTCCTTGGAGGAGTCCTCCAGCTCCATGCCGGAGACCTTGTACTTCACCGAGGCGTAGGCGATGGTGCCGTTCTCGCTGACGGCGTGCCCGGTGTAGGGGTCGGCGACGGAGACGACCTCGGAGCCGCTTCCCAGCTCCTTGACGGTCTTCTCGACGGTCGCCTTGTTGACGGCGTCCGTCATCTTCTCGCCCTTCGGGGCCCTGAAGACGACCCGGGCGGTGGCGCCGTCGGCGCTCATCCCGGGGAAGCGCTGTTCCAGCAGGTCGAAGGCCTTCTGGGCCTCGGTGCCGGGGATGGAGAAGGACGTGTTGCCGGCGGCCGGCGCGGAGGCGGCGCCCACCCCGGCGAGGGTGAGCAGCGCGACCCATATGAGGGCGGCGAAGTGCCGTCGCCGAAAGGCGAGGCGGCCGAGTTTGTAGAGGAACGTGGCCACGGAGGCGTACTCCCGGTCAGGTCGTTGGTGGGCAGGGGTGATCAGCCCGACGACGTGAGCGGTGACGTCAGGTGGTGGGCTTGCCGGGGAAGAGCGTTCAGCTCGCGGGAACGCCGAGGGCGGGGAGGACCACGGCGTCGATGTACGAAAGGAGGAAGTCCTGCGTCGGCGGCTGTTCGTCGATCATGGTGCGCGCGGCGAACCCGCCGATCATCATGTGCATCACGAACCCGATCGCGGGGTTGTCCGCACGGACCTCGCCCCGGTCGATCGCCCGTCGCAGCACACGGTGGAACTCCGCCGTCTCCGGCTCGATGAGGTGCTCGCGGAACGCCTTGAGCAGATCCGGGTTGCCGTGCACCGCCATGGCCAGGCCCCGCATCAGCGCGGAACTCTGTTCCATCTCGCAGTCGTCCGCACGCAGGGTGATCGCGTGCAGGTCGCCCTTGAGGGAGCCGGTGTCGACGTCTCCGGCCCGGCCCGGCTTGGTGTGCCGCACGGCCTTGGCGACCAGTTCGGCCTTGCCGCCCCACTGGCGGTAGAGCGTGGCCTTGCTGGACCGGGTGCGGGCGGCCACGGCGTCCATGGTGAGGGCGTCGTAGCCGACCTCGCGGAGCAGGTCGAGCACGGCCTCGTACAGCTCGGCCTCGCGCTCGGGCGTGATCCGGCTGCGACGTGTCGCCGCGACAGCTTCGGTCATGCCCGTCACCTTCCCGCTTCCGGAGCTTCTTCTTCGTACATCCATGAAGATACCCCGTGCATCAACGAAACGAAACGGTTTCGTACGTGTGCTGGGTCACGAAGGTGAAGGACCTGTAAGGAACGGGACAGCGCGGGCCCCGAGTTGCTGGTGCCGTGTGACCGGAAAAGCATGGGGACGTGAGCTATCTGCGCCTTCCCCACCTCAGCGGCGACCTGCTGTGCTTCGTCGCGGAGGACGACCTCTGGCTGGCCCCCCTCGACGCCCCGGGCCGCGCCTGGCGGCTCACCGCGGACCGCACCAAGACCGGCCACCCGCGCTTCTCGCCCGACGGCCGCCGGATCGCCTACACGACCTGGCGCAGCCTCGTCCCCGAGATCCACCTCGTCGACGTCGACGGCGGCCCCGGACGCCAGCTGACCTACTGGGGCAGCGCCGACACCCAGGTGTGCGGCTGGACCCCGGAGAGCGACATCCTGGCCGTGGCCTCCCACGGCCAGCCCTTCTCCCACTTCACCTGGGCCTACAAGGTCCCCGCCGACGGCGACCCGGGCGGGCGGCTGCCCTGGGGCCCGGTCGCCGACATCCAGTGCGCCGACATCGCCGGCGAGCACAAGACCCTGCTGCTCACCGGTACCCCGCCGCACGAACCGGCCTCCTGGAAGCGCTACCGCGGCGGTGCCATGGGCCGCCTGTGGCTGCACGGGCAGCGCCTGCTGCCGGACCTCGACGGCCATCTGGCCTGCCCCCTGTTCGTCGCCGGCCGGATCGCCTTCCTCTCCGACCACGAGGGCGTCGGCAACCTCTACTCCTGCGCCTACGACGGCACCGACCTGCGCCGGCACACCGACCACGACGCCTTCTACGCCCGGCACGCCTCCGGTGACGGCGACCGGGTGGTCTACCAGTGCGCGGGCGACCTGTGGCTGGTGGACGACTTCTCCCCGGGCGGGATGCCGCGCAAGCTCGACATCCGGCTCGCCGGACCGCGCACCGGCCGCCGCCGCTATCAGGTGCCGGCCGCACAGAACATCGACGGCATCTCCGTGGACGAGACCGGCCGGGCCAGCGCGGTCGTCGTCCGCGGCAGCCTGTACTGGCTCACCCACCGCGACGGACCGGCCCGTACGATCACCGACACGCCCGGCGTCCGGGCACGGCTGCCCGAGATGCTGGGCTCCAGCGGGCAGGTCGCCTACGTCACCGACGCCGAGGGCGAGGACGCCGTCGAGATCGCCCACCTGCCCCGCGCCACCGGCGACCGCGCGCCCCGGCGGCTGGCCTCCGGCGCGCTGGGCCGGATCCTGGAGATGGCCTGCGACCCCCAGGGCGAACGCCTGGCCGTGGCCTCCCACGACGGGCGGCTGCTGCTGATCGACGTGCCGGAGGAGGGGGCGACGGAGCCGGAGGAGGGGGCGACGGAGCCGGACACCGCCGAGGCGGGGACCGGGATCACCGAGCTGATCCGGTCCATCAACGGCCCGGTCCGCGACCTCGCCTTCTCCCCCGACGGGTCCTGGCTCACCTGGTCGCACCCCGGCATCGGCCGCTCCCTGCGCAAGATCAAGCTGGCCCGCATCAAGGACCGGCTGATCGTGGACGTGACGAACGGCCGCTTCGAGGACGAGAACCCGGTCTTCACCCGCGACGGCCGCTACCTCGCCTTCCTGTCCTGGCGCGGCTTCGACCCGGTCTACGACGTGCACACCGGCGACCTGTCCTTCCCGCTCGGCTGCCGCCCGTACCTCGTCCCGCTCTCCTCCGCGACCCCGTCCCCGTTCGCCCTCAACCCCGAGGGCCGCCCGGCCGCCGGCGGGCTCGATCCGCTGGAGGACGAGGAGACCGGCGAGGCAGGCGCGGTGATGGTCGAGGTGGAGGGGCTGGCGAACCGGGTCACGCCGTTCCCGGTGATCGCCTCCAAGTACTCCGGGCTGTACCCGGTCGCGGGCGGCGGCCTGGTCTGGCTGCGCTGGCCGATCTCCGGCGCGCTCGGCGAGACCTTCGTCAATCCGGCCGACATCAGCGGACGCCCGACCCTGGAGTACTTCAACATCGCCAAGGCGAAGAAGTCCGAACTGGTCGACCACCTGGACTGGTTCACGGTGAGCGGCGACGGCACCCGGCTGGTCGTCGTGGACGAGGGCGACCTGCGGGCGGTGCCGTCGACCGAGATCGGCGACGCCGACTCGACCGTCTGGATCGACGTGCGCCGCATCCTGCACCAGGCCGACCCGCCCGCCGAATGGCGCCAGGCCTACGCCGAGGCGGGCCGCCTGATCCGCGCCTACTTCTGGGAGCCGGGCATGTGCGGCATCGACTGGGACGCGGTGCTCGACCAGTACCGTCCACTGGTCGAACGGGTCGCGTCCCCCGACGAGTTCGCCGACCTGCTCCGCGAGGTCCTCGGCGAGCTGGGCACCTCGCACGCCTACGTCACCGCCGCCCGCCGCAACGAGGGCCCGCCGCACTACCAGCGCTGGCAGGGCCTCCTCGGCGCCAACTTCGTCCGCCGGGACGGCCGCTGGGTGGTCAAGCGCATCCTCGCCGGCGACTCCTCCGACTCCAAGGCCCGCTCACCGCTGGCCGGCACGGGCATCCGCGAGGGCGCCGTCCTCACCCACGTCGACGGCCGCCCGGTCGACCCGGTGACCGGCCCGTATCCACTGCTGGCCGGCTCGGGCGGTACGACGGTGGAGCTGACGTTCACACCGTCCGAGGACGAGACCGGGCACGCCCGCCGGGTCGCCGTCGTCCCGCTCGTCGACGAGCGACCGCTGCGCTACCAGGACTGGGTGGCCAAACGCCGCGAGGTCGTACGCGAGTTGAGCGGCGGCAAGTGCGGCTACCTGCACATCCCCGACATGGGCGGCTCCGGCTGGGCCCAGTTCAACCGCGATCTGCGCATGGAGGTGTCCCGGCCGGCGCTGATCGTGGACGTGCGCGGCAACGCGGGCGGCCACATCAGCGAACTCGTCATCGAGAAGCTGACCCGGACGATCCTGGGCTGGGACCTGACCCGCGACGCGCAACCGGTGTCGTACACCTCGAACGCCCCGCGCGGGCCCGTGGTCGCCCTGGCCGACGAGGCGACCTCCTCCGACGGCGACATGATCACCGCCGCCTTCAAGCTGCTGAAGCTCGGCCCGGTCGTCGGCCAGCGCACCTGGGGCGGAGTGGTCGGCATGACCGGCCGGCACCGCCTCGGCGACGGCACGGTCATCACCGTACCCATGAACGCGGCCTGGTTCGACGCCTACGGCTGGTCCGTGGAGAACCACGGCGTCGCCCCCGACCTGGAGATCCTGCGCACCCCCCTGGACTGGGCGGAGGGCCGCCACGCCCAGCTCGCCGACGCGGTGGAACTCGCCCTGGAACTCCTGGAGTCCAACCCGGCGGCGATCCCCCCGACCTACAGCGACGTCCCGAACAGGTCCCGCCCGAAGCTGCCCCCGAGGGCGACTTCGTGAATCACCCCCCAGAACCGACGCGGGGCACCCTCCTGGAAGAAGGGCACCCCACGCCGACCGGCCGAAGCCGAGCGCAGCGGTCAGGCGTCGTAGTCCCGGTCGAACCGGTCCTCCATCTGCTGCTCCGTGTCCTCGACGTCACGGTAGTTCTGGCCGCCCCGCTCCGGCGGCTGCTGGCCCTGGCGGCCCTGCTGCTGGCCCTGGCGGCCCTGCTGCTGACCCTGGCGGCCCTGCTGCTGACCGCGCTGGCCGGCCTTCTCGCGGCCCTGGTCCATCTTCTCCTTGGCCTGGCGCGACTTCTCCTGGAACTGGTCCTTCATACCCATGTGGGTTCACTCCCGTGATGAGTGGGGGTCCGGCCCCGTCGGTGGGGCCTCGACCAGATTCACACGGGCGAACACAGCCTGCATGTCGATCAGTTACCGTGCGTAGCACGGACCGCCTCGTCGGCCGCCCCACCTGCGCCGACGAGCCCGGAACGCATGCCCTTCAGGCGGGGCGCGAACCGCTTCATCTCGCGCTGCCCGACCGCCCCGATGAGCGCCGGCAGATATCCGCGCACCCCCTGCATGCCGCGCAGCCACCACTGCCCGTACACATGCGCCGAGCGCCGCTCGATCCCGTCGACCAGCCGGTCCACCGTCGGGCCCAGCGGGTACGTCTTGTTCGCCGGCCACGTCAGCCGCTGCCGCAGTTCCCGCATGACGTCGTCCTGGTCGGCGCCGCGCACCATGTCGGTGTCGGTCCAGGACAGATATCCGACGCCGACACGGACGCCCTGGTAGCCCACCTCGGCGCGCAGACTGTGCGCGTACGCCTCCACGCCCGACTTGGACGCGCAGTACGCCGTCATCATCGGCGCGGGTGTGATCGCGGCGAGCGAGGCGATCTGGAGGAGATAGCCGCGGCTCTCCACGAGCACCGGCAGGAACGCCCGCGCGGTCACCGCCGAACCGATGAGGTTCACCTCGATCACCCGCCGCCAGGCCTGCGGATCGGAGTCGGCGAACGGACCGCCCGTCGCCACACCGGCGTTGGCGACCACGATGTCGACCTTCCCGAACCGCTCCTTCACCTCCTCGGCGACCCTGCTCATCGTCTCGTGGTCGGTGACGTCGGCGTACCAGTGGGCGCTGTCGCTGTGCAGCCGCCCGGAGACCTCTTTCAGCGCCTCCTCCTCCAGCCCGACCAGCGCGACCTTCGCGCCGCGCGCGGACAGTTTGCGCGCCAGCAGCTCACCGACGCCGCGCGCCGCTCCCGTGACGACCGCGACCTGCCCTTCGAGGCTGACCCTGCTCATGCGCTCTCCTTGATCTGCGCGGGGGTGGAACCGTGTTCGGGGACAGCCCCCGTGACATACGTGCCGACGAGTTCCCGGATGCGGGCGGTCACCAGCTCCGGGGCCTCGATCGGGGTCATGTGGCCGACGCCGGGCAGCTCGGTGAGGCCGACGCAGTGCGGCAGCGCGGCGACCAGCGCCTGGGCGTGCACCGGAGGCGTGAGCCGGTCGGACGCGCCGTGCAGCACGGCGGTGGGCGCGCTCAACCGCCGTATGCCGTGGTCGAGATCGAGCGCGGCGAGGACGGCCGACCATGCGTGCCGCGCGGCGCGCGGGCAGGCGTGCACGATCCGCGCGCACGCCTCCACCATGTGCGGGGCGGAACCGGGGCCCATCGTCGCGTACTTGAGGATGCTCCGCGCGACCGGTGTGACCGGCCCGAGGGGCGCGCGGGAACCGAGCACGCGCCCGGTGATCCAGGTGCGCACGCGCCCGGCGCGCAACGGCACCACACGCGACTGGGCGACCAGCCGTGAACTCCCCGTGCTGCACAGCAGGACGGCGGCGGCGTGCTCCCGGAAGCGGGGGCGCTCGGCCGCGGCCATGACCGTCATGCCGCCCATGGAGTGACCGACGACAAGCGCCTTCTCCCCGCGCGTCAGGGTCTGCGCGAGCACCGCTTCGAGATCGTCCGCCAGCGCCCGGGTGGTGCAGGCGGGGCTCGCGGGACTGCGCCCGTGCCCCCTCTGGTCGTAGGCGATCACCCGGTGGTCGGCGGCCAGGTCCCGTATCTGGGCCGCCCAGAACGCCGTCGAGCAGGTCCAGCCGTGGGAGAGGACGACCGGTGGCGCGTCCGCGGGGCCGTGCACCTCGACGTGCAGCCGCCCGCCGTCGGCGGAGACGGCGGTGAGGGTGCGGGCCGGGGCGGGCGGGGCGTAGGGGCCGGAGGTGACGTGGGCGCTCCGGCTCATGCGGCGGCCCCGCTCTTCCGGCCGGCCGCGTCGGCGCCGGGGCCGGACACCGGCGCGGGCTTCCGGAGGACCTCGTACTCGGCGAGGTCCACCCGCCGGGTGGCGCGCCGGAACTCGGTCGTCGTACCGGGCCAGATGGTGGTGTTGCGGCCGCTCGCGTCCAGGTACCAGCTGGTGCAGCCGCCGGTGCTCCACACGGTCCGCTTCATGCGCTCCTGCACCCGGTCGTTCCAGGCCTCCACGGCGGCCGGCCGGGCGTCGAGGGCGGTACGGCCGCCCAGGACGTCGAGCTGGCGCAGATAGTCCGCCATGTAGGTGAGCTGGGACTCGATCATGAGGATCATGGAGGAGTTCCCGAGGCCGGTGTTGGGCCCGATGATCGTCATCCAGTTCGGGAACCCGGCCGCCGAGGCGCCGCGCAGCGCCCGCATGCCGTTCTTCCAGGACTCCGCGAGCGTGATGCCCTCCGCGCCGACCACGCGCTCGGCGATGGGCATGTCCGTGACGTGGAAGCCGGTGCCGAAGACGATCGCGTCGACCTCGGCCTCGGTGCCGTCGGCCGCCACGACCGTGGATCCGCGGATCTCGCTCAGCCCGCTGGCGACGACGTCCACATTCGGTTCGGCCAGCGCCGGGTAGTACGCGCTGGACAGCAGGATCCGCTTGCAGCCGATGCGGTAGTCCGGGGTGAGCTTGGCGCGCAGGGCCGGGTCCTTGATCGCGCGGGCCATGTTCCGCTTGGCGAGCTGTTCGACCAGGCCGAGTTCGTCCGGGTGCTTGGTGAACGCCTGCACCTGGAGCTCCCGGATGCCCCACAGCAGTCCGCGCCGTGCCTGGGCGGTGACGGGCAGCCGCCGGTGCAGCCAGCGCTCGGCGCCGCTGATGGCGCGGTCGACGCGGGGCAGCACCCAGGGCGGGGTGCGCTGGAAGAGGGTGAGCCGGCGGACCTGCGGCTGGATGGCGGGGACGATCTGGATGGCGGAGGCGCCGGTGCCGACCATGGCGACCCGCTTGCCGCGCAGGTCGTAGTCGTGGTCCCAGCGGGCGGAGTGGAACACCTTGCCCGGGAAGGAGGCGAGGCCGGGGACGTCGGGGATCTTCGGGTCGGACAGCGGCCCGGTGGCGGAGACGACGACGTCGGCGGTCAGCGCGCCGCGGGTGGTCTCGATGTTCCACCGCAGGTGCTCGTTGTCCCAGGTCATCAGTTTGACCTCGGAGTCGAGGCGGAGGTGCGGGCGCAGTCCGAAGAGGTCGGTGACGTGCTCCAGGTAGGCGCGGATGTGCGGCTGCCCGGAGAAGGTGCGCGGCCAGTCCGGGTTGGGCGCGAAGGAGAAGGAGTAGAGGTGCGAGGGCACGTCACAGGCGCACCCGGGGTAACTGTTGTCCCGCCAGGTGCCGCCGACGCTGTCGGCCCGTTCCAGGACGACGAAGTCGGTGATTCCCTCGCGGCGCAGCCGCACGGCGGCCCCCAGCCCGCCGAACCCGGACCCGATCACCGCCACCCGTACATGCTCGTGCTCGGCCATCCCGAAGCCTCCACGCATCACCTAGGAACTCTGCCAGTGAACACTGGCGCAATGGGACTGTAGAGCAGCCGCCTACTGAGCGGTAGGGGGCGGGAGAAGGAAGTTACCGTCGGTACGCCATAGGCTGCGGTCGTGGCAGAGGACCCGGAACACCCCATGGTCAGGCGCGAGTACCGCATGGAGGAGCTGGCCCGGCTGGCGGGCATCACCGTGCGCACCCTGCGCTTCTACCGCGAACGCAAGCTGATACGGCCACCCCGCCGCGAGGGCCGAATCGCCTGGTACGACGACCACCACCTGGCCCGGCTGCGCACCATCGCGGCACTCCTGGAGCGCGGCCACACCCTTAACGGCATCGCGGAACTCGCGGACGCCCTCGACCAGGGCCGCGATGTCGCCGACCTGCTCGGCGTCGGCACCCCCACCGAGGAGGAGCCCGTCCGCCTCACCCCCGAGGAACTCGCCGCCCGCTTCGAGGGCGAGGTCACGCCCGAGAACCTGGCCGCCGCCCTGGAGCTGGGCTACCTCGGCACCGACGGCGACGAGATCGTCCACATCAGCCGGCGCCTGCTGGACGTCTCCTCCGCGCTGGTCCGCGAGGGCATCCCGCTCGCCGAGGTGCTGACGGCCGGCGCCCGCGTCCGCGAACACGCCGACGCCCTGGCCGAACTCTTCACCGACCTGATCCTCCGCCACGGCCCCGAGGAGGACCTGCGACGGCTGCGCCCGCTGGCCCGCAGCGTCGTGGAGGCGGAACTCTCGCTGGCACTGGACCGCCGGCTGAACAAGCGGGACTAGAGGTCGTAGACGACCGTGACCGGCGCGTGGTCCGACCAGCGCTCGGCGTGCGTGGCCGCGCGCTCGACGAAACCCTTGACCGCTTTGCCGGCGAGCCCGGGCGTGGCGACGTGGTAGTCGATGCGCCAACCCGAATCGTTGTCGAAAGCCCGCCCCCGGTACGACCACCAGGTGTACGGACCCTCCGCGTCCGGGTGCAGGGCGCGGACCACGTCGACGTAGCCGCCGTCCTCGGCGGCGAACACCCGGCCGAGCCAGTCCCGCTCCTCGGGCAGGAAGCCGGAGTTCCTGGTGTTGCCGCGCCAGTTCCTGAGGTCGGCCTGCCGGTGGGCGATGTTCCAGTCGCCGCAGACCAGGACCTCGCGCCCGTCGGCGGCGGCCCGCTCGCGCAGCTCCTTCAGGTGGGCCAGGAACGCGCCCATGAAGCGGACCTTCTCGTCCTGCCGCTCGGTGCCGACCTCGCCGGAGGGCAGATAGAGGGAGGCGACGGTGACACCGGGCAGCTCGGCCTCGACGTACCGCCCGCTGCCGTCGAACTCGGCGGAGCCGAAGCCGACCCGGACGCGGTCGGGCTCGCGCCGGGTGTAGAGGGAGACGCCCGCGCGGCCCTTGGCGGCGGCCGGGGCGTGGACGACGTGCCAGCCGTCGGGCCGGCGGACCTCCTCGGGCAGCTGGTGCGGCTCGGCGCGCACCTCCTGCAGGCAGACGACGTCCGCGTCCGTCCCGGCGAGCCATTCCACGAAGCCCTTCTTCGCGGCGGCCCGCAGCCCGTTCACGTTCACCGAGGTCACAGTCAGCACCCGGGCACGATACCGGCACACTGGTCCGGGTCCACAAAATGCGGGACCCCCGCCGACTGCATAGAAGTACGATGCCCAGCATGATTATCCGCCGCGTTCGTTTCGATCACCCCGACGCCGTGAAGCTCAACGACGAGGTCCAGGCCGAATACCACCAGCGCTACGGCGACGGGGGCGACGCCACGGTCCTGGACGCCGCCGACTTCGACCCGCCCCGGGGCGTGTACCTGATCGCGTACGACGAGCGCGACCGCCCCGTGGCCACCGGCGGCTGGCGCAGCCAGGACCGCAACGAGGAGGGCAACGAGGACGGCGACGCGGAACTCAAGCGGATGTACGTCGTCGCGGAGATGCGCGGCCGGGGCCTGGCCCGCCGCATGCTCGCGGCCCTGGAGGAGGACGCCCGTATGGCCGGCCGGGTCCGCATGGTCCTGGAGACCGGCACCAAGCAGCCGGAGGCCATCGCCCTGTACACCTCCAGCGGCTACGAGCCGTGCGCGAAGTTCGGCTACTACCGGCACTACGAGGACAGCCTCTGCTACGCCAAGCGGCTCTGACTTCCGGGGCGGCGACGAGGGTCAGCGGCTCCTCGGCCAGCACCACCGTCTCCAGACCCGGGTGCCGCGTCTCCTCCTCCAGGAGGAAGACGATGTCGAAGGTGCCCTGGCGGAGCGCCTGCCGGGTGTCCGCGCACAGGCTCGGCCGCAGGGAGGCCGTCGCCGCCGGCCACATCGGCGCGCGCCGCCTCGACGAGCGCCAGGATCTGCTCGGCGTACTCCAGCAGTTCTCCCCGGCGGGCGTGAGCCGGACGCGTCCGCCGAGCCGGTCGAAGAGTTCCGTTCCCAGCGAGGTCTCCAGCGCGCGGATCTGCGCCGTCACACTCGACTGGACGTAGCCGAGTTCCTCCGCGGCGCGCGTGAAGCTCGGCAGCGCCGCGACCTTCTGGAACGTCACCAGGTGGCGTATCTCCACGGTTGTCCCCCGCCCCAGTGCCCCGGCTGCCCCGGAGATGTCCGGGACACATCCCCGGCCGTCCCGGAAACGACGAAGATCCCGACCGGTCATGATGACCGACGGGATCTCGTCGTGCAGTGGACCTGAGGGGATTTGAACCCCTGGCCCCCTCGATGCGAACGAGGTGCGCTACCGGACTGCGCCACAGGCCCTTGCAACGAGTGAAACTTTAGCATCCCGATCGGGGTGCTTGGAAATCCGCTCCCTGACTGGTCAGGACGGGGGTTCCAGGGGGTGATGCGGGTCACTCGTTGGCCGCGCGCGGGCGGTCGCCGTCCTCGTACTGGTCGAAGAGGGGCGTGCGTCCGCGTTCCCGTGCCCGGCGGGCGGCGGCCGCGGTGGAGGCCCCGCCGCGCGAGCGGGTCCGGGCGTGGGGGCGTCCGTCGGCCGCCTTCTCCTCCTTCTCCCCGGACACCGGCTCCGGCTGCGGCTCCCGCGCCTCGCTCTCCGGTGCGCGGCCCGCCTCGTGCTCCGGCACGACCGTGCTGGACCGCGCCGAGCTCCAGGTGTCGGGCGCCGCGAGATCCACGTCGGAGGTGGCGCGCGGGGCGACGGGCGCGGTCACGTACGTCGGCAGTGGCACCGGGACCGGGTCCCAGCTGTCCCCGTGACCGGGCCGCCGCTGCCGCTCGCGCTGCTGGTCGACCCACTCGGCGTGGTCGGTCTGCTCGACGAGGGCGCGCCGGTCGGCGGCGAGCGCGGACACGCCGGTGTCGGTCTCGGTGGCCTGGCCCTCCTCCGGTTCCCCGGCGCCCGGTCCCGTGTCGAGGGCCACGCGCCGGCGCGCGCGCAGGCGCTGGGCGGCGGCCTCGGCGTGGCGCCGGTCCATCTGGTAGGCGAACCGGCGGCGCTCCTGCGCCCGCAGATAGGCGATGTAGGCGCTGAGCAGCACGGCGGGCACGCCGGGCGCCCAGAGGAAGGCGAGGCCGCCGACGGCGGCGACGATCGCGCCGAGTGTGAAGGCGAGGAAGAGCATCACGGTGGTGCGCCGGCGGCGCGCGAGCACCTTCGAGCGCTGGGCGCGTGCCGCGGCCGACTGCGCCGAGGGCACGCTCCGTGCTGCCGGTTCACGCTGCTGGGCCGGTGGGGTCCCGGACGCGTGCACGGGCGCGGGGGCGGGCCGGGACGCCGGTACGGAGGCGTGGTCGCCTGCCGCTTCGGTGCCGCCGGGCGCCTCGGGCCCGGCCTCCGCGGCCACCTGACGACGGGTCGGAGGCACGGCGAAGGCCCGGACGTCCACCGAGTCGGTGACGGCGTCCGGATCCACGGCGTCCGGCTCCCCCTCATGGGCGGAGCGCGCCCGCAGGTCCCTGGCGTACCGGCGCTCCATACCCGCCCGTCCGGACAGCAGCCGGATGGCGGTACTGAAGCGTTCCGTCGGACGGGCCTCGTTCAGCTCGTCCTGCCTACGGAGCCACATCGGCACCAAGTAGGCGGCCCAGGCCCCGACAATGACTGCGTAGATGAGGCCGCTGCTGCTCACGCTCACACCGTAGAGGGGTTTGCGTGAGGCCATCCGCCAATTGGGCCGGTGTGTCGCACGATCTGGCTCATATTTCCAGCATTTTTTGCGACCCTTGCGATCAGAGGACCGCCGCAGCCGGGAATTCAGTACCCCGAGACGGTCAACAGCCGATCATTTTCGAACATATATTCAATTCACTGGCTCTCGGTGCGCTGACTCCCGCGAGAGCGTGCCCGCTTCCACCGCGTGAGCAACCCGTCGGGCACCTCTTCCGCGGTGAGCGCGAAGACGAGATGGTCGCGCCAGGCGCCGTCGATGTGCAGATAACGCGGCCGGAGCCCCTCCTCGCGGAATCCGAGTTTCTCCACGACCCGCCGGCTCGGCCGGTTCTCGGGGCGAATGCAGACCTCGATGCGGTGCAGGCCGACGGTGCGGAAACAGTGGTCCACCACGAGCGCGACGGCCGTCGGCATCACCCCGCGCCCGGCCACGCCCTCGTCCACCCAGTACCCGACGTGCCCCGAGCACATCGACCCCCAGGTGATCCCGGCGACCGTCAACTGCCCGACCAGCTGCCCCTGGTACTCGATGACGAACGGCAGCATCCGGCCCGCGTTCGCCTCGGAGCGCAGATGCCGGACCATCTGGCGGTAGGTCGGCCGGTGCGCGATCGGTCCGCTCGGCGTGGGCGGCGGGATGGTCGCCTCCCACGGGCGCAGCCAGTCGCGGTTGCGCCGGTTCACCTCGCGCCAGGCCCGCTGGTCGCGCAGCTTTATCGGCCGGAGGACGACATCGCCGTCCGCCAGCACGACGGGCCAGGAAGGGCTGTTCAGCTCGCACCCCCCGTACTGCCCGGTCTCGGGTGGTCACCGCCGCGGATCTGGTCGACGGCATGGGTCAGCAGGGGCTCCAGCACGGCGAGGCCGTCGCGGACCCCGCCGGTCGACCCGGGCAGGTTGACGATCAGCGTGCGCCCGGCCACTCCGGCCAGACCCCGGGACAGCGCGGCGGTCGGCACCTTCTCCCGGCCGTACGCGCGGACGGCCTCCGCGATGCCCGGCACCTCGTGGTCGATCACCGCGCGGGTCGCCTCGGGGGTGCGGTCGGTGGGCGACAGGCCGGTGCCGCCGGTGGTGACGACGACGTCGTACCCGGAGGCGACGCCCGCGCGCAGGGCCGCTTCCACGGGGTCGCCGTCGGGGACGATCCGCGGGCCGTCGACGTCGAAGCCGAGGCTCCTGAGGCCGTCGGCGATCAGCGGGCCGCCCTTGTCCGCGTAGACGCCCGCGGCGGCCCGGTTGGAAGCGGTGATCACCAGAGCTCGGTAGGTCATGCCCGGCTCCAGTCGCCCGACTTGCCGCCCGTCTTCTCCTCCACCCGTACGTCCGTGATGACCGCCCCCTTGTCGACCGCCTTGACCATGTCGATCACGGTGAGCGCGGCGACCGTCACGGCGGTGAGGGCCTCCATCTCGACGCCCGTGCGGTCCGTGGTCTTCACCGTGGCCCGGATCTCCACGGCGTCGTCCGCGACCGACAGATCCAGTGTCACACCGGACACCGACAACGGGTGGCACAGGGGGATCAGATCCGGCGTGCGCTTGGCGCCCATGATCCCGGCGATCCGCGCGGTGGCCAGGGCGTCCCCCTTGGGTACGCCCTCGCCGCGCAGCAGCTCGACCACGCGTGGTGCGACGAGGACCCGGCCGCTGGCGCGGGCGGTGCGCGCGGTCACGTCCTTCCCGGACACGTCGACCATGCGGGCCGCGCCCGCCTCGTCGATGTGCGTCAGTCGGTCCTGCGCAGGGGCTCCGGGGGTCTCCCCCCGGGAAGGCTGGGTCATGGCTGTGGCGCTCCCGGTCCGGGCCCGGCGCGGTGCGGCGCGCGGGCCTGCTGTGCGCGACACGGTACCGCCAACCAGCGGGGCTCAGCCGAGCAGGACCACCTCGACCTCGCTGCCGGGCTCGACGGACTCCACGTCCTCGGGCACGACGATCAGCGCGTCCGCCTGCGCCAGCGCGGCGATCAGGTGGGAACCGGCACCGCCCACGGGGGTCACCTCGCCGTCGGCGTACGTGCCGCGCAGGAACTGGCGGCGCCCCTTCGGCGAGCGCAGCGCCTCGCCGGCCCTGAGGGCGGCCCGCGCGCGGGGCCGGTGGAGGTCCGTGAGGCCCATCAGCGCGCGGATGGCGGGCCGGACGAACAGCTCGAAGGAGACGTACGACGACACCGGGTTGCCGGGCAGCGCCAGCAGCGGGGTGTGCTCCGGGCCGATGGAACCGAAGCCCTGGGGCTTGCCGGGCTGCATGGCGAGCCTGCGGAACTCGACGCCGCTGCCCGCCTCGTCCGCGTCCCCGGCGTACGACAGGGCCTCCTTGACGACGTCGTACGCCCCGACGCTCACCCCGCCCGTGGTCACCAGCAGGTCGGCGCGGATGAGCTGGTCCTCGATGGTGGAGCGGAGGATGTCCGCGTCGTCGGCGACGGCGCCCACCCGGTAGGCGATGGCACCGGCGTCCCGTGCGGCGGCGGTGAGCGCGAAGCTGTTGGAGTCGTAGATCTGTCCGCCGGCCAGTTGCTCGCCGGGCTGGACGAGTTCGCTGCCGGTGGACAGCACGACCACGCGCGGGCGGGGGCGCACGCGCACCGTGCCGCGGCCGATCGCGGCGAGCAGCGCGATCTGCGGCGGACCGAGGATCGTCCCGGCCTCCAGTGCGAGGTCCCCGGCCTTCACGTCGCTGCCCTTGGCCCGCACGTGCGCGCGTGCCTCGGCGGGGCGGTACACGTGCACGTGCCCCTCGGCGCCCTCGGGGGCCAGGCTGCGCGCCCGCATCCCGCTGACCGGGCCCTCGCCGAGCCCGCCGTCGGTCCACTCGACGGGGACGACGGCCTCGGCGCCGGGCGGCAGCGGCGCGCCGGTCATGATCCGCGCGGCCTGTCCGGGTCCGACCCGCACCAGGTCGGCCGCGCCGGCCGCGACGTCCCCGACGACCTCCAGGACGGCCGGGAACTCCTCCGCGGCGCCCGCCACGTCCGCGACCCGCACCGCGTACCCGTCCATGGAGCTGTTGTCGAACGGCGGCAGGGACACCGGCACCGTGACGTCGTCGACCAGGACGCAGCCCTGGGCGTCGAGCAGTTGCAGCTCGATGGGTTCGAGGGGGCGGACGGTCGAGAGGATGTCCTCCAGGTGCTCGTCCACCGACCACAGGTCGTCCGGGCCTGCGGGGCGGGTCGCGGCGCTGCTCAAGATTGCTGCATCTCCTCGGCTACGTAACTGCGAAGCCAGGTCCGGAAGTCCGGGCCCAGGTCCTCACGTTCGCACGCGAGTCTGACAATGGCACGCAGGTAGTCGCCACGGTCACCGGTGTCATAGCGGCGGCCCTCGAAGACGACGCCGTGCACCGGGCCGCCGACCTTCTCGTCCTGCGCGAGCTGCTGGAGGGCGTCGGTGAGCTGGATCTCGCCGCCGCGGCCCGGCTCGGTCTTGCGCAGTATGTCGAAGATGTGCGGGTCGAGGACGTAGCGGCCGATGATCGCGTAGTTCGACGGGGCGTCCGCCGGGTCCGGCTTCTCGACCAGTCCGGTCACCTTCACCACGTCACCGTCGGCGGTGGCCTCCACGGCCGCGCAGCCGTAGAGGTGGATCTGCTCGGGCGCGACCTCCATCAGGGCGACCACGCTGCCGCCGTGCCGCTCCTGGACCTCGATCATGCGCGCGAGCAGCGGGTCCCGCGGGTCGATCAGGTCGTCACCGAGGAGGACGGCGAAGGGCTCGTGGCCGACGTGCGGGGCGGCGCACAGCACGGCGTGCCCGAGACCCCTGGGATCGCCCTGGCGCACGTAGTGCATGGTGGCCAGGTCGCTGGACTCCTGCACCTTCGCGAGCCGTTCGGCGTCGCCCTTCTTCTCCAGCGCCGATTCCAGCTCGTAGTTGCGGTCGAAGTGGTCCTCGAGGGGACGCTTGTTGCGCCCGGTGATCATCAGGACGTCGTCGAGCCCCGCCGACACGGCCTCCTCGACCACGTACTGGATCGCCGGCTTGTCTACGACCGGCAGCATCTCCTTGGGAGTGGCTTTGGTAGCCGGCAGGAACCGGGTGCCGAGGCCGGCTGCCGGAATGACAGCCTTGCTGATCCTGGGGTGGGACTGAGTCATGCCCGCAACCATATCCGGTGCCTTTGTGGGGAATCTGTGGCTCAGGTTGCTTGTCCCTTATATGGCCTGCATTAAGAAGGGCGCGAGGAAGACCAGTGGAACACGACGGACGTACGGGCGAGCCTGACAAGCGCGTGTTGCGGCGAGAGTTCCGCACGGTGAGGAACAGGTTGACGGCGGATGACGTCCGCGTGGCGGGCCGCGCGCTGGCGGAGCGCGCCCTGGAGCTGCCCGAGCTGGCGCGCGGTCGCACGGTGGCCGCGTACGTCTCGGTGGGCAGCGAACCCGGCACGCTCGCGCTGCTGGACGCGCTGCGCGCGCGGGGCGTGCGCGTCCTGCTCCCCGCGCTGCTGCCCGACAACGACCTGGACTGGGGCGAGTACGCCGGCCCGGACTCCCTCGCGCGGGTGCGACACGGCGGCAAGATGGCGCTTTTCGAGCCCTCCGGTCCGCGTCTCGGCCCGGACGCCGTGACGGACGCGGAGGTGGTCCTGCTGCCCGGGCTCGCGGTGGACGCGCGCGGGATGCGCCTGGGGCGCGGCGGAGGGTCGTACGACCGGGTGCTGGCGCGGCTGGAGCGCGCGGGCGCGCGCCCCCGGCTCGTGGTGCTGCTGTACGACACGGAGGTCGTCGCGCGCGTCCCGGCGGAGGCGCACGACAAGCCGGTGCACGCGGTGGTGACGCCGTCGGGAGTGCGCCGCTTCCCGCACAGCTGACCCCCTCCCTCGACGCGGAACGGCCCTCCACGCGCGCGCGGAGGGCCGTTTCATCGCTCTGTGCCGGTGGTCAGGGCTTGAGGACCAGTGTGTCGCTCGTGCTCTTGTCCACCGCCTTGCCCGAGAACGACCAGGGCAGCAGCTCGCCCTTGGCCCACTTGCTCGTCTGGTCCGTGTAGTGCGCGCTGAAGGCGTGCCCGGAGGCGCCGGTCAGGTTGATCCACTTGGACTTGTCGAGGTCGGCGAGGTTGACGACCATCCGCATGGACGGCACCCAGACCACGTTGTAGCCGCCGGCGGCGTTCCAGCCGGTCGCGTTCACCGTCGCCTCGCCGCCGCTGAGCTTCCAGGGGCCGCGGTTGAGGAGGTACTGCAGGGCCTTGGGACCCTCGGTGCCGAGCGTCTGGTTCTTCAGGAACAGCCGGTGCAGACGGCCCCAGCTCCAGGTGTCGATGTCCTTGCCGAGCTTGGCGGTCAGCTCCCAGCGGGCGTCGATCATGGCGCGGGCGAAGAGCTGGTCGCGGTTCTCGGCGGCGGGGCGGGTGCCCGACTTGGGCGTCTTCCACCAGTCGCTGTCCGGCTTGTCCATCAGGGTGCGCACGACCTCGAACCAGCGGTCGCCGCCGTCCGGCTGCGCCTGGTCGGCGTCGCGCTGGCCGCACTCGCGCACCTTGGTGTCGTCGTCCACCGGGCCGGTGCTGTCGATCTTGTCGACCCACAGGCACTGTCCCTTGACGCGCAGCTCCTTGGGGAGCTTGTTGCCGAAGGCGAGCTTGAGGATGTTGCGCCAGACGGCGTTGAAGTACGCGGCCGCCGCGGAGTCGGCGTCCTGGGTGTAGTCCCAGCCCTCCAGCAGCTTCTGCGCCTCACGGACGTCCGGGTCGTCCAGGTTGATCTTCAGCAGCTTGGGCACCAGGAGCTTGGCGATCTCGCTGCTGTTGTCCAGCTGCATCTGCCGCATGTCGTCGGTGGAGATCTTGCCGCCGTCCTTGATCTTGGACTCGATCAGGTCGGTGATGCGCTGGCTGCGGGTGCCGTAGCCCCAGTCGGTGGTGAGGGTGTACGGGTACGTGGCCGGGTCGACCACGGCCTGGTTGGCGGTGACGACGTAGCCGCGCTCGGGGTCGTACTCGTAGGGCAGTTCGTCCTGCTTGATGAAG
Source organism: Streptomyces sp. NPDC052721 (assembly GCF_040678315.1). Lineage (NCBI taxonomy): Bacteria > Bacillati > Actinomycetota > Actinomycetes > Kitasatosporales > Streptomycetaceae > Streptomyces > Streptomyces sp. NPDC052721. Next base: position 303,219 of record NZ_JBFATL010000002.1, on the reverse strand, counting down.
CCCTTCCAGCGGTACCGCGAGTCCCAGCCCGGCACCGGGACGGCGCCGGAGTCCTTGGCGGAGCGGGTGGGGATCCGGCCGGGCAGCGTGTAGCCGATGTGGTTGTCCGTGCTGGCGTAGATCAGGTTCTGCGAGGGCACGTCGAACAGGGCCGCCGCCGCGCGGAAGTCGCTCCAGTCCCCGGCCTTGTCGAGGGCGAACACGGCGTCCATGGTCGTGCCCGGGTCGAGCGCGGTCCACCGCAGGGCGATGCCGTAGCCGTCGCCGCGGTCGGGCGCGGCGGTGTTCACGGTGGCCTTCTTGCCGACCTGGACGAGTTCGTCGTCACGGTCGGACAGCAGCGGCATCCCGTCCTGGGTCTGCCGGACGACGATCGTCTTGGCCGCGCCCCCGGCGACCTTGATGGTCTCCTCGCGGGTCTTGAACGGGCGGACCTTGCCGTCGTACAGGTAGCCGTTCGCGCTCACCTTCTCCAGGTAGAGGTCGGTGACGTCGACGCCGGAGTTGGTCAGGCCCCAGGCGATCTTCGCGTTGTGGCCGATGATCACACCGGGCATGCCGGCGAACGTGTAGCCGCTGACGTCGTACTGGCACGTGCTGGAGACGGTCCGGCAGTGCAGGCCCATCTGGTACCAGACGGACGGCAGGGACGCCGACAGGTGCGGGTCGTTGGCGAGCAGCGGCTTGCCGGTGATGGTGTACTTCCCGGCGACCACCCAGGAGTTGGAGCCGATGCCCTGGCCGTTCACGCCGACGGCCGTGGGCAGGTCGTCCAGGACGCTGTAGAGGCCGCCGAGCTGGCTCGTGAGGGCCGAACCGGTCCCGGCCGAGGTGGAGGAGCCGGTCGTGCCCGTGGTGCCCTGAGAAGAGCCCGTGGCCCCGCCGGTCGTGCCCTGGGTGCCCGTCGTGCCCGTGGTGCCGGTCGTGCCCGTGGTGCCGGTCGAGCCCGCGGCGGAACCTGTCGCGCCGCTCTGCCGGAAGGCCTCGGTCACCGCGTCGTACTGGCCCTCCTGGACGATCGGCTTGTTGCGGCCGTAGGGGTACGCCGGGTACAGGTCCTGGATCTGCTGCGGGCCGAGGCGGCTGGTCATGAGGGCGCGGTCGATCTCGTCCTGCATGTTGCCGCGCAGGTCCCAGGCCATCGCCTTCAGCCACGAGACGGAGTCGACCGGGGTCCACTTCTCCGGCGTGTAGTCGTTGGTGAGGCCCAGCGCCGCGTACTCCAGGGAGATGTCCTTGCCGTCCTTGCCCTGGAGGTAGGCGTTGACCCCCTTGGCGTAGGCCTGGAGGTACTTCTTGCTGGAGGCCGACAGCTTGGTGTCGTACTCCTGCCGCGCGATCCGGTCCCAGCCGAGGGTGCGCAGGAACGCGTCGTTCTCGACCTGGCTCTTGCCGAACATCTCCGACAGGCGCCCGGAGGTCATGTGCCGGCGCACGTCCATCTCGTAGAACCGGTCCTGCGCCTGGACGTAGCCCTGCGCCATGAACAGGTCCTCGTCCGAGGACGCGTAGATCTGCGGAATGCCATGGCCGTCCCGCTTGACGTCGACCGGCCCGGACAGGCCGTCGAGCTTGATCGAACCGGTGGTCTGCGGGAAGGAGGCGCGGACGGTGCTGATCGACCAGTACGCCCCGTAGGCGACGCCTCCGATGAGGGCCAGGACCAGCACCAGCACGATGAGTCGGGCTTTGCGCCCCTTCTTCCTGCCGGACTTGACGGACGTGGCACCCGTTGTGGCGGTGTCACCCGTGGTGGCGGTGGTGTTGGGGGGCATCGCTGTCCTTGCTGTCCTAACGCGAGCGGCAGGTCGGGCTGTGACTTTGAATGAGCGCTGGAGCAACCATAGGCGCAGGGCCCTGTCCCGCTTGACGCGGAGTCGGGAACCAGCGCGTACGAGCGTTCGATCTTGCCTCGCCGAACGTCAAGAAATCGTCAAGAGTTAGGTAAGGTAACGAAGTAACCGGAGATCCGTGGGCCAGATCTCGGAGGAGGAACGCCCCCTGACTGTTCACCACCTCAACCAGCTCCTGCTCGTCTGCTCCGTCGTCCTGCTCGTCGCCGTCGCGGCCGTCCGGGTCTCCTCCCGCAGCGGGCTCCCCAGCCTGCTCGTGTACCTGGGGATCGGCGTCCTCATGGGCCAGGACGGCATCGGTGACATCCAGTTCGACAGCGCCGCGATGACCCAGGTCATGGGGTACGCGGCCCTGGTCGTGATCCTCGCCGAGGGCGGTCTGGGCACGAAGTGGAAGGAGATCCGGCCGGTCCTGCCGTCCGCCTCCGTGCTGGCGACGGCGGGAGTCGCGATCAGCGTGGGCGTCACCGCGGCGGGCGCGCACTATCTGGTCGGACTGGAGTGGCGGCAGGCGCTCATCATCGGTGCGGTGGTGTCGTCGACGGACGCGGCGGCGGTCTTCTCGGTCCTGCGGAAAATCCCCCTCCCCGCGCGCGTGACGGGCACGCTGGAGGCCGAGTCCGGCTTCAACGACGCCCCGGTGGTCATCCTGGTCGTCGCCTTCTCCACCGCCGGCCCGGTCGAGCACTGGTACCTGCTGCTCGGCGAGATAGTCCTGGAACTGGCCATCGGCGCGGCCCTGGGCCTCGCGGTGGGCTGGTTCGGCTCCTGGGGGCTCAGGCACGTCGCGCTGCCCGCCTCCGGTCTCTACCCGATCGCCGTGATGGCCATCGCCGTCACGGCGTACGCCGCAGGCGCCCTGGCGCACGGCAGCGGCTTCCTCGCCGTCTACCTGGCCTCGATGATCCTCGGTAACGCCAGGCTCCCCCACTGGCCCGCCACCCGCGGCTTCGCCGAAGGGCTCGGCTGGATCGCCCAGATCGGCATGTTCGTCGTGCTCGGCCTGCTGGTCACCCCGCACGAGCTGGGCGACGACGTCGTGCCCGCGCTGGTCATCGGGCTGGTGCTGACCATGGTGGCCCGCCCGCTGAGCGTGGTGGTCAGCCTGGCGCCGTTCCGGGTGCCGCGGCCCGAGCAGATCCTGATGTCATGGGCCGGGCTGCGCGGCGCCGTGCCCATCATCCTGGCGACCATCCCCATGGTGAACGGCGTCGCCGGCAGCCGTCGCATCTTCAACATCGTCTTCGTGCTGGTCGTCGTCTACACCCTGCTCCAGGGGCCGACCCTGCCCTGGCTGGCCCGCACGCTCCGGCTCGGGGAGACGGGCGAGGCAGCCGACCTCGGCATCGAGTCGGCGCCCCTGGAGCGGCTCCAGGGACACCTGCTGTCCGTCACCGTCCCCGAGGGCTCACGGATGCACGGCGTGGAGGTCAGCGAGCTGCGGCTGCCGCCCGGCGCGGCCGTCACCCTCGTCGTGCGCGAGGAGAAATCGTTCGTGCCGCTGCCCTCGACCGTGCTGCGGCGCGGCGACGAGCTGCTGGTCGTCGCCACCGACCCGGTCCGCGACGCGGCGGAACGGCGGCTGCGCGCGGTCGCCCACGGCGGCAAGCTGGCGGGCTGGCTGGGCACGGACGGCAACCGCAGGTGAGCCCTGCGGCAATCACAGGCTGCCCGTGCGACGGTGCTCACTTTCACAGGGGGACAAGCCATGATCCCTGTAGTATGAAGGCACCCTGATCGAACCAACTCTGCCTGATGCAGAGCTGGCGCGACCGTATGGCGGCCGGAACATCCTCCGCGGAGGCACCGGTATCTACCGCAGTTCCGCGCAAGAGGACAGCTCTCGGCGCCCCCGCACGGGCGCGCTACCAGGCGGAAGAAAGGCACGGGCCGTGGAGTCCACGGTCACCACCGAGCCGGCGGAGAACCCGTCGACGTCGTCCCGCCCCGGATACGGACAGCTGCTGCGCACCCGCGGCGCCTGGACGTTCCTGCTCCCCGGTTTCGCCGCGCGCCAGCCGTTCGCGATGCTCACCCTCTCGATCGTGCTGCTCGTCCAGCACACCACCGGCTCGTACGGCGCCGCGGGCGCCGCCGCGGCGGCCACCGGCGTCTCCATGGCGCTGTTCGCGCCGTACAGCGGCCGCCTCGCCGACCGCTACGGCCAGCGGGCCGTGCTGATCCCCGGCGTCCTGGTGCACGCGCTCTCCGGCCTCTCCCTGACGGCGCTCGCGCTGACGCACGCGCCGCTGTGGGCGCTGTTCCTGGCCGCCGTCCCGACCGGCGCCTCCGTACCGCAGGTCGGTCCGATGGTGCGGGCGCGCTGGGGTGTGAAGCTTCAGGGCTCGCCGCTGATGACCACGGCGGCGGCGTTCGAGTCGGTCACGGACGAGCTGACCTTCGTCGTCGGCCCCCTGCTGGCGACCGCGCTGTGCACGGCCGTGACACCGGCCGCGGGCCTGGTCACGGAGGCCGGGCTGACCCTCGTCGGCGGTCTGCTGTTCGCCGCGCGGAAGAGCACGCAGCCGCCGGCGTCCCGGGACAGCGGGCACGCGCGCGTGAAGCACGCCTCCGCCCTGCGCGTCCCGGGCGTGCGCGTGCTGGTCGTCACCTTCCTCGGCATCGGCTCGGTCTTCGGCGGCATGCAGGTGTCGCTCGCGGCCTTCACCGAGTCGATCGGCGAGCCCGGCCTGAACGGCGTCCTGTACGGCGTCTTCGCCGCCGGGAACATGCTGTCCGGCATCGTCTGCGGCGCGATCGCCTGGAAGGCGGCTCCGCACAAGCGCCTCGTGATCGGCTACACCGCGCTCGCGGTCGCGGCGTCCGCCCTGTGGACGGCGCACTCGGTGCCGCTGCTCGCCGCGCTCGGCCTGCTGGTCGGCATGTGCATCGCCCCGGCGCTGATCACCGGCTACACGCTGGTCGACGGCCTGGTCCCGGCAGGCGCCCGGACCGAGGCCTTCACCTGGCTGACCGGTGCCGTCGCGCTCGGCCAGGCCGCCGCCGTCACGGTCGCGGGACAGCTGGAGGACCGGCTGTGGGACGGCGCCGGGTTCCTGGTGCCGATGGGCGGCACCGTGCTCGCGCTGGTGACCCTGCTGACGCTGCGGTCGCGGCTGGCCGCACGGCACCAGAACCGCACGGTCGCGCGTGGCGTCGGTCACCGCGTGCCGGTCGCGGTGGACTGATCCCCGGGAATACGTCACTATGGACCGTCGTTAGCACTCATTGAGTGAGAGTGCCAGGAGGAAGACAGTGCCGACCTACCAGTACCAGTGCACCGAGTGCGGCGAGGGCCTCGAGGCGGTGCAGAAGTTCACCGACGACGCCCTGACCGAGTGCCCCAGCTGCAACGGCCGCCTGAAGAAGGTGTTCTCCGCGGTCGGCATCGTCTTCAAGGGCTCGGGCTTCTACCGCAACGACTCCCGCGGCTCCACGTCGAGCAGCACCCCGGCGTCGAAGCCGGCCGGCTCGTCGTCCGACGCGAAGGCGTCCTCCTCGACGTCCACGTCCTCTTCGGGCTCCGGCTCCGCCAGCAGCTCCGCCGCCTGACACCTCTCATCCGGACCCTGCCGTCGCACGACGGCAGGGTCTTCGGCCTTCCCCGGCAGCGGCTCCCCCGCGACATCGCGGCCCGCTAGTGTGCTGGTCATGGCCAAAGCAGAGATCGGCGTAATCGGCGGTTCGGGTTTCTACTCCTTCCTGGACGACGTGACCGAAGTCCAGGTGGACACCCCCTACGGAGCGCCCAGCGACTCGCTCTTCCTCGGGGAGATCGCCGGCCGGAAGGTCGCCTTCCTGCCCCGGCACGGCCGCGGCCACCATCTGCCCCCGCACCGCATCAACTACCGCGCCAACCTGTGGGCTCTGCGCTCGGTCGGAGTACGGCAGGTGCTCGGTCCGTGCGCGGTGGGCGGCCTGCGTCCCGAGTACGGCCCGGGCACCCTGCTCGTGCCCGACCAGTTCGTGGACCGTACGAAGTCCCGGGCACAGACCTACTTCGACGGGCTGCCGCTGCCCGACGGCACCGTGCCGAACGTCGTGCACGTGTCCATGGCCGACCCCTACTGCCCCACCGGGCGTGCCGCCGCGCTGAAGGCCGCCCGCGGCCGGGACTGGGAGCCGGTGGACGGCGGCACGCTGGTCGTGGTCGAGGGCCCGCGCTTCTCGACGCGCGCCGAGTCGCTGTGGCACCAGGCCCAGGGCTGGTCGGTGGTGGGCATGACCGGTCATCCCGAGGCGGCGCTCGCCCGGGAGCTGGAGCTGTGCTACACCTCGCTGACCCTGGTCACCGACCTCGACGCGGGCGCAGAGACCGGTGAGGGCGTCTCGCACGAGGAGGTACTGCGGGTGTTCGCGGCCAACGTCGACCGGCTGCGCGGCGTGCTCTTCGACGCGGTGGCGGCCCTGCCGGAGACCGGCGAGCGGGACTGTCTGTGCGTGAACGCGCTGGGCGGGATGGATCCGGGGTTCGCGTTGCCGTAGCCGGGGAGGCCGAGCGGGGAGGTTTTGCGGCGGCGCGGTGCGGTGCAGCGCGGTGCAGCGCGGTGCAGCGGCGCGGAACTCCTCGTACGGGTGGGTGAGTTATCCACAATCCGCCCGTGATCCACCGGCCCCGGCGGGATCCGGCGCGAGGCGTCATCGTGGCATCGCAAGCCGAACTCCTCGTCGCAGGCGGTGACTCCCATGCCCTCGCTCTCTCCCGCTCGCTCCTCGTTCCCGCCCCCGCTGCGGCCTCCGCGTCCGCTGGGCACGGAGGCCCCGCCGACCCGTGAGGTGCCCCCGTTCGATCCGGTGCGGGTGCGCGGCGGGCGGTACCGGCTGCAGCGGCTCCTACGGCATCGCGGCCGGGCCGTCGCGGCCGGACTCGCGGTGACGGCGGCGGCGCTCGTGGCCGTGGGACCACGCACCGGGGCGGAACCGCACGGCGCGGAGCGGGCCCACGGCCATCGGGTACCGGCGCCCGTACGGCCGCACCCGGCGGTCGAGGTGGTGACGGCGCCGGTGCGGATCGCCGACGCCGCCGCGGTGCGCCTGCTGCACTCCGGTGACCGCGTCGACGTGATCGCCGCGGAGGACCCGTCGGCCGGGGCCGGCGTCCGGGTGCTGGCGCGCGGTGTGCGGGTGACGGAGGTGCCGGAGCCACCGGTCGGCGCGGCCGAGAGCGGTGCGCTGGTCGTGCTGTCGGTGCCGCGGCCCACGGCGGCCCGGCTGGTCGGCGCGAGTGCCACCGCACGCCTGGCGGTGACGCTGTGCTGAACCAGTCCGTACAGGTTCTCCGTGCCGTAGTCGACGTGTGGGCAAGGGCCTCGGTCCGGTTACGGAAGTGGACACGACAGCCGCACCGTGCCGTAGGTTGCGGAGCGATTCGTTCCACACCCTGTGCACGCGAGGAGAGTCCCCTAGGTGAGCGCGAAGAAGGATCCGGGCGTCTGGCAGGGCTTCAAGGCCTTCCTGATGCGCGGCAACGTCGTCGATCTGGCAGTCGCGGTGGTCATCGGCGCGGCCTTCACGAACATCGTCAACTCGGTCGTGAAAGGGATCATCAACCCCCTGGTCGGGGCGATCGGCACGCAGAACCTCGACAGCTACAGCTCCTGCCTGAAGGACCCGTGCCGGGTGAGCGCGGACGGCACGGTCAGGAGCGGGGTGCCGATCATGTGGGGCTCCGTCCTCGGGGCCACGCTCAGCTTCGTGATCACCGCGGCGGTGGTGTACTTCCTGATGGTCCTGCCGATGTCGAAGTACCTGGCCCGGCAGGCGGCCCGGAAGGCGGCCCGGGAGGGCACGAAGGAAGTGGTCGAGGTGACCGAGCTGGAGGTGCTCAAGGAGATCCGCGACGCGCTGCTCGCGCAGCGCGGGGCCGGGCACGACGAGCGCTAGTGCCGGCGCGGCCCGGGGGCCGCTCAGAGGTGGTGGGGCGGCTTCTCGTCCAGGAAGCGCTTCAGGTCGGCGGCGCTGTCGCCGGCCGGGCGCTCGCCCCACCCGCGGTCGGTGTCGTCCGAGGACTGCTGGTCCAGCGGGTCGTCGAAGACCAGCGCGGGCTTCGGGTCGCGCGGCTCGGGTTCGCGGGCGGTGCTCATGCCTCCAGGGTACGGCTCCCGTCGGCGCGCCCGGCCTGGGGTTTTCGCCGGGCCTGTGGACCCTCGCCTCCTTGTGAAAGCCTTCACAAGACGTCGCGGTGTTTTTCTGCTGTGCTGGGAACCATGACGTCGAGTTCCGCTCCCACGCCCGCCCCCTCGGGCGCACCGAAGCCCTCCGGCCCCCTGCGACGGCTCACCGCCCGCGGACGCGACGAGGCGCACCGCGTCGCCTCCTCGCTGGAGCTCTTCTTCGATCTGTGCTTCGTCGTGGCCGTCGCGCAGGCGGGCGTGCAACTGGTGCACGCCGTGGCGCAGGGCCACGCGGGCGAGGGGATCCTCAACTACGCGATGGTCTTCTTCGCCATCTGGTGGGCGTGGATGAACTTCAGCTGGTTCGCCTCGGCGTACGACAACGACGACGTCCTCTACCGGGTCGTCACCCTGGTGCAGATCGCCGGCGTCCTGGTGCTGACCGCCGGTATCTCCCGGGCCACCACACAGCACGACTTCCTCCTGGTCTGGCTCGGCTATGTGATCATGCGGCTGGCGATGGTCTGGCAGTGGCTGAGAGCCGCGAGATCGGCGTCGGGCGCGGAGCGGACCACCGCGCTGCGGTACGCGTACGGCGTGCTGCTGTGCCAGATCGGCTGGCTCGGCCTGGTCGTGCTGCCGGAGCCGGCCCGGCCCTGGGTGTTCCTGGTGATGGTGGTCGCGGAACTGTGCGTGCCGCTGTACGCCGAGAAGGCCCAGCAGACCTCCTGGCATCCGCATCACATCGCCGAGCGGTACGGCCTGTTCACCATCATCGTGCTCGGCGAGACGGTCGCCGCGGCCACGGTGGCGGTGAAGTCGGCCGCGGACGCGCACAACGCGCTGGGCGAGCTGCTGCCCATCGCGGCGGGCGGGCTGCTGGTCGTCTTCTCCGCGTGGTGGATCTACTTCGTGGTGCCCATCCACGGCCACCTGCGCTCCAGCCGGCGGGCGTTCATCTGGGGCTACGGCCACTACCTGGTCTTCGCCTCGGCGGCGGCGATCGGCGCGGGCCTGGAGGTCGCCGTGGAACAGGCGGTCGGCAAGGCGCACATCTCCACCCTGTCCGCCTCGGCCGCCGTCACCCTGCCCACGGCGCTGTACCTGCTGACCGTATGGGCGCTGCACTCACGGCACTTCAAGGTGGGCCTCACCGAGCAGCTGGTGCTGCCGGTCACGGCTCTGCTGGTGATCTGCTGCACCTTCCTGGGCGACTGGGCGGTGCTCGCGGCGGGGCTGGTGTCCGCGGCCTCGGTGGCGGCCGGGGTGATCCTGGCGGCGCGCACGGCCGGCCGGGAACGCGTGGGGAACGCCGCCGCCCCGGCCGGCTGATGTTCCGGGCAGCTCGCCGGACTGGGCCAGACTGACGTCCATGACAGCTGACGCATTGACGGACGTCGCCGGGCTGCGCGTGGGGCACGCCACCCGCACCGGCGACGGGTGGCTCACCGGCACCACGGTCGTCCTCGCACCCGTGGGCGGCGCGGTCGCGGCCGTGGACGTGCGCGGCGGCGGCCCCGGCACCAAGGAGACCGACGCGCTCGACCCGCGCAACGTGGTGCGGAGCGTCGACGCCATCGTGCTGACCGGAGGCAGCGCGTACGGGCTCGACGCGGCCTCCGGGGTGATGGCCTGGCTGGAGGAGCGGGAGCGGGGCGTGCGGGTGGGGACGGACCCGGCGCATGTCGTGCCGGTGGTGCCCGCCGCGTGCGTCTTCGACCTGGGGCGCGGCGGGGACTTCCGGGCCCGTCCGGACGCGGGGACGGGACGCGCGGCGGTGGAGGCCGCGGCGGCCGGTGTGCCGGGGGCCCGGGTGGCGCAGGGGTGCGTCGGCGCGGGTACGGGCGCCGTCGCCGGGCGGCTCAAGGGCGGGGTGGGCACCGCGAGCACGGTGCTCGATTCGGGGATCACGGTGGCGGCACTGGTGGTGGCGAACGCCGCGGGATCGGTGCTGGATCCGGAAACGGGGGTGTTGTACGGGGAGTTGTTCCAGGGCCGGGTGGAGTATCCGGAGGAGCGGGTGCACGAGGCCGCGTGCCGGCGCCTGGACGAGGCCGCCGCCGCAAACGGGCCGGCGCCGCTCAACACGACGCTGGCGGTGGTCGCGACGGACGCGGACCTCTCCAAGGCGCAGGCGCAGAAGCTGGCGGGCACGGCGCACGACGGGATCGCGCGGGCCGTACGGCCGGTGCACCTCCTGCACGACGGGGACACGGTGTTCGCGCTGGCGACCGGCACGCACGCGCTGGACGCACATCCCTTGGCGCTCAACGACATCCTCGCCGCCGGCGCGGACATGGTGACCCGCGCGATCGTCCGGGCAGTGCGCGCCGCCGAGTCGGTCGTCGGGCCGGGCGGAGTGTGGCCGTCGTACGGGGAGTTGTACGGGAAGGGGTAACGGTACGGCCCCGGGGGCGGGGTGGATTGTCGCGGTTCTGTCACGTGATGGCGTTCACGGGAGACGGAGGGAACCTTCCTCGGCGTCGGCGCCCTCTTTCTCCACGCACTGGAACGGATCACTCACATCACACGAACTGGGAGCAGCCCGTGACAACGCCGGACATTGCAGCGCGGCGCGTACTCGGGGCCTGTGCCGCCCTGATGGTCGGCGCCCTCACCCTGACCGCCTGCGGCGGCAGCGCCAAGGCGAACAACGGCGACGGCAAGGGGGGCAAGGACTCCCCGAAGACGTCGACGGCGAAGATCGCCATCTCGGCCAAGGACGGTTCGACCGGGGCGTCCATCAACGCGACCGGGGTGAAGGTCAGCGACGGCAAGCTGACCGATGTGAAGATGACCGTGGCGGGGTCGGGGCAGGCCGTGCCGGGGGCGATATCGGCGGACGGCCGCAGCTGGAAGCCGAAGGAGCGGCTGGAGCGCGGGACGAAGTACCAGATATCCGCGACCGCCAAGGACGCCGAGGGGCGCACTGCGGCGGCCAACTCGATCTTCACCACCGTCACCACGGCGAACAGCTTCATCGGCACCTACACGCCGGACAACGGCGCGACGGTCGGGGTGGGCATGCCGGTGTCGTTCACCTTCGACAAGTCGATCACCGACAAGAAGGCGGTGCAGTCGCACATCACGGTCAACACCACCAGCGGCCAGCAGGTGGTCGGGCACTGGTTCGGTGACCGGCGGCTCGACTTCCGGCCGCAGGAGTACTGGAAGGCCGGGTCCAAGGTCACGATGAACATCGACCTGGACGGCGTCCAGGGCGCCCAGGGCGTCTACGGGGTGCAGAAGAAGACCGTCTCCTTCACGGTCGGCCGCTCGCAGGTCTCCACGGTCGACGTCCACACGCAGACCATGACGGTCGTACGGGACGGCCAGACCGTCAGGACCGTGCCGATCTCGGCGGGCAGCCCGCAGCACACGACGTACAACGGGCAGATGGTGATCTCCGAGAAGTTCGTGCAGACCCGTATGAACGGCTCGACGGTCGGCTTCGGCGGGGAGTACGACATACCGGACGTGCCGCACGCGATGCGGCTGACGTCGTCGGGGACGTTCATCCACGGCAACTACTGGTACAACAAGGGCAACCCGCCGTTCGGGCGGGAGGGCACCAGCCACGGCTGTGTCGGCCTCGCGGACGTGCAGGGCGCACAGGGCGCCACGTCGGCCAAGTGGTTCTACGACAGCTCGCTCGTCGGCGACGTGGTGATCGTGAAGAACTCCCCCGACACGACGGTCGCCCCGGACAACGGCCTCAACGGCTGGAACATGTCGTGGAGCGCCTGGACCGCGGGAAGTGCCGTCTGAGCGGCGGGTTTTGACAGGACGGCGGGTCGCGCGGGAATTTTTCGCGCGGCCCGCGCGTTTTCCCCGCGCACGTTTTCTCGGTTCGCAGACATGATATCCGACCGAGGGGCTACGGTATGCACCCACAAGGTGACATGCAGCAACGCCGGGAGATGCCTTGAGCGTTCCGTACGAGACCACAGCGTACGAACCAGCCGAGTCGCCCGAGTCTCCTGAGGAGCATCTCGCGCGGCTCCTCGGCCGTGCCCTGAACTCCTTCGAGCTGCCCGACGAGGTGATGAGGCGGCTCGACTGCGCGCTGGCGCACGACAGTTCGCTGCACTCCGCGTACCACAGCGCGGGGCTGCACCGGGAGACGTACCGGCACACCTGGCTGCTCGCCGACGGCTCGGCGGTCACGCTGTGGGAGCTGGTGCACAACCCCACGCCGGGCAGCGCGCCGCAGCACGAGGTGTACGTCGACGAGGAGGAGGTGCAGACCGCCACGGCACGGCTCGGGCTGCCCCCGGAGACCCGGGACTTCGAGCTGCCCGCGCTGATGCGGCTGTGGGCGATTCCCGAGCCCCGGCACATGTTCGCCTCCGACGACTCGGCGGACCACGCGCGCCGGCTGCTGCGCCGGGCGGAGAACCCGGACCGGCCCGACGCGCACACGGCGGCGCTGCTGGCGACGGCGACCGCGCACGAGATCACCCAGGCGTTCGGCCGGCCCGGGCGTGCCGGACGGACCGGGCTGAGCTACGCGCTGTACGAGCACGCCTTCCTGCTGCCGGACGGCACCGAGATCTCCCTGTGGGAGGTCGAGCACACGGCGACGCCCGACGGACGGCACATGTGCGAGGTCTACATGTCGGAGGACGCGGCCCGGGACGCGATGGAGCGGCGCGCGGCGCGGCAGGGGTGAGGGTCAGCCGTTGGCGAGGTGCCGTACCAGGCCCGCGAACGCGTCCTGTTCGGCGGGAGTCAGCTCCACGGACTCCCGGGAGGGGCCGACCCGCGTCTGGCTCGGCAGGGCCGGGAGCGGCGCGGTGGAGCGGCGGACGACGGTCCGGCGGCGGCCGGCGCGGCGCAGCAGACGCAGCAGAACGACGACCCAGACGACGGCCGCCACGGCGAGGACGGCCTCGCCGATCAGCTGGAGGGTCGGGGCGTGCTCAGGCATACGTCCCAGTACACACCACGGTCCGGGACTTTGGTCCCGGACCGTGACGTATCTCGCAGGTGCCGTGAACAACTCACAGCGAACCAAAGGGACAAGGGGGCCGGAGGGGTGAGGCGCGGCGCCCTGGGAGGGGGGTGCGGCGGTCAGGCCGCTATCGGCTGCTTGGCCTCCTTCGGCGCGGTGGCCGCCGGCGCGGCGGGATCGGTGGCCGTGGACCCGGGGACCGGCTTGCGCAGCCCCTTCAGGAGGACCACCAGGGCCGTGGTGACACAGACGCCGGCCGCGATGGCCAGCAGGTACAGGAACGGGTTGCCGATCAGCGGGACCACGAAGATGCCGCCGTGCGGGGCGCGCAGCGTGGCGCCGAAGGCCATCGACAGGGCGCCGGTGAGCGCACCACCCACCATCGAGGACGGGATGACCCGCAGCGGGTCGGCCGCCGCGAACGGGATCGCGCCCTCGGAGATGAAGGACGCGCCCAGCACCCAGGCGGCCTTGCCGTTCTCCCGCTCGGTCTGCGTGAACAGCCTGCCGCGCACGGTGGTGGCCAGGGCCATCGCCAGCGGCGGGACCATACCGGCCGCCATCACCGCGGCCATGATCTTCATCGCGGAGTCGCCGGGGTTGGAGACGGCGATGCCGGCGGTGGCGAAGGTGTAGGCGACCTTGTTGACCGGGCCGCCCAGGTCGAAGCACATCATCAGGCCGAGCAGGGCGCCCAGCAGGATGGCGTTGGTGCCGGTGAGGCCGTTCAGCCAGTCGGTCAGGCCCTTCTGCGCGGAGGCGATGGGCTTGCCGATCACGACGAACATCAGGAAGCCGACGATCGCCGAGGAGATCAGCGGGATCACCACCACCGGCATGATGCCGCGCAACGCCGCCGGGATGTGCACCCGCTGGATCGCCAGCACCACGCCACCGGCGATCAGACCGGCCGCCAGACCGCCGAGGAAGCCCGCGTTGATGGTGAGGGAGATCGCGCCGCCCACGAAGCCGGGGACCAGACCCGGCCGGTCGGCCATGCCGTAGGCGATGTAGCCGGCCAGGACCGGGACCAGGAAGCCGAAGGCCACGACGCCGATCTGGAACAGCAGGGCACCCCAGCTGTCGGCCTGGGTCCACAGGAAGTGGTCCATCACCGACGGCGCCTTGTTGATCTTGTAGCCGCCGATCGCGAAGCCCAGGGCGATGAGGAGACCGCCCGCGGCGACGAACGGGACCATGTAGCTGACGCCGGACATCAGCCACTTGCGGAGCTTGGTGCCGTAGCCCTCGGTGGAGTCACCCGCGCGGTCCACCGGCGTACCGGCCGACGCGTGCGCCGGGGCGCTCGCCTCGCCGCGCGCCGCCTTCTCGCGGACCTCCGCGAGAAGTTCGGCGGGGCGGTTGATTCCCGCCTTCACGCCGACGTCCACGGTCGGCTTGCCCGCGAAGCGGTCCTTGTCGCGCACCGGGACGTCGTGCGCGAAGATCACGCCGTCCGCCGCCGCGATCACCGCCGGGTCCAGCCGGGCGAAACCGGCCGAACCCTGCGTCTCGACGACCACTTCGACGCCTGCCTCGCGGCCGGCGTTCTCCAGGGACTCGGCCGCCATGTAGGTGTGGGCGATACCGGTCGGGCAGGAGGTGACGGCGACGACACGGAAGGGGCGCTCGCCGGAGCCGGTGCCGGTGGCCGTGCCGGCGCCCGCGGGGGCGGGCTCCGCGGCGGGCGGTGCGGTGTCCGCCGTGAGGGCGCCTTCTGGGCTCGCGCCCCCGGCGCCCGCGTCCGCAGCGCTCGCGTCCGGCGTGTGCGCCGTCTTGCCCGCTGCGGCGCCGGTGGAGGCCGCCACCGGGGCCGCAGCGGTGTCTTCGGAGGTGTCCTCGGCGCTCTTCGCGGACGGTGCCTCGTCGCCCCGGATCAGCGCCGCCGCCGTCTCCGGGTCGCCCACCGCCCGCAGCGCGGAGGTGAACTCGGCGTTCATCAGCTGGCGGGCGAGGGAGGAGAGGATGGTGAGGTGGGCGTCGTCGGCGCCGGCGGGTGCCGCGATCAGGAAGATCAGGTCGGCCGGGCCGTCCGCGGCGCCGAAGTCGATGCCGGCGGCGCTACGGCCGAAGGCGAGGGTCGGTTCGGTGACATGGGCGCTACGGCAGTGCGGGATGCCGATACCGCCGTCCAGGCCGGTCGGCATCTGGGCCTCCCGGGCGGCCACGTCGGCGAGGAAACCCTCCAGGTCGGTCACCCGGCCCTGGGTCACCATGCGCTCGGCGAGGGCACGGGCCGCCGCTTCCTTGGTGTCGGCGGACAGGTCGAGATCGACCAGGTCCGCGGTGATCATGTCGCTCATCGCGGGCTCCTATGCACGCGTATCGCCCGGGGAGAGGGGTGGGCGGGGGTGGGGACGGGGCTGAGGTGGGGGACGGTGGGGCGGACGGGCACCGACGGAACACCGCGACGGGGGAAGCGGGGCGGGGCCGGCGTGTCGGGGAGGGGGGTCTTACGGGGAGCGGTGGACCGGGATGACACCGATCGGACGGCCGGAGCGAGCGTCACGTCGGGCGGAGCGGTCGTAGCCCGCGTGGCGTTCATGACGTGGGCTCCCTCAGTTCGCGGTCCAGGGGGATGTCGGTGGTGACGGTCACCGCCGCCGGGTTCAGGTCGGCCGGGGTCGGCATCACGCTGCCGGGGAGCTGGACGGCGGCGGCGCCGTGGGCGACGGCGGAGGCGAGGGCGTCGGGGCCTGTGCCGCCGGCGATGAGGAAGCCGGCCAGGGAGGCGTCGCCCGCGCCGACGTTGCTGCGGACGGCGGACACACGCGCGCTGCCGAACCACGCACCGGCGTCCGACACCAGCAGCTGGCCGTCGGCGCCCAGGCTCGCCAGCACGGCGCGGGCGCCCATCGCACGGACCTCCTCCGCCGCCTTGAGCGCGTCGCCCACGGTCGTCAGGGGGCGCGCGACGGCTTCCGCCAGCTCCTCGGCGTTCGGCTTGACCACGTCGGGCCGCGCGCGCAGCGCCTCCAGGAGCGCACGCCCCGAGGTGTCCAGCGCGATCCGGGCGCCCCCGGCGTGCGCCCGTGTGACGACATCGGCGTACCAGGAGGGCGCGAGCCCCCGGGGCAGGCTGCCGCAGCAGGCGATCCAGTCGGCGTCGCGGGACTGCGACCGGACGGTGTCCAGGAGGAGTTCCTGCTCGGACTCCGACAGCTTCGGACCCGGCGCGTTGATCTTCGTGAGGACCCCGTCGGCCTCCGCGAGCGCGATGTTGGAGCGGGTGGCTCCGACGACCGGGACCGGCGCGACCTCGATGCCCTGCGCGTGGAGCAGGTCGGCGACGAGCGCCCCCGGCGCACCACCCAGGGGCAGAACCGCGACCGTGCGCCGGCCGGCGGCGGCGACCGCGCGGGAGACGTTCACGCCCTTGCCACCGGGGTCCATGCGCTCGGTCTCGGCGCGGATGACCTCGCCGCGCTTGAGGGCCTGGACCTCGTAGGTGCGGTCGAGGGACGGGTTGGGGGTGACGGTGAGGATCATGCGCGCACTACTTCCGTGCCGCCGCGCTCGATGGCGGCGGTGTCTTCGGGGGTCAGCCCGCTGTCGGTGATCAGCAGGTCCACGTCGCTCAGGTCGCCGAAGCGGGCGAAGTGCTCCTGGCCGTGCTTGGAGGAGTCGGCCAGCAGCACCACGCGCCGGGCGGCGGCGACGGCGGCCCGCTTGACCGCGGCCTCGGCGAGGTCGGGGGTGGTCAGACCGTGCTCGGCGGAGAAGCCGTTGGCGGCGACGAACAGCACGTCGGCGCGGATCTCGCCGTACGCGCGAAGCGCCCAGGCGTCCACGGCGGCGCGCGTACGGTGCCGTACGCGCCCCCCGATCAGATGGAGCTGGATGCCCGGGTGGTCGGCGAGGCGGGCGGCGATCGGCAGGGAGTGGGTGACGACGGTGAGCCGTGCCTCCAGCGGGATGGCGGCGGCGACGCGTGCCACCGTCGTACCGGCGTCGAGGATCATCGTGCCCTCGGCCGGCAGTTCGGAGAGGGCGGCCTTGGCGATGCGGTCCTTCTCGTCGGCGGCGGTGGTCTCGCGCTCGGCGAGGTCCGGCTCGAAGTCGAGGCGGCCGGCCGGGATGGCACCGCCGTGCACCCGGCGGAGCAGACCGGCGCGGTCGAGAGCCTTCAGATCGCGGCGGATCGTCTCCGCGGTGACCTGGAACTCCTCGGCCAGAGACAGCACGTCCACCCGGCCGCCGTCACGGGCGAGCCGGAGGATCTCCTGCTGCCGTTCCGGTGCGTACATGTCCGTTCGCCTCCGCCTCAATGTCCGACCAGATGTCCGACCGATGTCCGAGCTTTTCCGGGTCATGCCCGAACGTGTGGTTTCACCGGCAGGCTACGCCCGGATGTCCGAAAAGTAAACAGATTCGGGCCCGGCCTGGGCATGATCGGACTTCCGGCCGGCTTCCGGCGGGCTTCCGGCTGGGCTTCCGGCCTTCCTCCGGCGTGGTCCGGGCAGCGGAAGGGCCCGGTACCGAACCGGTACCGGGCCCCTCGTCCTGCCTGGTCAGTGCGCCAGCGCGGGCTCCTTCCCCACCGCCGGCGCCTCCTCGGCCCCGCCCTCCCCATGCTGGGCCGGACGCTTCGGCAGGGCGGACATCAGCAGGAAGATCGCGCCCATGATCCCGGCGACCCACCACAGCGCGTGCTGGAAGGCGTGTACGAAGGCCGGGCCGACCTGGGCCGAGGTCAGCCGGTCGCCGATCTGCCCGTAGAAGACCACCGACACCAGCCCCAGCCCGAGCGCGTTGCCCATCTGCTGCACGGTGTTGATCAGCCCGGACGCGGAACCGGCGTGCTCGCGCGGCACCTCCGAGAGCACCGCGTCGGTCAGCGGGGCGACGATCAGGCCCATGCCGACACCCATCACGACCAGCGGCAGGGCCATCTGCCAGGAGGCGATGGCGAGGCCGTAGTGGCGGGCCTCCCACAGGTACAGCAGCACGCCCGCGCCCATCACCAGCGCGCCCGTCTGGAGCACCTTCCGCCCGAACCGCGGGACCAGTTGCTGCACCGACAGCCCGGCCGCCGTGGACACGGCGATGGAGAACGGCACTCCGGTCAGCCCGGCGCGCAGCGGGCTCCAGCCCAGGCCGATCTGCATGTACAGCGTCCAGACCAGGAAGAAGATGCCGAGCGCGACCCCGAAGACGGTCTGTACGGCGATGCCCGCGGCAAAGCTCTTCACCCGGAAGAGGGACAGTTCGACGAGCGGGGAACCGTCCCTGGCGGCCTTCCGTTTCTCGTACGACACCAGCGCCGCGAAAACGGCGAGCGCGCCGGCCATGCAGACGTACCCCCACAGCGGCCAGCCCAGCTCGTGCCCGCGGGTGAGCGGATACAGCAGCATCAGCAGGCCCAGCGTGACCAGGGCGACGCCGACGAGATCCAGCTTCAGCGCCTTGGGGGCCTTGGACTCGGTGATGAAACGGCGGCCCAGCATCCAGGCCAGGACGCCGACAGGGAGGTTGATGAGGAAGATGGGCCGCCATTCGAGGCCGAACAGGTTCCACTCCGTCAGCAGCGCGCCGAGCAGCGGGCCGGAGACCGCGCCGAGGCCGACGATCGCGCCGAACAGGCCGAACACCTTGCCGCGTTCGTGGGCCGGGAAGGTGGCGTGCACGATCGACAGCACCTGCGGGACCATCAGCGCCGCCATGCCGCCCTGAAGGATGCGGGAGGCGACCAGCATGTCCGGGTTCACGGCGAAGCCGCACAGCGCCGAGGCCAGCGTGAAGCCGCCGACACCGATGAGGAACAGCCGCTTGCGGCCGTGGATGTCGCCGAGCCGCCCGCCGGTGATCAGGCCCGCGGCGAAGGCGAGGGCATAGCCGGCGGTTATCCACTGGATCTGGCTGACCGAGGCGCCCGCGCTGCGCTGGATGGACGGAATGGCGATGTTGACGATCGTCACGTCCACGAGGTCCATGAAGGCCGCGGCCATGACGATGGCCAGGGCGAGCCAGCGGGAGCGGTCGGCGGCCGGTGCGCGCAGTTCTCCGCGCTCCTCTGCGGTGATGCTGTCGTTCGGGGTCATGGAGAGACCGTAGGACCGCATTAGGTCAGTTGGTGTCCTAGTTCTGCGGCATGCTCGAATGTATGACGACCGACACTCCAGCCCGGCTGTTCCAGCTCCTCTCGCTCCTCCAGACGCCCCGTGAGTGGCCCGGCGGTGAGTTGGCCGAGCGGCTCCGGGTGTCGCGGCGCACCGTGCGGCGGGACGTCGACCGGCTGCGGGAACTGGGTTATCCGGTGCAGGCGACGAAGGGCGCGGACGGCGGGTACCGGCTGGTGGCGGGCAAGGCGATGCCGCCGCTGGTGCTGGACGACGAGGAGGCGGTCGCCATCGCGGTGGGACTGCGGGCCGGCGCCGGGCACGCCGTGGAAGGGGTGGACGAGGCGTCCGTACGGGCCCTGGCGAAGCTGGAGCAGGTGCTGCCCTCCCGGCTGCGCCACCGGGTGTCCACACTCCAGGCCGCGACCACGCCGCTGACCAGCGGTGACGGGCCGACCATCGCGCCGGAGACGCTGACGGTGATGGCATCGACGGTGGCCGGGCGGGAGCGGCTGCGGTTCGCCTACCGCGACAAGGACGGCAGCGCGTCCCGGCGGCTGACCGAGCCGCACCGGCTGGTGTCGACGGGCCGGCGCTGGTACCTGGTGGCGTACGACCTCGACCGGGCGGACTGGCGCACCTTCCGGGTCGACCGGGTGAGCGAGCCGTTCGCGACCGGAGTCCGGTTCGCGCCCCGGGAGTTGCCAACGGGGAGCGCCGCCGAGTTTCTGCGGCAGTCGATCCACCGGCGGCAGGAGACGTACGCGTTCGAGGTGCGGTTCGCCGCGCCGGCGGACCGGGTGTCCGGGCGCCTGCCGACGTGGCTCGGGGTGCCCGAGGACGACGGCGCGGGCGGCTGCGTCCTGCGGGGCACCACCGGTGATCCCCTGGAGTGGCTGGCGGTGCGGCTGGTGATGGCCGGCTGCGAGTTCGCGGTGCGCGGGCCGGCGGAACTGGTGGAGTGCGTGCGCGAGTTGGGGGGCCGGTTGAGCAGAGCGGCTGACGCCGGGGGGAAGGCGTAGGGCCGCTTCCCCGATGTCCGGACCGGCTCACCGTCATACGGGCCGCCTCCCCCGATGTCCGGGCCGCCTCAGCGTTCCCCGGACTGGCTCACCGTCGTCCGGACTCACCGTTCCCGGGCCCACCTCACCGTTCCACGAGCCGGCTCACCGTTCCCGGGGCAACCTCACCGTTCCCCGAGTCACCTCACCGTTCCACGAGCCGGCTCGCCGTTCCCGGGGCAACCTCACCATTCCCCGAGTCACCTCACCGTCGCACGGGCCACCTCACCGTCGCACGGGCCGCCTCACCGTCGTACGGACCGGCTCACCGTCCCCCTCCCGGGCTCTCGCTCTCGTCCCACTCGAAGGACCGCAGCGCGCGCAGGTTGTGCAGGGCCAGGGCCGCCGGGCCGTCCGGGCCGGTGGGCGGGGTCGTCGTGGCGGCCCAGGACTCGACGGCCACGCGCACGGCGGCACCGGCCACGGCCGCGGCGAAGCGGAGGTGCGGGCTGTACGAGGCCGCTTTCCCCGCCGCCTCGGCTCGCCTCACCAGGATCTCCCCGAGCGCCCCCTCCGACGTCTGGCACACCTCTGCCCACACCTTGCGCAGGGCCGGGCTGGTGTCGGCGAGGCGGACCAGGGTGCGCAGCCATTCCCAGGACGCGGCCGAGACGCCGAGGCCGGGGGTGAGGGTGTGGTGGACGGCGTGCTCCAGGGCCTCGGGGAGGGTCAGGTGGGCCGGGGCCGTACGGACCGCCTCGATCCAGCGCTGGGCCCCGGCCGCGTAGAGGGGGGCCACCGCCTCTTCCTTGGTGGCGAAATAGCGGTAGAAGGTGCGCGGTGCGATGCCCGCGGCCTGCGCGATGTCCTCGGCGCGGGTGGCCCGCAGGCCTTGCCGGACGAAGAGGGCCGCCGCCGCCCGGGCGATCTCCATCCGGGTCTCGGCCTTTCTGCGTTCGGTGAGGGACACCGGTGCGGAGGCGGAAAACGGCTGGTGGGCGGCGTTGGGGGTGGTGCTCATCCCGGCAGGCTATGCCCGTGTGGCAGAATCTGCCATCCGGCGGTCCACCCCGGGGTTCAGGTACGGGGTGGGCCGCCTTTCCAGCACGTCAGGGCCGGACGCGGCCCCCGTAGCCCCCACGACGAGAAGAAGCCGGACTCCGGCGCCCGGGGGGGGGATAGGCGCCGAAGCCCGGCTCGGGAAGGTCCCGGCGCCGGGGGGGGAATTGCGACGGGACGTGGTTCACGTGGGCCGGCCGCGTGGGGTCGGCCGGGGCTGTGCGGTGGGTGGGGAGTGCGGTTCCCGGGGCCCGCTCCTGGGCCCGGAAGGGTTGTTCCCTCGGGCCCAGCGGTTGAAGCGATGGGACTACGCCATGTTTGCGCCGTCTTTCGCACCGGGCGTACGCCCCGTGCACCCCTTGCGTCACGCCGCCGCGTCGAAACCGGTCTGGCGGGCCAGCTTCTTCAGCTCCAGCAGCGCGTGCTTCTCGATCTGCCGGATCCGCTCGCGGGTGAGCCCGTGCTCCTTGCCGACCTCGGTCAGGGTGCGCTCGCGGCCGTCCTCGATGCCGTACCGCATCTTGATGATGGAGGCCGTGCGCTGGTCCAGGCGGCCGATCAGGTCGTCCAGTTCCTCGCTGCGCAGCAGGGTCAGGACGGACTGCTCGGGGGAGACCGCCGAGGTGTCCTCCAGCAGGTCGCCGAACTGGGTCTCGCCCTCGTCGTCCACCGCCATGTTCAGCGAGACCGGGTCGCGGGACCAGTCGAGGACGTCCGTGACGCGCTCCGGCGTCGAGCCCAGCTCCGCGGCGATCTCGGCCGGCTCCGGCTCGCGGCCGTGCTCGCGGTTGAACTCGCGCTGCACGCGGCGGATGCGGCCCAGCTCCTCCACCAGGTGGACGGGGAGCCGGATCGTGCGGGACTGGTCGGCGATGGAGCGGGTGATGGCCTGCCGGATCCACCAGGTGGCGTACGTCGAGAACTTGAAGCCCTTGCGGTAGTCGAACTTCTCGACGGCGCGCACCAGGCCGGCGTTGCCCTCCTGGATCAGGTCGAGCAGCGGCAGACCGCTGCGCGGGTAGCGCCGGGCGACCGCGACGACCAGGCGGAGGTTGGAGCGGATGAAGACGTCCTTGGCCCGCTCACCGGCGGCCACCAGGGCCTCCAGCTCCTCACGGGTGGCGTCCGTCTTGGACTCCTCCTCGCCGTCGAGGACCTGCCGCGCGAACACACCCGCCTCGATGGTCTGGGACAGCTCGACCTCCTTGGCGGCGTCGAGCAGCGGCGTACGCGCGATCTCGTCGAGGTACATGCCGACCAGGTCGCGGTCTGCGATCTCGCCGCCATGAGCGCGAACACTGCTTGCCGAGTCGGCCGTCTCGCCGGTGGCGGACTGACGACGGGCGACGGCACGGGTTGCCATGCGTGCTCCCTTGCGATGGTGGGCTGGCGGGTGGTCCTGGCGAACGCTCGGCACTGAAGGGGGGAGTCTGTGGGACTCGCTCACTCGCTCTCGCTCCGAGACTCTCTCCGGGTGCCCTGCATCCGTGGGAAACAACGACTGGAATCCGGACAGAATTCCCAACCCACCCCCCAATTTTTCTGATCATGCAGTACCCTGTCGGCCACGCTGGGAGGCGAGATGCCGTCGGAACGCACTGAGGTGCAGGTCAGGCCGGGAATCGAGGCGGACCTCGACGCCCTCACGGCGATCTACAACCACTATGTGCGTGAGACGGCCATCACGTTCGATACCGCGATCTTCACTCCGGAAGAGCGCCGCCCTTGGCTGCTCTCCCACCCGGAAGACGGCCCGCACCGGCTGATGGTTGCCACGGACGCGGAGTCACAGGAGATTCTGGGGTACGCCACATCCAGTCCTTACCGGCCGAAGCCGGCGTACGCGACGTCCGTGGAGACCTCGGTGTACGTCTCTCCGCTCGCCGGCCGCCGCGGGATCGGCACGCTGCTGTACGGCGCCCTGTTCGACGCCCTGGCCGGGGAGGACGTGCACCGCGCCTACGCGGGCATCGCCCAGCCGAACGAGGCCTCCACCCGGCTCCACGAGCGCTTCGGCTTCGCGTACGTCGGCACGTACCGCGAGGTGGGCCGCAAGTTCGGCCGCTACTGGGACGTGGCCTGGTACGAGAAGCCCCTCTAGAAGCTGCTCCCGCTCAGCCGGACCGCCGTAGCCCGGCCGGACCGCCGTAGCCCAGCCGGACCGTGGCGGCCCGGCCGGAGCCTCACCTCACCCGAACTGCACCGACCG
Organism: Streptomyces sp. NPDC052721; assembly: GCF_040678315.1. Taxonomy (NCBI): domain Bacteria; kingdom Bacillati; phylum Actinomycetota; class Actinomycetes; order Kitasatosporales; family Streptomycetaceae; genus Streptomyces; species Streptomyces sp. NPDC052721. The sequence continues at coordinate 279,971 of NZ_JBFATL010000002.1, read as the reverse complement.
CTTCGCCATTCCCATCCAGAAGCCGTCGATCACCGACTTCTGCGCGTCCAGCTCGCCGCCCGCCTCTGCCGCGCCCATGGTCACGAAGAGCGGGGCGAAGTGCTCGGTGCGCGGATGGGCGTAGCGGCCGGCCGGGGCCTTGTTCAGGAAGTCGAGCAGCGCGTCCCAGTCGCGGGCCTCCAGGGCCCGCCGCCCCCAGTCGTCGAACTCGGACGACCAGCTGGGCACGCCCCGGCCGGCGTACCGCAGGGCGGCCAGGTTGTGGGTGAAGAAGCCGGAGCCGACGATCAGCACGCCCTCGTCGCGCAGGGGGGCGAGCTTGCGGCCGATGTCCATCAGGCGCACCGGGTCGAGGGTGGGCAGCGAGATCTGCAGGACGGGGATGTCGGCGGCCGGGAACATCTCGACGAGGGGGACGTAGGCGCCGTGGTCGAGGCCCCGGTCGGGGATGTCCTGGACGGGGATGCCGGGGGCGCGCAGCAGCTTGCGGACGGATTCGGCGAGCGCGGGGGCACCGGGGGCGGCGTACTGGACCCGGTAGTAGTGCTCGGGGAAGCCCCAGAAGTCGTAGACGAGCGGGACGGTCTCGACCGCGCCGAGGGCGAGCGGGGCCTCTTCCCAGTGCGCGGAGACCATGAGGATCGCCTTGGGCCGGGGCAGGCCGGCGGACCAGGCGGCGAGCTGGCCGGGCCAGACGGGGTCGTCTGCGAGCGGCGGCGCGCCGTGGCTGAGGTACAGGGCGGGCATGCGCTCCTGGGCGGTGGCGGACATCGCGGCGGCTCCCGTGCTCCAGATGCTTTAACTCTCAAGCTCTCACGGAAACTCTACGCGCGACTTGTTCAAGTTTCAAGGAGCTGGCTCGTACAGTGGGAGCTATGGACACGGCACCGGACCCCGCCGCCGCACGGCACCGCTGGCTCACCGACGAGGAACAGCGCATCTGGCGCGCCTACCTGCACGCCACCACCCTGCTGGAGGACCACCTCGACCGGCAGTTGCAGCGCGACGCGGGCATGCCGCACATCTACTACGGCCTCCTCGTCGGCCTCGCCGAGGCGCCGCGTCGCCGGCTGCGGATGACCGAGCTGGCGATGAAGGCCAAGATCACCCGTTCCCGGCTCTCGCACGCGATCGCCCGACTGGAGAAGAACGGCTGGGTACGACGTGAGGACTGCCCCTCCGACAAGCGGGGCCAGTTCGCCGTCCTCACCGACGCGGGCTACGAGGTGCTGCGGCGCACCGCGCCCGGCCATGTCACCGCCGTACGGCAGGCGCTGTTCGACCGGCTGAGCCCGGAACAGCAGAAGGCCCTCGGCGAGATCATGGAGATCGTCGCCGAGGGCCTCCAGCCCAACGAAGCGGGTGCGGACCTGCCCTGGCTCCGCTAGTCAGCGCAGGGCGGGTCGGACCGTACGGCCGGTCAGTGGGCCACCACCGGCACCGGCACCTCGTCCTCGACACCCTCGCCGGAGGCCACCGGGGTGGCGCCGGGACGGCCGGCGTTGACGAGGGTGAAGGCGATCAGGGCGGCGGCGGCCAGGATGCCGACGGCGAACCAGATCGCGGTGCTGTAGCCGTGCACCTGGCCCTGCAGCATCACCAGCTGCTGCTGCGGCTTGGAGGCGGCACCGGCGATGTGCTCCGTGATGTACGAGGTGGTCGCCGAGGCGGCGATGGTGTTCAGCAGGGCGGTGCCGATCGCGCCGCCCACCTGCTGCGAGGTGTTGACCATCGCGGAGGCCACGCCGGCGTCCCGGGGCTCGACGCCCTGGGTGGCGAGGGACATCGCCGGCATGAACGCCGTACCCATGCCGAGGCCGAGCAGCACCATCGCGGGCAGCAGCAGGGCGCCGTAGGAGGAGTCGATCTCCAGCTGGGTCAGCAGCAGCATGCCGAGCGCGGCGACCAGGAAGCCGGGGCCCATCAGCAGGCGGGCCGGGACGCGGGTCATCAGCCGGGTGCCGATCTGGGTGGAGCCGGTGATCATGCCGGCCACCATCGGCAGGAAGGCGAAGCCCGTCTTGACCGGCGAGTAGCCCTTCACGACCTGGAGGTAGTAGGTCAGGAAGAGGAACAGGCCGAACATGCCGATGATCGCGAGGCCGAGGGACAGGTAGATGCCGCCGCGGTTGCGGTCGGTCACCACGCGCAGCGGCAGCAGCGGGGCCTTGACCCTGGCCTCGACGACCGCGAACGCGACCAGCAGCACCACGGACCCGACGAACATCGACACGGTCACCGCGTCGCCCCAGCCGTCGGACTCGGCGCGGGTGAAGCCGTAGACGAGCGCGACCAGGCCGAGGGTGGACAGCAGGACGCCCGGGATGTCGAGCGGGTTGCGGTTGCGGCCGCCCTCCGGCTCACGGATGACGAAGTAGGCGCCGGCCGCGGCGACCACGGCGAACGGGACGTTCACGAAGAAGGTCCAGCGCCAGTCCAGGTACTCGGTGAGGAAGCCGCCGAGGATCAGGCCGACGGCACCGCCGCCGCCCGCGATGGCGCCGTAGATGCCGAACGCCTTGGCCCGCTCCTTGGCGTCGGTGAACATCACCGCGAGCAGGGACAGCGCGGCCGGGGCGAGCAGCGCGCCGAAGACGCCCTGCAGGGCGCGGGCGCCGAACATCATCGCGCCGGTGGTGGCGGCACCGCCGAGCGCGGACGCGGCGGCGAAGCCGGCGAGGCCGAGCACGAAGGCGCGCTTGCGGCCCCACAGATCGGCGATCCGGCCGCCGAAGAGCAGCAGGCCACCGAAGGCGAGGGCGTAGGCCGTGACGACCCACTGCCGGTTGCCGTCGGATATGCCGAGGTCGGTCTGGGCTGAGGGAAGGGCGATGTTCACGATGGTGGCGTCGAGGACGACCATCAGCTGGGCGAGCGCGATGAACACGAGCGCCTTCCAGCGGTTGGCGTCACCGCTCACAGCGGCGGCGCCGGGAGCCTTGAGGGCTGCTTCGGACATGGAGATACCCACTTCGGGACTTCGTGACGGAGAAGTTCGGGACTTCGTGACGGAGAAGCTTCGGGACTTCGTGACGGAGACGGTGACGAACGGCGTGACGGAAAAATGACGAGAAAACGGAGTCCGGCGGAAAGATGAAGAGGCCGTGCTGTGAGGCGGCTGTGCTACGGAGGGTGGACTGGGTGCGGGAGCTGAACTGATCGGTCAGTCGTCGGTCAGGAGACGCGCAACTCCCTGATGTTCACGGCCCGGCCCGGCAGGGCGGAGCGGGCGGGGGCCCGCAGACCGTCGAGGAACAGCTGCAGATGGCGGTGGACGAAGCGGTCGCCGCGCATGCAGTCCGTGCCTGCCGGAGGCCGGCTCAGCTGGGCCACGACGATCATCAGATCGCCGACCCCGACGTCCGGCCGGAGCTGCCCCGCCACCTTGGCCCTGCCCATGACCTCCTCGACCAGCTGCTCGACGCGCTCCCGGGAGGCCTCCAGGTCGGGGTGGTGCTGGTCGAAGGTGCTGGACACCATGGGGCACAGCGCGCTGATCCGCTCGTCGGCGGCGGTGTGCACGAAGCGCTCCAGGGCGGCGAAGGCGTCCCCGGTCTCCGCGAGGGCCAGCTCGGCCGCCTCGGCCGTACGGTCCATGACGGAGCAGACGACCTCGCGGACGAGGGCGTCACGGTCGGGGAAGTTGCGGTACACCGTGGCGTTGCCGACGCCGGCCCGGCGGGCGATCTCGTCCAGCGGCACGTCCGGGCCGTGCTCGACGAACATCTCGCGGGCGGCGGTGACGATCCGCTCCCGGTTGCGCAGGGCGTCGGCGCGCGGCCGGGGCGCCTTGCGCACGGAGGGGGCGGTCGTGGCGGGCACGGTGAACTCCTTGGGTCGGTCGGGGTGCTGCACGGTGGTACGCCGTGCGGCACGGTGCTGCGCGTTGGTGCACGGTGCTGCGCATTGGTGCGCGTTGGTGCGTCCGAAGATCCTGCGACGAGCACTCCACGGTGAGCGTTCGCACGCCGGGCGCGATCCGGGGACCCGGTCCCCGTTTCCGTCGGACACAGGGCTAAACGGGGAAACCGTCCCCGGTTATTTCCCGCTCGCCCCCAGAAGTCGTGTGAGCTGAGACACAATCACCACCCGCTGGGATTCACCCCGCTGCGGCCCCGCTTTCCCACGATCGGTCTTCTCCAGCGCGCGCCCGCCGCCCCGCCGACACAGGGTGAGCGCAAGGGTGCAGCCGGAGACCGGCGGCTGCCGTGGCGCGAAAGGTCCCTGCATGCAGCCGCAGCCGCAGCCCCGCCCCCGCCGCCGCATACGCCCGCGCCGGGTTGCCGCCCTGTCGATGGTGACCGCACTGACCCTCGCGGTCAGCACCTCGGCCGGGACCGGGAACCTCACGGCGCCCACCTCCGCCGCCGGGCCCGACAACCTGGCCCGCAACTCCGCGCTCGTACCCTGCATGATCCATGGCGGCCTGGACGTGCAGATGACCGAGGGCCTGCCCACCCCGACCGGCTACTCGCACTCCACCGGCACCGTCCACGCCCTGACCCTGATGGTGGACTTCCCCGACGCGCCCGGACCGGGCAGCGCGATGGACCGCTTCCACGAGTTCTTCCCACAGACCCAGGAGTGGTTCCGCACCGCGTCGTACGGCCGTCTCGACTACCGCCCCGAGACCCCCGTCACCACCTGGCTGCGCATGCCGAAACCCTTCCAGGCGTACGGCATAGAGCGCGGCGCGCCCTTCGACCCCGGCTACCGGAACCTGGTGCAGGACATCGTGGCCGCCGCCGACCCGACCGTGGACTTCCGCGACTACGACCTGCTGAACGTGCTCATCACCCCGAACGCCGGCCCCTCCGCCCTGGACACCGTGCTGTCCGTGACCTTCGCCGGGAACGGTGACGCCCCGGTCGCCGACGGCGTCCGCATCTCCAACGCCTCCTTCGTCTACTCCCGCCAGGACGACGGCTCCGGCTCCTACTCCCGCACCGGCTACCGCGTGCTGCCGCACGAGAACAGCCACACCTTCGGCCTGCCCGACCTCTACACGCAGGAGGGCGGGAGCGCGGTCGGGCACTGGGACATCATGAGCGAGGACTGGGGCGCCAACAACGACCTGCTCGGCTGGCACAAGTGGAAGCTGGGCTGGCTGGACGGCGGCCAGGTCGGCTGCGCGGCGGCGCGGGGCAGCGCCGAGTACACCCTGTCCCCGCTGTACAAGCCGGACGGTGGAAAGCTCGTCCTGGTGCCGGTGACCGCGCGCAGCACCTACGCGCTGGAGGTCCGCGCGCAGGGCGGCAACGACGAGGCGGTGTGCCGCCCGGGGCTGCTCATCTACAAGGTCGACGGCACCGTCGACACCGGCCGCGGCCCGGTCACCGTCTACGACAGCCACCGCAACAGCGGCGGCTGCACCCGCAGCCCCAACGTCCACGCCGAACTCTCCGACGCCCCCTTCACCACCGGCGAGACCTTCAAGGACCCCCGCCACGGCATCACCGTCCAGGTCCTGAGCACGGACGAGGAGGGGAACTACCGGGTGCGGATCACGAGGGGAGCGGCGGTGGGGGTGGGGGCGTGAGGGTGGGCCTGGGCCGGTGCGGGTCCACGGGCCCGGGCTGCCCCACTGGGACTTACCGGGCTCACGGCCTGCCGACCGGGGTTTACCGTAGGCGTGCCCCGATGGGATGCCGTACCGGAGAGACGATGCCCGCGATGACCGCAGTGGATGCCGATGCCCGTGCCGGGGCCGGGACGCCGGTGGAGGCGGTCGGGCCGTTGGTGCGGGGCGTCGCGGTGCTACGGCGGCTCACCGAGGCGGGCGGCACACTGAGCCCGAGCGCGCTGGAGCGGGCCACCGGCCTCGCCCGCTCCACGGTGGACCGGATCACCGGCACCCTCGGCCGCATGGGCTACGTCCGCCTCGACGGCCGGGACGTCGTCCTCACCCCCCGCGTGATGGAGCTGGGCAACGCCTACCTGGCCGCCCTGCGCCTGCCCGCGCTGCTCGACGCACGCGCCGACACCCTCGCCGACGAGCTGGACGAGTCGGTGTCGCTCGCGGTCGCCGACCTCGACGGCATCCGCTTCATCCACCAGGCCACCCGCCGCCGCGCGCTGTCCGTCAGCTTCCGCATCGGCGACCTGCTGCCGGCCGAACGGACCGCGCCGGGCGCGCTGTTCGCGACCGAGTGGACGGAGCCGGACTGGACCCGCTGGCGGGACCGCCGAGCCGGCGACGCACAGGACGCCTCCTTCCCCACCGTCCCCCCGAGAGCGGAAGCATCTGACGACTCCTCCTTCACGGACTCCTTCACTCACTCCTTCACGGAACGGGTGGAGCGGGCGCGCCGGGACGGCTGGGCCGTGGACGACCAGCTGATCGAGCCGGGCCTGGTCGCGGTGTCCGTCCCCGTACGGGACCCCGGCAACGGCCGAGTGGCCTGCGTGGCGAGCGTGGTCAGCCACACCAGCCGGCACTCCGCGACGGACCTGCGCACCAGCCTGCTGCCCCGGCTGCGTACAGCGGTGAAGGCGATGGAGACGGACCTGCGCACCGCACCCGCACCCGAGCCCGGCCCGGCACCCGCCGGCCTCGCGGCCTGGACCACGGCGTCCAAGCACGAACTCGGCCGGGACTTCGTGGAATCGCTGGCCCGGGGTCTGACGGTACTGACGGCGTTCGGCGAGGGCCGGTCGGCGCTGTCCCTGACGGAGGTGGCCCGCGCGACCGGCCTGTCCCGGGCCACCGCACGCCGGGCGCTGCTCACCCACGAGCACCTGGGCCTGGTTGCGGCACACCCCGACCGCACCTTCACCCTCACCCCGCGCGTCCTCGACCTCGGCTTCCCGCCCCTGTCCCGGACGACACTCCCCCGCCTGGCCGAACCGCACCTGCGGGCCCTGGCGGACGCGGTGCGGGAACCGACGGCACTGGCGGTGCTGACGAACGACGGCAAGGAGATCCAGTACACGGCCGGGGCGGGCACGAGCCGGGTCCTGACCGTACAGATCACCGTGGGCACACGGCTGCCGGCCACCGCCACCTCCCTGGGCCGCGTCCTCCTGGCGGACACCGCCGCCTCCCTGTCCCCCACGCTCACCGAGGTCCGCTCCCAGGGCTACGCCCTGGTCGACGAGGAACTGGAATCGGGCCTGAGGTCCATCGCCGTACCGGTACGGGACCGCACGGGCAGGACGGTGGCCGCCCTGAACATCTCCACCCACGCGGCCCGCCGCACCCTGCGGGACTGCGTCCACGACCTCCTCCCCGCCCTCCACGCGACGGCGGACCACATCCAGCAGGACCTCCACACCGCATCCCGCTTCACCCACGTCCCCCCGTCCTGATCCGGTACCCTGTGGACCGAGCGCCCACCAGGACGCCCACCCACGCCTTCGTAGCTCAGGGGATAGAGCACCGCTCTCCTAAAGCGGGTGTCGCAGGTTCGAATCCTGCCGGGGGCACAAGGGAGAAGGCCCCGGACCGATCATGGTTCGGGGCCTTTGACATCTACTTCTGACATCAACGGGGGCGGTCACCCGCGATCGGGCGCCTCTTCCGCAGCAGCCGGTCCATGTGGCCCATGGCCTCACGCTGGGGTCCTGCACGACGTGTGTGTCGACGTCCATGGTGATGCTGATCTGGCTATGGCCCAGGATCTCCATCACCACGCAGGGTGCGACTCCGGCCGCCGTGAGGAGGGTTGCGGTGCCTTGCGGGGCATCGTGCAACCGGATGACGCGGAGGCCGGCGGACTGAACGTCTACGAGTAAGCGTGTTGGGGGGTACGAGTTCGGAGGAGCCTCCTACGCCCCATGTCAGACCCGCCCGCCAGAATCCACCCATGCATTGACGCCCCTGAACCACGCCCGCTCCCGCAAAAAACCGAAGCCCTGAACCATCGAGGCCAGGGCTTCAGTCTCTGGAGCTACTGCTTCTTACCGAAGGCCAAAGCCTTCACGACCTCCGGCACGTCACGGCTGTCGCACCGACGAAGCGCGACGATACCGATCACCAGACGGACCATGGGGAGGAGCACGATGCCCAGAAGGGCCACGATCTCAAACAGCACAGACTACACCCTTTGTCGAAACGGGGTGTAGTCGAAATGTGGATAAAAAGTAGGGCTACGCACTGCCCAGCACTCCACCTCGACCTACACAGGGAATCATCACTGAAGTAGGCGTGCCGTTATTGTGACCGCGCCAAGGCCCACGCGTCAAACCATGTCAGCTCCTCAGCCCGTGCCTCATACGTGCCCGTTGCAGCGGCAAGCTTCGGGGAATAGCAGGGAACACCGGCAAGAAAGCCACTCACGCGCTGGTCAGCGTCTCGCCAAGTCACCGCGCATCCGCATACGCGATCTTCCAAACTCGCTGCGCCGACCGCGCTTGTCCCCGCGGGCGTCATACTGGCGCGCAATGACTGACCCTCACCAGAACACAGAGCGATCACATCATTGCATCGACTGGCTACGAGCCTCTCCGAAGATGATCAGTATCCTTACCTGGGCATATACGATTCCCGGCCATGAAGCGTTCGATGATCGCGCTGGCTAGCGCAGGAGCAGTCACGCTCGCCGCAGGCGGGTACGCCGTCGGAGCGACGCGGCACGACAGCACATCCGAGCAGTCCGCTACGTGCCGACAGGCCAGCAACGACTTCGGGAAGCGGGCCGATCAGCTGCGGGAGCAGAAGAAGCGCGAAGCCCGTGATGAGGACTATCTCAACTCCGTGAACGCATACGCGGAGTCGGCCCAACTGCAGATCCTCGGCCTGATCGTCGATCAGAATCCGACCTGTTTCAGTGGTGCGACTCGTGCGGCAGCGGCGTATCTGCAGAAGCCTCGATCCAAAGAGGCGGAAGGCCTGGAGGCCGGGGAGGATGTCGCGGCCTGTGAACTCCTCAGCATCGCGCTTAAGGACTGCTCGGTCACAGCAGCCGACTGAAGCAGTACCGCATGATCACCTGCCCAGCTGCAAACCTCAGTGACCGTCCGCCCATAGTTCGCTTCTAGGTGCAGCACGCGACACTCCCGCTCAGGCCGTCTCCAGGCCGTGCGGGGGTGCTCAACGACGACCACGCTGACAACCACCGACAGCTAAGTCGCAGGTCGCAGCGTTGATCGATTTCACAGCCGCAGGTCAGGGACCCGGCCCTTCACTTCTTCGGCTTCTAGTCGGAGCCGAACCTGCTGTTCACCGTCTTCCTGAACGACGTGAACATGATGTTCGTGAAGACCGCTTGCGGCTGCTGACATCAGCGGCTGACACCAACAGGACAAAGTGCATGAGAGCGGCCCCCGGCCAACCTGCTGGCCGGGGGCCGTTCACCTGCGCGGTGGGTGTGGGATTTGAACCCACAACGAGCCCTACCTACTGCGGTCGGAGCCCTGCACGGTGTCGGTCACACACGCGGGCACCCGCGTCACTTGGACCATCCGACCCGTGACCTACCTGCCCCTAGCTCGCCGGACAGAACTCCCACCCTGCGCCTATGAGTTCAGCCCCAGACCCGGGGTGTCCCCTCTCATCTGGCACCGAAGGACCGGCCTCGTACCTGAAGCCGGGCCTCAACGTCCGACGGTGATTGCCCACCGGACGTTCGAGGGTGCGGTCACACTCACCGTTCCCTGCTGACGCGTGCGCTTCAGATCCAGTTGGTTATAGGTGCTGCTGACTTCCCCGGCAACGCATTCAAGCGGGAAGCTCAATCCGACCGGTTTAACCTCGACAGTCAGCTTACCGTTGCCCTTGCAATTCACAAGGACTGCCAGTGGGCCGCCCTTGAGGCCGCCCTTGACGTCCATCTCCCGGTTGCCGCTGGCGTTCACCGCCTGAGCGACAACATCTCCGTCCGGTAGGGCAGGTGCCTTGGTCACGGATTCACCGGGTATGTGTTCGGCGCGATCAGGCGTTGGCGTCCGCGTCGAAGAGGACGATGAGTGAGGCGAGGCTTTCGGGCCAGCGTCCGACGCCTTGCCATCGTCGCTGCTGCAGCCGACGGCAAGAACCGTGACAGCGGTCAACGTGGCTGCGGTTGCCAGCGGGCTCAGCTTTCCCACAGGTACCACCCTATGCGGAAGGGCGAGTAACTGACGACGGTGCGCTCCGGTGTGGTGGTGCAGTTCTGGTGCAGCCAGTAGCTCTTGCCGGTGTGCTTGAGTCGCCAGACACCGTACGTCGCGTGGGTGGTCTTGTGGGACGGTGTGTCCACCGCGATGGAGTTCCCCAGTTTGGCCGTCAGCTTGGCGGACACGGTCACCTGGTATTTGGCCTTGACCTTGGCAAGCAGCGTGCCCACCGATGTCTCCAGCTCGCCGGTGACGGCCACGCCTACCTCGCCGGTGACCTCCGACGTGAAGGTCGACTTGGCGGTCCTTGACGTTCCGTTGTAGTTCGAGTTGGTGGGGCCTACCGCCCGGTGGTACTTGCGGCCCTGCTTGGTGGGAATGTAGACGCCGTGAGCCGGGGCGCAGTCGGCAGCAGCCGGCACATCGCCGGGAAGTGGCGGCTTGGCCTCAGACGCAGGTACTTCGGGCTGCTTGTCTACCTCATCAGCAGGGACCTCGCTGACATCTTCCTCAGGCTGATCGGGCGGGGACGTGTTGATGAGGGAGTCATCGGCTTGTGTAGATGTCGAAGAGGCAGTCGATGGCGCCTCATCCTCGGCCAGCGCAGGCCCAGCCACGGCCGTGCACAGCAGGAGCGCGGTCGCGGGAACAAGCATGGTGCGACGTGCTGAGATTTGCACAGGAACGCCCATCCGGTGGGGACCGCTCTGGAGGCGGTCGGATGGCCTGACCGTATGGCAGGGACATGCCGGAGGCGAAGGTTCCGTGGATCTTCTGAGGAGGAGCTGAGGTTGACGGGCGAGGGTTCCTCGTGGGGAGTCAGGCATGCTCAGGTACATGAGCGCCTACGGCAGCGACCTGGACCTGAAGGTCACCGACGCCGCCGGCAACGGCGTCGAGGTGGACGTGGCAACGAACCTGTTGAACGGCACTGTGCGCCTGTCGGTGCTGTGGACCCAGGAGATCTACCTTCACCCCGACGACGCTGAACGGGTAGCCCAGTCACTGCTACGAGCTGCTGAACACGGCCGCCACATCGCGAAAGCCCGCAGGCCGGAGCCTGATCAAACCACCAGCCCCAGCGACTGAGTTACAACTTTCTGGTTCAAGGCTCGCACACGGCGCGGGCGCGCGCCGCCTCTGCGGCGCGGCCTGCCTCCTGTCTCCGCCCCGGCCGCCGCGACCTGCCCTAGCAGCCCGAAAGCATGGGCGCTCCGCCGCGCCAGGGACCGCGCCCGCGGCGCGGGCGGCCTCGGGAGTCGCGTTGGGCGGGACCACCAGCAGGGAGAAGAGGTCCCGGTCGCCCCGGGTGATCAGGACGGTGTCGTCACCCACCGGGAAGGAGTCGATGTGCACCACCCGGTCGTCGACGACGATCCGCGTCGGGAGCCCTGCCCAGGCCGCGGTGTCCAGCCCGACGCGGGTCACGGGGCCCAGATGTGCGATGAGGGCGCTCAGCAGCTCGGGCAGCTCGGCCCCGATGTCGCGCGACCGCGGCCACCACGCACCGTCGAGGACTCCTTCGCGTGATGCGGTCGTCTCCAGCCGGAGGAGCGCGCACCCCGGCCGCACGGTCTCGTGGACGCCGCTGGGGAGACGCCGGGGAACAGGAGGTGTATCCGAACCGGTCATGAGGACCACCCGTCTTCGGGAGTTGGTGCGAAAACGGGACTCGCCTCGCGTCTGCCACGCTGCTCCGAGCACCGGACGCGCCGACGTCTCAGGGCACGACCCCGCCCAGGGAAAACTCCTCAAGCGGGTGTCGCAGGTTCGAATCCTGCGAGGGCACAGACAGGCACCTCGTCAGAGGCCCTTCCGTCCGTCGGACGGGAGGGCGTTCGCAGCGCCGGTACGAGAGGCCGAGGAGCGGCAGGCGTCGGCCGCTTCGGCAGCCCTGGAGGAGGCATCGGCCGTCACCGGCTTGGTGGCACGGACGATCGCCGAGTGCATTCCGTCCGCGACCGAATGGGCCGGGGTGATCTCGATGTCGGTGAACCCCGCGGCTTCCAGCCCTGCGCGGTACTCGGCGAAGGAGAGGGCGCCGGCGATGCAGCCGACGTAGTCGCCGCGTTCGGCGCGCTGCTCGGGTGTGAGGGTGTCGTCGGCGACGACGTCGGAGACGCCGATACGGCCTCCGGGCTTGAGGACGCGGAAGGTCTCGGCGAACACGGCGGGCTTGTCGACGGACAGGTTGATCACGCAGTTCGAGATCACCACGTCGATGGTGTTCGCGGGCAGCGGGACGGACTCGATGGTGCCCTTCAGGAACTCGACGTTCGTCGCACCGGCCTTCTCGGCGTTGGCCAGGGCCAGGGCCAGCATCTCGTCGGTCATGTCCACCCCGTACGCCTTGCCGGTGGGGCCGACGCGGCGGGCGGAGAGCAGGACGTCGATGCCGCCGCCCGAGCCCAGGTCGAGGACGTGGTCGCCCTCGCGCAGTTCTGCGACGGCGGTGGGGTTGCCGCAGCCGAGGGAGGCGGCGACGGCCTCGGCGGGCAGCGTGTCGCGCTCGTCGGCGGCGTACAGGGCCGAGCCGAAGTTCTCGTCGGCCTCGACCGGCTCCGGCCCGCAACAGGCGGCGCCGCCCTCGGTGACCTTCACGGCCGCTGCGGCGTAGCGCCGGCGGACGGTTTCGCGCAGGTCAGTGGACTGTTCGCTCATGACTCACTCCCAGGTGACGGGGCATGGCGGTGCCCCGGAACGGCTTGTATTGACGTTCGTTGATGCAACCTTGCGCCCTGGATCGAAAAACGTCAACATAGACGTATGTCGAAACAAGAGCTTGAGGTGATCGGGCAGGACACCGCCTGCTGCGCAGGACTGTCCGCCGCGCCGTTGAACGAGGACCAGGCGGCCGAGCTGGCGAAGGTCTTCAAGGCCCTCGGTGACCCGGTCCGGCTCCGGCTGATGTCGATGATCGCCTCACGTGGGGAGGGCGGCGAGGTCTGCGTGTGCGAGCTGACGCCGGCCTTCGAGCTGTCCCAGCCGACGATCTCCCACCACCTCAAGCTGCTCCGGCAGGCCGGGCTCATCGACTGCGAGCGGCGCGGGACCTGGGTGTACTACTGGGTGCTGCCCGGCGTCCTGGACCGGCTCGCCGCATTCCTGACCACGCCGCAGACCGCCGGAAACACCGCGTGACCGCGCCCCTGGGCCGACGCCTCGCCGCTGAAGCCGTGGGAACCGGGCTGCTGGTGGCGGTGGTGGTCGGCTCCGGTATCCAGGCCACCGAGCTGTCGCGCGACGTGGGCGTGCAGCTGCTCGCCAACTCCCTCGCCACCGTCTTCGGCCTGGGCGTGCTGATCACCGTGCTCGGGCCGGTCTCCGGCGCCCACTTCAACCCGGCCGTCACCCTCGCCGCCTGGTTCACCGGCCGCCGCAAGGCCGACGGCCTGCCCCTGCGGGACGTGGCCGCGTACGTGCCCGCACAGATCGCCGGAGCCATCGGCGGGGCGATCCTGGCCGACGCGATGTTCGCCAAGCCGCTGGCCGAGTGGTCCACCCACGACCGGTCCGCCTCTCACCTGTGGCTCGGTGAGGTGGTCGCCACGACCGGGCTGATCCTGCTGATCTCCGGACTCGACCGCGTCGGCGATGCCTCCCTCGCGCCGGTGGCCGTGGCCTCGTACATCGGTGCCGCCTACTGGTTCACCTCCTCCACCTCCTTCGCGAACCCGGCAGTGACCATCGGCCGGGCCTTCACCGACACCTTCGCCGGAATCGCCCCCGCCTCCGTCGCCCCGTTCATCGCCGCCCAACTGGTCGGAGCCGTGCTCGGGCTGGGTGCCGTCATCGCGGTGTACGGCCGTCCCGCCCCGGCCGCCGACGAGGTCGCCGTCCCGCACGGCGAACCCGAACTGGCCTCCTCCTGACCCCCTCCCGCCCTCCCGAAAGACGCCTGCCATGAGTACCCCCGCCCCGCGCCCCACGGTCCTGTTCGTCTGCGTCCACAACGCCGGCCGCTCCCAGATGGGCGCCGCGTTCCTCACCCACCTGGGCGGTGACCAGGTCGAGGTCCGCTCGGCCGGCTCGGCCCCCGCCGACGCGGTCAACCCCGCCGTCGTCAAGGCCATGGCGGAGGTCGGCATCGACATCTCCGCCCAGACACCCAAGGTCCTCACCAGCGAGGCGGTGCGGGCCTCGGACGTGGTGATCACCATGGGCTGCGGGGACGCCTGCCCGGTCTTCCCCGGCAAGCGGTACCTGGACTGGCAGCTGGACGATCCCGCCGGGCAGGGTGTCGACGCCGTCCGGCCGATCCGGGACACCATCGAACAACGGGTACGCGGCCTGCTCGCCGAACTCGGGATTCCCGCGGTGGCCTGACCGCCCTGGCCGTCGGCGCGACGCCGGCTCCCCGCACGGACGGAGCACACCTCACGCAGCACTGCTCGACCGGGCCGGAGCCGAGGCCAGCCAACCGGCTCGGCACCGCTGAGGAGATCGCCCAGGCCGTCCTGTGGCTGTGCAGCCCCGGCGCGGGTCTCGTCGCCGGCGTCGCCCTCCCCGTCGACCTGGTGTGCCGTCACATCGCCGGCTGCTGAAGGCAGACGCTCCCGGCGCAAGTGGGGGCCCTGGGCGAGCGGAGCACACATGCGCGTGACCTGCTGGCCGTGATCGAGTACGGCCAACCACTCCGCAGTGCCACTCGGTAGCCCGTCCGTCGCACCAGTCGACGGCGGCGGCCGGAGCGGGCGCGGATCGAACCTCCTGCCGGCGAGCGCTGGGCCGTGGGCGCGGTGAAGTCGGTGTCGAGGTCCCCGGGGACCGGCGAGGCTCGGATCGTAGATTGGGGCCATGAGCAAGGAGACTTCGCCCGAACAGTTAGCGCGATCCGGCATGAGACGCCGGAAGCATGCCGCCCCCAAGCGGGCCGAGGCCGGCGGGGTGTTGCGGTCGTCCGCGTTGATGGCCGCCGGGACGGTGGTCTCGCGTGCCACCGGGCTGATCCGGAACGTGCTGCAAGGAGCGGCACTGGGCACCGGGCTGCTGGCCACCACCTACAACCAGGCCAACACGGTGCCCACCAGCCTGTACTTCCTGCTGATCGGTGGCGCGCTGAACTCCGTCCTGGTTCCCCAGCTGGTCCGGGCCCGGGCAGAAGACCCCGATGGCGGGGCCGCCTTCGAGCAGCGTCTGGTCACCCTCGTGCTGTGTGTCCTGGGTGTCGGCAGCGCGCTGGCCACCTGGGCCGCTCCCCGGATCATCAGCGTCTACCAGCAGGACACGCCCGCCACGCACGACGCGTTCGAGCTGACCGTGGTCTTCGCCCGCTTCCTGCTGCCGCAGATCTTCTTCTACGGCGTGTTCAGCATCTTCGGGCAGGTGCTCAACGCCCGGAACCGGTTCGGGGCGATGATGTGGACGCCGGTCCTGAACAACATCGTGCTGATCACGATGTTCGGCCTGTACCTCGGCATGATGACCGCCCCGGAGAAGGTCTCGGACATCACCGGTGCCCAGGTGCGGCTGCTCGGAATCGGAACCACTGCCGCTCTCGCCCTCCAGGCACTCGCCCTGGTTCCGTACGCCCACGCGGCCGGCTTCCGTCTGCGGCCACGCTTCGACTGGCGGGGCGCCGGGCTGCGCAAGAGCGTGAGCGCGGCGCGCTGGACGTTGCTGTTCGTCTTGGCCAACCTCGTGGCGAGCACGGTGGTCACCCGCCTGGCCTCCGCCGCGGACGCCGCCCGGCCCGACGACGGGGTCGGCTACACCGCCTACAGCTACGCCCAGCAGATATGGATGCTCCCCCAGTCGATCGTCACCGTCTCCCTCGTCACCGCACTTCTCCCCCGCATGAGCCGGGCAGCGCGCGAGCATCGGCTCGGCGATCTGCGCGCCGACCTGTCCCGCGCACTGCGGGTCAGCGGCGTCGCCATCGTCCCGGCGGCCTTCTTCTTCGTCGTCTTCGGCCCCCAGATCGCCCAGCTGCTGTTCGCCCACGGTGCCGCCGACGCCGCGGACACCGTCCCGCTGGGCCACATGCTGCAAGCCTTCGGCCTGGGACTGATCCCGTTCTCCGCCCAGTACCTCCTGCTGCGCGGCTTCTACGCCTTCGAGGACACCCGCACGCCGTTCCGTATGGCGCTGTGGATCGGCGGCATCAACATCGCTCTGGCCGTGGTGTGCCATCTGCTGCTGTCCCCCCGGTGGGCGGTCACGGGGATGGCCGCCGCCTACGCCCTGTCCTACGCCGTCGGCCTGCTGCTCACGGCGCTGCGGCTCAGGCGGCGCACCGAGGGGCTCCTCGACGGCCGCCGTATCTGCCGTACCTACGCCAAGTTGACCGCGGCCGCCACCGGCGCGGGAGCCGCGGGCTGGTTCATCGCCCGCTCGTGCGGCCACGGCCTGACGTCGGCATCCTGGACGCCCGCCGTCTCGCTGGCCGCCGGCGGCATCGTGATGGTGCTGCTGTTCCTGCTCTTCGCGCGGCTTCTGCGCATCGGGGAACTGCGCGGTCTGCCAGGGCTGGGCTGACCCGTTCCGGGGACGGCGTACCTGTCGGTGGTCGGCCACGATGAGCCGTGACCGGCATCAACGGCTTCGGGCCTGAGCAGTTCGGCGTGGCGGGTGGGCCGGCGGCCTGACGCCACGTCGTCCGCGAGCCGGGTCCGTTCCGGCGCGAGTGCGTCGTCGCCGGTCTGGGCGAGCGTGGAGATCCCCGCACGCACGTGGGGGGCGAGGTAGGCGTGCGGGCGGCGCCCGTATGCGGCGCCGAAGCCGTCGACGCGGTCGTGGGGGATGCGGACCGGTTCCTGGCGGCCCCGCCGAGCAGGTCGATCGGCCGGTCGGTCGGGACGGCGCGGCTGCCGTCGAACGCGGCTGCCTGGGGAAGGTAGTCCCGTACGAGTCACAACCGCTGACGATGCGGCAGCGGGTGACCCTGGCGCGGTTCTGTGATGCCGGCCGTCAGGTCGGGCCAGTGGTGAACGGTCAGCGAGGCCGGGCCGGGTTCGACCGCGAGGACCTTCCTCGGTAGTTCGTACGCGCCCGTGCCCGCTCTCACGTCGCGTACGTCTGTCGCGTCCGGGCACACGTCGCGCCGAGTGTGTCATGGACGGCCATGGCGGTCAGCTCACCCCGTCCAGCGTTTCCATGAGTTCGTCGCAGTACAGCTGGAACGTTCGCTGTTCCACCGGTGTCACCACCGACATGCGGTTGTGGACCATGGGGTTGCGGACCTTCGCCAGCAGGGAGAAGCGTTCGTTCCAGTAGTTCTTGTCCTTCTTCAGGAGGCGGCCGAAGAGGTCCCAGTGGGAGGCCATCAGGTCGTACAGGTTCCGCGGGTAGGTGAAGTCCAGGATGCGGGTGGAACCCTGTGCGCCGAAGGACCGCAGTTCCCGGGCTCTCAGGTCCTCGCAATGGTCGAGCATGGGGACCAGCTTGGGGCGGACCCTGCGCAGCTCGGTCGGCCAGTCGGTGCCGTACCTGTCCTGGAAGACGGACTCGACCAGGTCGCGGACCCGCCGCTCGACGGCCATCCAGTTGTCCCAGTGGCCCAGCTTGCGTCCGATGAGCATGAGGTGCTGCTGGAAGTGGTCGGAGAAGGCCCGGTACGACCCCTCGCGCACCCTGACCAGCCCTTGCTGCAGCAGGACCTGCGCGTCGTCCGGGGTCACGACGAGCTGCGGACCGAGGACGACCTCCAGCAGCGCGCGGAGCCGGCCGTCCGCGCGCAGCAGTTCCTCGAGATCGCGGTAGTAGTACTGGAACTCCGCCGGCAGAGCGTGCGCCAGCGCCTCGATCTCGTCGAGGAGGCGGACGGGGCGGCCCCGGGCCGCGCTGCACACCCGGTCCAGCAGCACGCTCGCCAGATAGGGATGGCCACCGGTCAGCTCGGCCAGCCGGGCGACGGCCGCGTCCGCGCCCTCGTCCGGTGCGCGGCCCGGCACGCGGGCGGCGAGCGCGCCGAGTTCGTCGGCGTCGAAGCAGGTCAGGAACAGGGAGCGGAAGATCCCGGCGAAGGTGGACTCGTCGGGGTCGGCCATGTCGACGATCTCCCTCAGTTCCCGGCGGGAGGTGGTGACCAGGCCGATGTTCCAGTCCAGGTTGTAGGCGATCTCCCGCAGCGCCTGGAACGTGCCCGGCTGGGACTTGAACACGTCGCGGGCGGCGTCGAACTCGTCCAGGATCAGGACGACCCGCCATCCGCGCCGCCGTACCAGCCGGAGGAACTCCTGGGTCTCGCTCTGCGCCTGGGCCCAGGGGAGGCCGGGCTCCACGGCCCTCTCGTACGCCTGTGTGGTGCGCCGGTCGATCTCGCCCGACCGCTCGGTCAGCAGTTCCCAGACGTCGTCGGAGAGCCTGCGGAACGCCTGCTGGATGCCGGCCTGGGTCCGTACGTTCATCCAGACGGGCAGGAGCCGGGGATACGTCTCCCGGACCTCGGGGCGCATGAAGACGTGGTAGGCCAGGCTGGACTTGCCGATCCGCGGCGGGCCGATGATGGCGGTGGCGCCGGCGGTCGACTGGGACAGGACCCGCTCCTGAAGTATCTCCATGGGGCCGGTCCGGCCGATGTGGCCGTCGCCGTGGACCGGGTGGCCCACCGTGGCGAAGGGGTTGGACCGAGCCACGGGGACGGGGTCGGAGGGAGTCACGGCGAGGGGGTCGCCGGGGCCTTTGGCCGTCAGGTCTGTCACGGGC
The DNA here is from genome assembly GCF_040678315.1 of Streptomyces sp. NPDC052721. Lineage (NCBI taxonomy): Bacteria > Bacillati > Actinomycetota > Actinomycetes > Kitasatosporales > Streptomycetaceae > Streptomyces > Streptomyces sp. NPDC052721. The sequence goes on along the minus strand of NZ_JBFATL010000002.1, from coordinate 261,290 downwards.
CCTACGCCTTCCTCTGCCAGAGCCATTCCGCGAACAGCCCCACCTTGATCCGGTAGCGGTCCTCGGACTCGCGGACGATCACGTCGCGGCGCAGCAGGTCCTCGATGACCCGCGGGCCCTCCGGCAGTTCGCGGGCCTTGCGGCCGTCCAGGTGGAGGTCGCGGCGGTGTCCCGACAGACTGCCCTTGAGCACGCCCAGCACGGTCTCGTCCGACAGGTCGCTGACGTCCGCGTCACCGGGGGTGAGCAGGTTGTCGAACTGCTCCTGGAGCAGCGCCCGGTCCCCGCTGACCAGCGCCGCCGCGACGTTGTCCACGTCGGCGGGGCCGATCAGCGGCTGGCGTTCGGCGTTCATGTGGTGGACGAGGCGGTTGCAGAACAGCTGGATGTAGTAGGGACTGCGGGCGGTCAGTTCGATGACGCGCTGCACCGAGTCGCCGCGGTAGCGGCTCTCCCCGTTCTCCAGGGCGATCGGTTCGGTGATCAGCGCCTTCGCGGGTCCCTCGTCCAGGTACGACACCGGCTCCTGCCGGGCCACCTGGAACTCGTTGGGGAACGCCTTGAGGAAGCGCGGCATCAGGTCGTTGCCGACGACCACGCTGCTGAACAGCTTGCTCTCCAGCATGGCCTTCCACGACTTCATGAACTCCCGGGGCAGATCGCCGCGTTCGATGGCGCCGTAGAGCACGGTGAACTCGTCCAGCAGCAGCACCATCCGCCAGTTGCGGTAGGTGTCGCTGCGCTGCATCCGCCGCAGGATGTCCCGCACGTAGTCATCGAAGTGGATCTCCGGTGAACCGCTGTCGATGAACTCCCGCAGCACCGGCCGGGAGAGGTTCAGACCCGGCAGCCCTTCGTCCTCCAGCTCCTCCAGACGGCGGAAGAACGCGTTCGCGATCTTGTACAGCAGGTTGGCGTGGGTCAGGTTGGTGGCGAGTTCGCCCATGCTGAACTTGGCCGCGAGCACCGGGGGTTTGAGCGCCCGTTGCAGATGGTGCAGGACCGACGACTTGCCGACGCGTTTCTGGCCGTAGATCACCACGCACTTGGCGTCCGCCCGCTCCAGGGAGTCCACGAGTATCTGGATCAGCGGCCCGCGGCCGTAGAACATCTCCTCGTCATAGACGGGAGCGCCCTCGGCGTAGGGGTTGCGGATCGGCTTCCAGTCCTGGGAGTCGTTCAGCCGGAGCGGCAACGTACGCGGCTCGGTGACGATGCGCCGGTCGGAGCGCACCATGAACTCCAGGCTGTAGTGCAGCGTGAGCACCTGTTCGGCTATGGCGCGCGGTGTCACCACCAGCGGGAGCGTGCAGGTCTCGGTCTGCTCGTCGCGCAGGCTGTGGGCGACCGGTATCGGCTCGGCCACCGGCTGGTAGTCGTCCGCGTTGTCCAGCACGCGCAGCATCACGTCCACGGCGGGGCTGCGCCGGGGCAGGTTCTTGACGCTGAGCTGCACATGGATGGTGGACGCCGCGCTGGGGGCGTAGCTGGAGAGCACCTTGGTCACTTCGAGGTCCGTCGGCTCGGCGGCCCGCTGAACGTCCTGGAAGTGACCGGCGAGCGCCCGGTCCAGCTTGGTCAGCAGCGGTACCAGGTACTCCAGGCTCAGCCGGGTCGGATACGTCTCGATGGTGGCGACCAGCTCGCGCACCGCGGTGCGGATCTTGGACTCCAGCCGTTCCTGCTCCAGGTACGAGGGCTGTTCCAGGTAGCCGTGGATGTCCGCCAGGGTGGTGGCCACCTTCTTGAGGCGGTCGATGTCGAGCGGTGTGGTGGGCGCGAGGTCCCTCGCGCGCTCCAGCAGTTGCTGGTCCTCGGCCAGGGCGCCCAGGGGCTCGCTGCGGTTCAGCGGCAGCTGGAGCGACTGGCGCTGCGCGTCCAGTTCCTGGCGCAGCTTGCGCAGGGCCTGCTGCCACCGCTCCGCGTAGACGTCGTGCACGCTGGACGAGTTGGCCTCGCCGAGGTAGTCGCAGAGCTGTCCGAGCAGGATGTCCCTGATGTGGGTCACGCGGAAGGTGCGCGAGACGATCTCCCGCCGCACCCGGTCCGAGCCGCTGGCCATCAGGCTGAGCAGGCCGAACGTCAGGGGCCGGTGCAGGCTCTCGTCCTCCAGCACCCACTGCAGGCACTTCTCGAACGTCGGGCGGGTCTCCGGCTGCGTCGAGTCCGGGTCGAGGTACGACAGGACGAACTGCTTGACCTTCAGCTCGCCCATGTCGTCCCACCCGCCCAGCGCGACCGCTTCGGCGTAGTAGGTGCGCGTGACGTCCCCGGGCCGGCGCTCGGCCGTGCACAGATCGCCCATGGCCGCCCCGAAGCTCCGCAGGGACTTGCGGAAGCGGTCGTCCTCGGACTGGTTGAGGTCTCTCAGGATGCGGGCCGCCGACAGGTTGTAGGCGGCGCGGTCCGCGGACCGCCGCGATCCCAGCGTACGGATGAGGTCGTCCAGCTCCTGGACGTCCCGCTCGCTCAGGGTGCCTTCCTGCACGCGGGCCGGGTTGACCCCGGCGTATTCGCAGCGGTCCAGGTGGAGCAGCAGGATGGGGCTGATGGAGCCGGGCTGCTCCGGCTTCCAGTCGCTCTTGGCGAGCAGCTGGTCGATCTTGTCCCAGATGCCTGAGCGTTCGGCCTTCTCCACCTCTTCCCAGAGGCTGCGGAACTCCGGGTTCCGGGGGCCGTGGTTGAGCAGGCGGCGCGCCGCGCCCTTCGCCCGCTCGGCGTCCCGGAGCCTGCGGTACAGCACGATCAGACGCTTGAGCAGACCGGTCCGGGTCTGCTTGGAGTGCTCCCGCTTCAGCAGGTCCTCCAGCAGACGAGCGGCCTCGTCCCAGTTCCCCGTGTCGCTCAGGATCGTGATGATCATGTTCTGGTGCGGCAGGGTGTCCTGGACGACGACGCTCGGATCGCGCAGCAGCTCCAGCGCCTCACCGCTGCGCTTGTAGCGGTGCAGCCCCCAGGCGAGACTGCGCCGGGCCCGCTCGTTGCCCGGGTCCTCCGTCAGGGCCTGACGGTAGAGCTGCTCGGCCTTGGGCCAGTCCTTCTCCTGGGTGTCGGCGTGCTGCGCCCGTGCGTAGGCCGAACGGTGGCCCCGGACCAGCTGCGCCTGGGCCGTGCGCCTGGACGCCGGGCCGGCCAGTGTCCGCGCCGCCTTCTCCCGCTGGGCGGTCTCGGTGATCTCCAGCAGTTCGACGTGTCCGGGATGGCTCGCCAGGGCGTTCTGCGCGATCTTCAGCGCGGCATCCAGGTTGCCCTGGTTGAGCTGGTTGCGCGCGGCGGCCACATGGAGTTGGGGCTCCTTCGGTCCGGGTGCGGGCCGGCCGGCCGGCACCCGGCGCCCGGCGGTGTGGAGTACGGCCGCGGCCGGAGCGGGTGCGGGCCCGCCGGGCGCCGGGTGCGCCTGAGGGGCGGCGGTCGCGGCGGAGGATCGCGGCGTCTGCGGTGGGGTGAGGCCGGCGTCCGTGCCCGGTCCGAGGGCCGCCAGGACCTGACGGAGGTCATCGGGTGAGGGGGCCGGCGCGGACAGCAGCGGCTCCAGCGGTGCGGCCCGCTCCGGGGACACCCGGGACAGGAGGTACAGGCCGGCGCGGGTGGCCACCCACCGCTGCCCCGGGCTCTCCTGCTCCGCGGCGCCGAGCACCGAGGCCGCCGCGCTGACGTCCCCCTCCTGAAGGACCAGGGCGAGGAACAGCCGGAGCAGCAGATCGTCGCTGTGGTCGGCCGGGCTGTGCCGCAGCCCCTCACCGAGCGCCGTGAGCGCTTCCCGGACATGGCCGTTCCGTATCCGCAGCACCGCCAGGTCCCAGACGTACCGGTTGCCGCAGTACAGGGCCTCCGCCATCCACTCCTCGGCCTGGCGCCGGGCCGCCTCCGTGCCGACCCGTTCCAGGAGCAGCAGTGCGGCGAGGTGGAACGCCGGTGGATAGTCGCACGCGTCGGCCGCGGCCACGAGGTCGCGCAACGCCCCCGGCACGCGCGACGGTTCACCTAACTTCCGGGCGGAATCCAGGCGGTTCTTGGCCCGGTTGATGTGTCCCTCGATCTCCTTGGCCTCGGTGTACCCCAGCTCGAAGTCGGGGTCGAGGCCGAACACCGGGGTGGTCAGCCGGGCTTGGCCGACGTCCATCGCGAACTCGCCCGCCAGCACGTCCCAGGCGGCGGACAGCACCACGGGAGCGGGAGGCGGTGGCGGGCTCGGCGGTGCGGGAGGATCCGGTGCGACGGCCCTGGCGGCCGGCACGGCGGGGCTCATGGCCTCCACCTGCTCGATCGCGGTGGCGCGCAACAGAGTCGGTCCGTTTTCGGTGACGAGCACCAGGCTGTTCGGACCGACAGCCTCCAGACGCCCCCGAGCGGACCGTCCCCCGGAAAGATAGACCACGACATCCGTACCCACGGGGTACCACTGCTGGATCATCCCCAAGTCCACATGAGCACCATAGCCCAGCTCACACCTGGAGGAACCAGGAAAAACAGCAGAGAATCCGCGCGGGCACGGGATGCTCTCCCGGCGGCCCGCGACATGGCCGGTCACCCTCACGCAGACGGATGATCACGCCGTACGTCGGTGGGCGGACCCCCTCCTGGCATCACCACCGTCCCCGCGCGGGCTCGGCGCAGGACCGGGCCGGAGCCCGCAGGGCGGCCGAGGCCAGCGTCAGCGTCACGCAGAGCGAGCCCGCCGCCATCGCGGTCATCGCCGCGGCCGGTGAGGTGAACTGGGCCACCGCACCGGCCAGCGCCGCGCTCACGCCCTGGAAGGTCAGCATGCCGGCCGAGTGCAGTCCCAGCGCCTGGCCGGCCAGGTCGCCGGGGGTCAGGCTCATCAGCCGCTCCTGCTGGACCAGGCTCGCGCCGAAACCGGCGGAGGCAACGGTCACGCAGACCACCGCCACCGGCACCGGCGGGTGCGCGAAGAACACCAGGTACGGCGTCGCGAGCAGCAACAGCAGCGGGGTGGCCAGCCGGCGCCGTACCGCGGGCCGCAGCAGACGGCCCACCGTCACGTCCCCGGCGAACATGCCGAGCGCGCCACAGGCGAACAGGGTGCCGGCGGCGTGCGGGGCGTACGACACGTACAGCGATTCGCAGCCGACCACCAACCCGTTGGGCAGCCACAGGCCCAGGTAGGTGAGGCGGCGCGGGCGGGACGACCACAGCTCGGCGTTGGCGCGCCAGGTCGCCGACGGCGAGGGGCGGCCCGTGACCCGCGGTGGACGGGCGGTCAGACCGAGGCGCAGGACGAGCGCGGCCGTCAGGTACAGGGCCACGGCCAGCAGCAGACAGGCCCGCGGGGAGAGGGCGGCGAGCAGGGCGCCGCCGGTGGCGAACCCGGCGATCTGCATGAGCCCGCTCATCATGTTGAACAGCGAACGCCCGGGCAGGTAGCCGTCCTTGGCGAGGATCTCGTTCAGCAGACCCCAGCGGACCCCGCCCCCGAGGGAGGCGACCAGGCCGAGGACCGGCGGCGAAGGCCAGCGAGAGGGCGGCGAGGGTCGTACGCGGGGACAGCCGGTCGGCGCCGGAGAGCAGGAAGGCCGCGCCGAGCACCTGGGCGAGGGACGGGCCGAACATGCTCAGCGCCGACAGGAGGGGGGAGCCGGTCGCCCGGTAGACGAGCGTGCCGAGGGCGAGGCCGCCGACGGTCCCGGCGGCGTTCTGGGCGGCGGCGCCGAGGAAGAGCGGGGTGAACTCCGGGGTGCGGAACAGGGAGCGGTAGCTGGGCATGGTCCGGAGTCTCGGGCGGGCCGCAGCGGGCTCGTTAGTGTTTCGCCGTCGTGCGAAAGGTCCGTACGCGGCGTACGAGGAGGCGCTCATGGGGTGGTGGCAGCTCAACGCGGACACCCTGGCCCGGAGCCGGTTCGTCGTCTCGCCGCTCGCCGAGACCTTCGCCGGGCTGAAGCTGCTGCACGCCGGGCAGGGGACGCATCCCGGTGAGCACTCCTGGCTGGGCACGCATCTGCCCGCCTACCGGGACAGGCTCGCGGCCGACCCGGTGACGGCCCGGCTGGTGCGGGCGGGGCTGGGCCGGGAGTGGATCGCCGACTTCCTCACGCCCACGCCCCGCGACGGCGAGAGCTTCCCGGAGGGGATCGCCCGGGTCCGCGCCACCCGGCCGGCGGACGCCCGCGCGCATCTGCGCCTCTCCCTCGCCGGGCCGCTGCCCGCCGAGCTGGACCGGGACGACCTGCCCGAACGGGCGGCCGTACTGCTGGAGTGGGTGTGGGAGGAGACCGTACGGCCGTCCTGGGAGCGGCGCCGGCGGGTGCTGGAGGCGGATGTGGTGGCGCGGACCGCGCAGGCGAGCCGGCGCGGCTGGGCGAGCGTGCTGGACTCCCTGCGGCCGGGCGGCACGCGGTGGCTCGGGGACAACCGGTTCCAGATCAACCTGCACGAGTATCCGCCGCGCGAGATCTCCGGCGCCGAGCTGGTGTTCGTGCCGGTGACCGCGCAGCGCACGGGCTGGGTCGCCTGGGAGGACCACGAGCGGTACGCCGTGGTCTACCCCTGTGCCGGTGTCCTGGCCGGGGACGGCGACCGGGTGGTGCCCGCCGGTCTGAGCGCGCTGCTCGGGCCGGGCCGGGCCGCGGTGCTGGTGCTCCTCGGCTCCCCCCTGAGCACCACCCAGCTGACCGCCGTGACCGGGCAGGGGCTGGGCTCGGTGGGCCGGCATCTGAAGGTGCTGCGGGAGGCGGGGCTGGTGACGCGGCGGCGGGCCGGGCGGTCGGTGCTGTACGTCCGGACGACGGCCGGTGACGTCCTGGTCGAGGCGGGGCGAGGAAACCGGTGACACGGGGAGCCGGTGACGTCCACGGCGAGGCCGGGCAGGGGGGCGTGACCCGGCGGGGCTAGCATCCGGGCATGACGACTACTGAGCACAGCGGCTCCCCGCTGGACGTCGAGATCGGGGCCCTCCAGGGCGGCTCCGCGGATCTCTCGCGGTTCGCGGGCAAGGCCGTCCTCATCGTGAACGTGGCCTCCAAGTGCGGACTGACCCCGCAGTACACCGGGCTGGAGAAGCTCCAGGAGCGGTACGCCGAACAGGGCTTCACCGTGCTGGGCGTGCCCTGCAACCAGTTCCTCGGGCAGGAGCCCGGCACCGCCGAGGAGATCGCGGAGTTCTGCTCGGCGACGTACGGCGTGACCTTCCCGCTGACGGAGAAGGTGGAGGTGAACGGGGCGGGCCGGCATCCGCTGTACGAGCGGCTCGTGGGCTTCGCCGACGCCGAGGGGCACAGCGGGGACATCCGTTGGAACTTCGAGAAGTTCCTGATCGGCCGGGACGGTCAGGTCGTCGCGCGGTTCTCGCCGCAGACCGAGCCGGAGTCGGCCGAGGTCGTCTCCGCGATCGAGGCCCAGCTCGGCTGAACACGGCCCGGGCCCCCGACGGCCCGGACGAGGCGGTGAGCCCTCTCGGCAAGGACGGCGACTGGTCGAGAGGGCTCTCCTGTGGTGCGTGTGCAGTTGTTGTCCGGACCAGGGTCAGGGAGAACCCCTCACGCCTTGACCGAGGCCACGAAGGCGTTCCACGCGTCGGCGGGGAAGGCCAGGATCGGGCCCTCGGGCGTCTTGGAGTCGCGGACGGCGAGTTCGGCGGCGGCGGGCGACTTGACCTCGACGCAGGCGCCGTTGCCCGCGGAATAGGAAGACTTCATCCACGTCTCCGAAGCGCCCTGAATCAGTGCCATGTCCACTCCTGTTGCGAGTTGCGGTAGTGCGGATCACGCCAACCATGTCGTTTGATTGGCGTGATCGACGCTACCGGGCAACTGCTCGCCGCGGAGGAGTCGTTCACTCAACCGGATGGCATATTCCAGGCGGGCCTTCCACTGGAGTGGACCGGCGGTGTACGATCCCGCGCCCTGCACGATCCCGCATCAGTCGGCGTACAGTTTCGCCGCATCCGCGATGAATTTCCGGGACGCCTCCACGTTGAGGGACTGCGCCCGCAGATGCTCGTACATCACGGCGTACTTCTGCACGTCCTGCGCCTTCTCCAGGTACAGGTCGCTGGTCACGCCCTCCAGGTACACCACGCTGGAGTCGGCCGCGTCGGCGAACTCCAGGATCGCGTACTGGCCGTTGAGCCCCGGATGCGCGCCCACGTCGAAGGGCAGCACCTGCACCGTGACGTGCGGCAGCTGCGACATCTCGATCAGGTGCTCCAGCTGTTCCCGCATCACCAGCCGGCTGCCCACGACCCGCTTCAGCGCGGCCTCGTCCAGCACCACCCACAGCCGGAGCGGGTTGGTCTGGGCGGTGATACGTTCCTGTCGGCGCATCCGCACCTGGACACGCTTCTCGATCTCCGTGGTCGACGTCTCCGGCAACGCGCCCTGCACCAGCGCCTCGGCATAGGCCCGGGTCTGCAACAGCCCGGTCACCAGCTGGGGTTCGTACACCCGCAGCGACTCGGCGTCCGTCTCCAGACCGATGTACACGCTGTACGGGATGTCGCCGAAAGTGTGCCACCAGCCCTGCTGCCTGGAGTCCCGGGCCATCTCCATCAGCGAGTCGACGATCCGCTGGTCCTCGACCTCGTACACCCCGCACAGATCGCGCACGTCGCGCTGGCTGATGCTCCTCCGGCCGTTCTCCAGCCGGCTGATCTTCGACTGCGACACCAGCAGCCGCTCCGCCACCTCTTCGGCCGTCATGCCCTTGAGCTCACGAAGCCTGCGCAGCTCCTGGCCCAGCCGGCGCCGCCTGACGGTGGGATTGACATTGGACGCCACGGGACGCGCACCTCCGGCTGCCTGCCTGTTGCTTAACACTTTGCGTATCTGCTGTTGAGCAGACTGCCACCAAGGTGCTTTCCACCGCTGGGAAACCGCCGATATGCGGCCGGGGACGCAGCCGAGCGGGGCGGCGAGACCACAAGGATCTCGCCGCCCCGCTCGGACCAGCGGCTCCCGAACCGGGTCTGTGGGGACCGGGATTACGGCTCAGTGGGCCACGGCGCGCGCCATGGACCCGCGACGCGGCTGCATCGGAACCCCGCGCGCGGGTTCCGGCGCCGGCCTGGCGCCGGGCGCGGCCTGCCGGCCGGCCGCGGCCGGGCCGCGGCGCGGCTGCGCGACCGCACCGTTCTGCACGTCCATGACGGCATGCGCGACCAGCCCGCCCATGGGGTCGTGCCGGATCAGATCCCGCAACCGGGACCTGGACGAGCGGCCCTCGTTCCCGGGATACAGATGCTTGCCGAGCCCGACGGCGTGCGCCAGGGCGGCGAGCGCCGCGGTCCGCGGGTCCGGCGGTACGCCGGTGCGGATCGCGGAGTCCAGCCGGGCACGGATCTCCCGGCTGATGTCGTTGTCCGTCGCCTGGTAGCGAGTCGTCGGCAACACCCCGCACATCTGACCCGGCACGGCGGCGACCATGCCGCACCGCTCCAGATGCGAGAGGTAGGTCTGGCGGAGCCCCAGCCGGGGTCCGCCGATCCAGTGGACGGCACGCACGGGAGCGCCACGCCTTCGCAGCAACTCCAACGCGCAGTCCAGAGTCGGATCTCCTGTCGGCCGTGGCACCACCACGGCGATACGATCCCCGTCTGGGGCTATCCGTCCGGCCAGCGCCAGCTCCACTAGCTGTGCACCGGCCAGACCGAGGTCGAGCGACTGCGGCTGCGCAGTGGTACCCGTGGCCGGGTCCAGTGCCAGCAACAGAAGCTCCTCCGGAAGTGTTCTGCGGCTCCTGCCCATCCATGCCTCCCCGCGTGGATGAATGACAGGGTGACCCCTCTCACATTGGTCTGTCGAGGGTGCGTGACCGGTTCGTGAGGGAACCGGTAGGTATGTCGTTCTCGTCTACCGCAGGGGCCAAGCCCTCACACAGGACACTGGTACATGGTTCGGACAGGGCGCGCGCGTAGGCGTGCGGCGCATGGAGGAGGCATCGGTGGCGGGCGAGTCCCCCGACAGGTCGAAGCAGCGCGAGTCGTCGGCGGAACCGACGTCGGGGAGCGCGGGTTCGGTTCCCGAGGCGCGCGATCCGCGTCTCACGGTGTCCCGCGAACGGAAGTCCTCGGGCGGCGACACGGCGACGAAGGTCCTGACGGTACGACCCGAAACCCCGACCGCGCGGAAGCAGTCGGCCGACCCCGAGGACACCGCCCTGCAGGCGGCGGTCTCGACCTGGGTACGCGAACCGAGCCCGGACACACCCGCGAACACCCAGGAGACCGACGACACCGGGGACGAGCCGGAGAAGGCCACGAAGCCGAAGTCCGCCACGGAGACGAAGGCTGAGCCCTCGTCCGAGGCGGAGGCCTCAGCTGACGCCGGGGACGAGGCGGAGGCTTTGTCCGGCGCGAGCGCGGAGGCCGAGGCCGAGGAACCGTCGGACGCGGACGGGGAGACCGAGGTGGAGGGCTCCGCTGACGCGAAGGCAGAGGCTGAAGCGTCGTCCGAGGCAAGCGCGGAGGACGAAGGCACGTCTGACGCGAAGGCCAAGACTGACGCCCCGTCCGGCCCGGGCACGGAGGCCGAGACGGCTGAGCGCGGGGACGAGCCGGAGATGCCCGGTGGCGGGGACGAGCCGGAGGCCGCCGATGGCGGGGACGCCCCACAGGGGCCACCCGCAGCCGACGACGAGAGCCGCACGGGTGGTGCGGTTGGGACCGCGGAGGCCGAAGGCGAAGCCGAGGCGGACGCGCAGGCAACCCGTGCGGTTGGGACCGCGGAGGCCGAAGGCGAAGCCGAGGCCGAGGCGCAGCCGGCCCCGGCGCCGCAGGCAACCCGTGCGGGTGGGAACACGGACGCCGACGCCGAAGGCGAAGCCGAGGCCGAGGCGCAGCCGGCCCCGGCGCCGCAGGCGACCCGTGGCGCCACGGACGCCGAAGGCGGAGCCGAGGCGGCGGACGGTGACGGCCCCCGCGCGGACCCCGCCGCCAAGGACACCGGCGTCGACCAGCCCACCACCGTCTTCAAGGCCGTCCGCCCCAAGACACCCCCCGTCGACCAGCCGACGACCATGCTCAAGCTCGGCGGCAAGCCGGCCGCCCGCGAGTCCGACTCGGAGCGCACCAGCAAGTTCGTCGCGCTGAAGGACGACCTGCGCAAGCCGGCCGCCGAGGCCAAGGCCCCGGACGCCACCACCCCCGTCCCCCAGGTCGGCCCCGAGCGCACCACCCAGCAGCCGCTCCCGCCCAAGCCCCCGCTGGACCTGCTGGCGGAGCTGACGAACACGCCCCCGCCGCCGGAGACCCCGGTCCGCACGCTCGTGCGCCGGATCAAGATCTGGACCCCCCTGGTCCTGCTCCTGGCGATCGTCTTCGCGGTCGTACAGGCCGTGCGCCCGCTGCCGGCGCCCACTCTCGCGCTCACCGGCAAGGACAGCTACACCTTCGCCGGGGACCGCACGCAGCTGCCCTGGCCCGGCGAGGGACAGGGCTGGATGGACGTGGACGGCGTCGGCACGATGGGTCACTTCGGCAAGCAGACCCCCGTGGCCATCGGCTCGGTCGCCAAGACCATGACGGCGTACATCATCCTCAAGGACCACCCGCTGAAGGCGGGCGAGGAGGGTCCGAAGATCAAGGTGGACCCGACGGCGGAGAAGGAGGGCGGCTACAACAAGGCCGGCGAGTCGACGCTCGACACCGTCAAGGCCGGTGACACCCTCACCGAGAAGCAGGCCCTGTCGGCCGTCCTGATCCCCTCCGCCAACAACATCGCGCGGCTGCTCGCGCGCTGGGACGCCGGTTCGGAGGCGGCGTTCGTCAAGAAGATGAACGCCACGGCCAGGGAACTGGGGATGACCGGCACGACGTACACCGACCCCTCGGGACTGAAGGAGACCACCGTCTCCACGGCCGAGGACCAGGTGAAGCTGGGCCGCGCGTTCGTGAAGGTCCCTGCCCTGGTCGCGATCAGCAGCGCGGCGAGCTGGACGGATCCCTCCGGCAAATTCTGGCCCAACTACAACGAGCTGCCGTACCGCATCGGCGCGATCGGCATCAAGACCGGCAGCACCACCGCGGCCGGCGGCAACCTGCTCTTCGCCTCCCGCAAGCAGGTCGGCGGGCAGACGGTGACGATCGTCGGTGCGATCCTCGGCCAGCACAAGCGGGAGATCCTGCAGACGGTCAACGCGGTCAGCAAGACGGCGCTGCTCGCCGCCCAGAACGCGCTGACCTCGGCGAAGATCGTGAAGAAGGGGGAGGTCGTCGGGTACGTGGACGACGGGCTCGGCGGCCGTACCCCGGTCGTGGTGACGAAGGACGTCACGGCGGCCGGCTGGGCCGGGATGAAGGTGGAGCTGTCCTTCGCGTCCGGGACGGTGCCGCACAGCGCGAAGGCCGGCACCCGGGTCGGGACGCTCACCGTGGGTGACGGTTCGGCCGGCGCGGTGAAGGTCCCGGTGGCCCTGCAGAAGGACCTGACCGAGCCCGGTATCGGCGCCAGGCTGACCCGGCTGGGCTGACCTGCCGGGCCGGCCGTACGCCCCCGCCCGCCCCGTCCCCGTCCCCCGCGCACCCCGTCACGGAGCCCCCACCCGGGAGCCCTGTGACGGGGTGCGTGCTAGCGTCACGAAACGGGGCAGGTCGCCGGTCCCGGGACAGGGCCGCGAACTGGACGGAACGCGGCCGGGTACTCCGAGGGAAGCGGCCGAGAACAGAAGACGGGACACGGGGAGTGCCTTCAGGTGGCCACAGCGGAGCCGACACACGCCGACGACGCAGATCCGGGCCCGGGATCCGGCCCGCGAATACGTCTGTCCGCGACTGACCCGGACCGGCGCTTCGCCGAGCCCGGCGCCGGGGCGCGCCCCGGTGGACGCGCCCGTCCGCTCGCCGCCCTGGAACCGCTCCGGCAGCGGCTGCTTAGGCACCCGGCGCTGTCGATGACGGCGCTCTCGGGTGTGCTGCACATCATCTGGTTCTTCACGTTCGCGAACAGCGGCGGGGATCTCGCGGCGCAGGACGCGTGGGCGGAGTTCGTCGGCCGGCACCCGGACTCGGCGTACAACCTCGCCTGGTACGGGGGCATGCACCCGGTGTCGTACAGCGTGGTGTCGCCGTATCTGATGTCGGTCCTCGGTGTGCGGACGACGATGATGATCGCCGGTACGGTCTCGGCCGGTCTGCTGACGACGGTGCTGATCCGCAGCCGGGCGGTGAAGAACCCGCTGTGGGCCTCGCTCGCCGGGGTCTTCGCGTTCCTGTGCAACGCGATCTCCGGCCGGGTGACCTTCGGGCTCGGCACGATGTTCGCGCTCGGCTCGGTCGCGGCGGTGTTCTGCTGGCCGTACCGGTGGCGGTTCAAACGCTGGGCGAAGGCCCTGGTCGCCGCGCCGCTGGCGGCGCTCGCCACGATGGCCTCGCCGGTCGCGGGGCTGTTCGTGGGCCTGGTGGCGGTCGCGCTGTTCCTGCAGAAGCGGCGGCCCGGCGCGTGGGCGCTGGGGCTCGCGCCGTCGGCGGTGGTCGCGGTGTCGGCCTGGCTGTTCCCGTTCTCCGGCACCCAGCCGATGGGCTTCGGTTCGGTGATCATGCCGCTGTCGTACGGCCTGCTGTGCCTGTTCCTGGTGCCGAAGGAGTGGGTGACGGTCCGGCTGACGGCCGCCGTCTACAGCCTCGCCGTCGTCCTGGTGTGGCTGATCAGCTCGCAGATCGGGTCCAACATCTCGCGGCTGCCGATGCTGTTCGCGGGCGCGACCCTGATCGCGGCCCTGCCGTACACCGTGCCGAAGTCCCGCAAGTGGTACGTGACCGTGCTGGCCTTCCTCGGCTTCGCCGGCTGGATCGGCTTCAAGTCGGTGGACGACATCATCCACACCAACCCGGCCGCCTCCTGGGCGCGGGAACTCGCCCCGCTGGTCAACGAGCTGCAGAAGGTCGGCGCCGAGAAGGGCCGGGTCGAGGTGGTCCCGGCCCGCTCGCACCGCGAGGCCTCCGCGCTCGCGCCGTACGTCAACCTGGCCCGCGGCTGGAACCGGCAGGCCGACATGGAGCGCAACCCGCTCTTCTACGACGACACGCTCAACTCGGCCAACTACCACGAGTGGCTCCAGCGGTGGGCCGTGCACTACGTGGTGCTGCCCAAGGACAATCCGGACGGGGACGGCGGCGAACGCGAGCGGCAGCTGCTGCGGCGCGGGATGCCCTATCTGAAGCAGATCTGGGGCGACGCGAACTGGCAGCTGTTCAAGGTGACCGATCCGGCGCCGCTCGCCGAACCGAACGCGGTGGTGGACCGGGCCGAGCAGGGCGAGATGACGTTGCGGGTGAGCCAGGCGGGGCGGATCCTGATCCGGATCCCGTACTCGCCGTGGCTGAGCATCGTCGACGAGCACGGCAGGAGCCAGTCCTACGACAAGATCAAGGCGTGCCTGATGGCGACGCCGGAGGACGTCGACGGGGACAAGTGGACCACGCTGCTCGCACCGGGGCCGGGCACGTACCGGCTGGCCGCGCCGTACCAGCTGCCGCGCGGTACGCCGTGCCCCGAGGAGCTGCAGAAGCCCTGACGGTCAGCGGAGCCGGTCGGCGTACGTGTCCGTGCCCGGCACCGTCGGGATGAACGGCGCCACCAGCTCCACCCGGCCCAGCCCCGCCGCGGCCACCTGCCCGTCCAGCCCCGTGAAGTGCTCCTCCCAGCACTCGCGCGGGTCCCGCTCCAGGAACCACAGCAGCGTCAGCCGGGTGTCCACGCCCTCGACCTGCCGGACGTAGGTCATGCGGTCGCCCGGCAGCGGGGTGGGCCGGAACACGGTCGCCATCGCCGCCGGGGAGCCCGCGAGGCGGCGCGGCAGGTGCCGGGCGCGCAGCCACTCCAGCAGTGCGGTCCGCCGCTCGGGCGACTCGGCGTCGATCACCTCCAGCACCAGGCCCGCGTACGGGTGGTCGAGGGCGTGGAAGTCGCGGGGGCCGGCGGCGCCGTCGCGGTACACCGTCGTCTCGTGGTCCTGGAAGGCCGTGAAGACGTGGGTGCGGTCGTGGTAGACGCGGGCGTCCCGGTTGAGGCGCTTGTTGATGGCGACCGTCCACTTCATGTGGTCGTCGTAGCGGCCGGCGGTGATCCAGTAGGTGGAGAGGTAGCAGCCGGCGGTGACCGGCTGGGCGACGGCCGACTTCTCCGGGTAGCGCAGGAGCTGCAGGTCCCGGGTCGCGACCCAGCGGCGGCCCGCGTACATCCAGGGCATGGCCATCGCGCCGGCGTAGTAGTGGTCGTCCTCGTACCAGCGGTTGTACGCGTACTCGTGGCCGGGGTGCGGCTCGACCATGGTGATCAGGGCGTGGCCGGGGCGGACGCCGTACGGGCCGACGGCGGCCAGTTCGGCGTACCGCTCGCTGCGGGTGTCCTCGCTCACGCGGTTCCCCTTTCCTGCGGTCACCCATACTCTGACGCTCCGTCAGATGAAGCGCCATACCGAAGGAGGGCCCATGTCCCTGCTCGCGGGCAAGACCGTCGTCGTCTCGGGCGTCGGGGCCGGGCTCGGCCACCAGGTCGCCGCGGCCGTCGTACGGGACGGCGGCAACGCGGTGCTCGGGGCGCGCACCGAGGCGAACCTCGCCAAGAGCGCGGCGGGGATCGACCCGGAGGGCACGCGTACGGCGTTCCGGGCGACGGACATCACGGACGAGGGGCAGTGCGAGGCGCTTGCGGCGCTGGCGCGGGAGCGGTTCGGCGGGATCGACGCCGTGGTGCAGGTGGCCGCCTGGGACTCGTACTTCGGCGGGCTGGAGGACGCCGACTTCGCGACCTGGCGGCAGGTCGTCGACGTGAACCTGCTGGGGACGCTGCGGATGACCCGGGCCTGTCTGCCGGCGCTGAAGGCGGGCGGGGGCGGGTCGGTGGTGTTCATCGGGACGCAGTCGGCGGTGGCCGCGCCCTCGCAGGTGAAGCAGGCCGCGTACGCCGCCTCGAAGGGGGCGCTGACCAGCGCGATGTACTCGCTGGCGCGGGAGCTGGGGCCGTATCGCATCCGGGTCAACACCGTGCTGCCCGGCTGGATGTGGGGACCGCCGGTGCAGGCGTACGTCCAGTTCACCGCGCTGACGGAAGGGGTGCCGGAAGAGGAGGTGCTGGCGCGGCTGAGCGAGCGGATGGCGTTGCCGGAGCTGGCCACCGACGGGGATGTGGCGGATGCGGCGGTGTTCCTCGCCTCGGACCGGGCGCGGGCGATCACGGGGCAGTCGTTGCTGGTCAACGCGGGTGAGCTGATGCGCTGACCCAACTTTCCCAGAAGGTGCGGTCGTTCATGCTGATGAACACAGATCAGCAAGCCGAACAATTTTACTCTGACTTGACCTTCCGCTTGCTTGTCGTGTTCACGTGGGCAGACCCACGATCGGGCACATGAACAGTCTCGACTGGGCCGTGCTCATCGGCTACTTCGGTGTGATGGTCGCGATCGGCGTCTGGTCGCACAAGCGCGTGGACAACGTTTCCGACTTCTTCACGGCCGGCGGCAAGATGCCCTGGTGGCTCTCCGGCATCTCGCACCACATGTCGGGCTACAGCGCCGTGATGTTCACCGGATACGCGGGCATCGCCTACACCTACGGCGTCACCTCCTTCATCACCTGGTCCTTCCCCATCGCGCTCGGCATCGCCATCGGGTCGAAGCTGTTCGCGCCGCGCATCAACCGACTGCGTTCCCGGCTCCATGTGGCCTCCCCACTGGAGTACCTGAAGAACCGTTACAACCTGCCCACACAGCAGGCGCTCGCCTGGTCCGGCATGCTGCTGAAGATCGTCGACGTGGGCGCCAAGTGGGCGGCCATCGCCACCCTGCTGTCCGTCTTCACCGGCGTCTCGCTGAACCAGGGCATCCTCATCACCGGCGCGATCACCGCGGTCTACTGCACGATCGGCGGCCTGTGGGCGGACGCGCTGACCGAACTCGGCCAGTTCGTCATCCAGTTGCTCGCCGGTGTCGCGATGTTCGTGGCGGTCGTGCTGAAGCTGAACGACAAGAACATCGGCTTCCTCGGCGCCTGGGACGAGCCGGCCCTGCACGGCCACGGCAAGCCCCTGGTCGGCCCCTACGGCACGGTGTTCCTCCTCGCGTTCCTCTTCATCAAGCTCTTCGAGTACAACGGCGGCATGCTCAACCAGGCCCAGCGCTACATGGCCACCGGCAGCGCCTACGAGGCCGAGCGCTCGGCCCGGCTGTCGGCGGTGCTGTGGCTGGTCTGGCCGGTGGTGCTGTTCTTCCCCATGTGGATGTCCCCGCTGCTGGTCCACGCGCAGAAGCCGGACGGCTCCGACTCCTATGCCCTGATGACCGAACAGCTGCTGCCACACGGCCTGTTGGGCCTGGTCATCGTCGGGTTCTTCTCCCACACCATGGCGATGTGCTCCTCCGACGCCAACGCGATCGCCGCCGTGTTCACCCGGGACGTGGCGCCGGTGCTGTCGGCCAGGGCGCGAGGCTGGAGCGAGCGTTCGGGTCTGATCGCGGCCCGGGTCACGACAGTCGTCTTCCTCGGCCTGTCCATGGCGGTCGCGACCCAGGTCAACTCCCCCGCCTTCAAGGACATCATCACCGTCGTCATCAAGTGGGTGGCCGGTCTGATGGGCCCCATCGCGATCCCGATGATGCTCGGCCTGCTCCGCCCGTTCCGCCGCTCCGGCCCGACGGCGGCGCTCACCAGCTGGGCGGCGGGTCTGCTGGCCTTCTGGCTGGTCAACTACCCCATCAACTGGAACGTCGACGGCGGCGTCCCGCTCCAGTACCAGGTCTCGATCCCGCTCGCGGTCTCCCTGGTCCTCTACGTCCTCGTCGGCTACCTGAAGCCCGAGGACACCCCGGCCCGCCTGGCCGTCATCGACAAGGTCAACACGGACGGCGACGCGGTGGCGGCGGTACCGGTGCCGGCCACGGCGGGCGACGACGTGGTGGGGGCGCCGTAGGGGTTGCACGGGGAGTCGGCGCGGGTCCATCGTGGTCGCTCGCGCCGGTCTCCGCGCCCCGTCGGGGCGCTCACGCCCGCGGATACCGGGCCAGCCACCCCGGTGACGAACCGGCCGGGCCGTGCAACGCGGGGCCCTGGGTCATCTCCATCGCGAAGTCGTCGGCCAGTTCCAGGATCGTGGGGCGGCCCTCCAGCTCGGCCAGCCAGGCCGGCGGGAGGGCCGTTTCGCCGTGCAGGGCACCGAGGAGGCCGCCGGTGAGGGCGCCCGCCGCGGCGGAGGGGCCGCTCTGGTTCACCGCCAGGCACAGGCCATGGCGGACATCCTCCCCCACCAGCGCGCAGTACACGGCCGCGGCCAGCAGCCCGTCCGCCGTACCGTCACCGGCCAGCTCCTCCACCCGGGCCGGGGTCGGCATCCCCTGCCGCACCGCCCCGAGAGCGTGCTGGAGGGCGTCGGAGACCGGCTGGTGGCCGGGGCGGACGGCGAGCAGCGCGAGGGCCCGCTGTACGGCACCGTCCAGGCTGTCGCCGCGGGCCAGCGCGTGCACGATCACGGCGTACGCGCCCGCCGACAGGTAGGCGATGGGGTGGCCGTGGGTCTGGGCCGCGCACTCCACGGCCAGCTGGACGACCAGTTGGGGTTCCCAGCCGACGAGGAGCCCGAACGGCGCCGAGCGGGCGACCGCCTCCGGGCCCAGCTCCCCCGGGTTCTTCGGGGACTCCAGCGTGCCCATGGTGTCGTCGCCGAACCCGATGAGCAGCGCGCGGGTGGGGTCCCGGCGGGCGTACAGCCACTCCTCGCGGGCCAGCCAGCCGTCGTCCTTGCGGCGCTCGTCGGGCCCCCAGTCCCGCTGGGTGGCCGCCCAGCGCAGATAGGCCCGGTGCAGATCGGTCGGCGGATGCCAGGCGCCGGTGTCGCGGCGCACCTGGGCGCGTATCAGCCCGTCCACGGTGAACAGGGTCAGCTGGGTGTGATGGGTGACCGTGCCGCGCCGCCCGTGCCCGAAGGCCAGGTCCAGCAGCCCCTCACCGCCGTACGCGGCCCGGATCTCCTCCAGGGACAGCGGGTCGGCGGGCCCGCCCAGCGCGTCGCCCACCGCGGCCCCGAGCAGCGTGCCCCGCACCCGGCTCCGGAAGTCCTGCTGCTCGGCACGCCCCCAGACGGGACCGGCTGTCGCGCCCACCAGACCTCCCCCGGCACCGTCCGCCTGTACGACGCCAGCACTGTAATCGACCGGGAACGGTCCGTTCAGCGCCGCCCGGCCGGATTCTGGCGCAATGCGTACGGCGGACCGGGGCGGCCACCGGGCAGAATCCAGCCATGACCACCACCCCCACCCGCCACACCGGCCTCAGGCTCGCCGCCGGTGTGCTCACCGGCATACTCGCCCTCTACATCGCCCTGGTCGCGCTCGGGAACATCACCGACTTCGGGACCAACCAGCAGTTCGTCCGGCACGTGCTGGCGATGGACACGACGTTCAAGGACGACGACCTGATGTGGCGGGCGGTCACCAGTACGGCGCTCGAGGACACCGCGTACGTCCTCGTCATCGTGTGGGAGACCGTGGCGGCCCTGCTGCTGATCCGGGGGACGTACCTGTGGGCGCGGCGGAAGGACGACCTCGCCCGGCGCTGGTCCACCTACGGTCTGCTGATGCTGCTGCTGCTCTTCGGCGCCGGGTTCATCGCGATCGGCGGTGAGTGGTTCGCGATGTGGCAGTCGAAGACGTGGAACGGCCTGGACGCGGCGACCCGCGTGTTCCTGCTCAGCGGCGTCGCGCTGATCGTCAACCAGCTGCCCTCGGGCGCACGGGACGCTACCTGACCACCGCGACCCGGGTGCCCTGGTCGCCGAAGGCCCACAGGGCGGCTCCGTCCTCCTTGTGGAGGCGGATGCCGCCCAGTTTCTGGCCGTTGGCGGGCGGGGGCGAGGAGCCGTCGAGGGCGTTGGAGAAGGCGACGTCCACGCCGGACACCTTGGTGAAGTACATGATGTGCTCGATCTGCACGCCGTCCGAGCCCTGGATGGACTGGGTGCGCTTGATGATCGAGTAGCGGCCGGGCTGCGGGCTCACCGTGCCCGGCCACACCGTGAACGTGCGGGTCGCCCTGCCGGTCGCGTCGACCAGCCAGATGCGCTTCTCACCGAGCGAGTACACGATCCGGCGGCCCTCGCCGGACTCGTCCGGCAGGGCGGGGGCGGACGGCGCCTTCGGCGTCAGCGACGCGTGCGGGCTCGCCGACGCCGACGCGCTGGGCCTGGTCACGGCGGCCGTGGGATGCGGCCCGTGGTCCGCCTGCACGGCGAGGGCGACGACGACCGCGGTCGCCCCCGCCGTCAGACCGGTGACCCAGGCCCACGAGGGCAGTCGGGCAGCCACGGGACGCATCTCCTCCGCTACGGGTCCCCCTTCTCAGCACAGGGGTCGGATCATCGTACTCAGTCCGCGGAGGGGGATCGGTCCGGGAGGCCGCTCAGTCCAGGACCGGCAGCAGGTCCGGCAGGTGGCCGTCGGACGCCTCGGCCGCCCGCCGGCGTTCCTCCGGCACCTCGCCGTAGAGCGTGGTGCGCGGCTTCGCGGGGCGGCCGGCCGCCTCCGCCACCGCGACCAGGTCGCGGACCGACTTGTACGACCCGTACGAGGAGCCCGCCATGCGGGAGATCGTCTCCTCCATCAGCGTCCCGCCGAGGTCGTTCGCGCCGGAGCGGAGCATCTCCGCCGCCCCCTCCGTGCCCAGTTTGACCCAGCTCGTCTGGATGTTCGGGATCCAGGGGTGGAGCAGGAGACGGGCCATCGCCGTCACCGCCCGGTTGTCCCGCATCGTCGGGCCGGGGCGGGCGATGCCGGCCAGGTACACCGGCGCGTTGGTGTGGATGAACGGGAGCGTCACGAACTCCGTGAAGCCGCCCGTCTCCCGCTGGATCCCGGCCAGCGTGCGCAGATGGCCGAGCCAGTGCCGGGGCTGGTCCACATGCCCGTACATCATCGTGGACGACGAGCGGATGCCCAGCTCGTGCGCGGTGCGGATCACCTCGATCCAGGTGGCCGTGGGCAGCTTGCCCTTGGTCAGCACCCAGCGGACCTCGTCGTCCAGGATCTCCGCCGCCGTACCGGGGACGGAGTCCAGGCCCGCCTCCTTGGCGGCGGAGAGCCACTCGCGGATGGACATGCCGGTCCGGGTCGCGCCGTTCACCACCTCCATCGGGGAGAAGGCGTGCACGTGCATGCCCGGGACGCGCTCCTTCACCGCCTTCGCGATGTCGAAGTACGCGGTGCCCGGCAGGTCCGGGTGGATGCCGCCCTGCATGCACACCTCGACCGCGCCCACGTCCCACGCCTGCTGGGCGCGGTCGGCGACCTGCGCCAGCGAGAGCGTGTACGCGTCCGCGTCCGTGCGGCGCTGCGCGAAGGCGCAGAACCGGCAGCCGGTGTAGCAGACGTTGGTGAAGTTGATGTTGCGGGTGACGATGTAGGTGACGTCGTCGCCGACCGCCGACCTGCGGACGTCGTCGGCCACCCGGCACAGCGCGTCCAGCGCCGGACCGTCCGCGTGCAGCAGGGCGAGGGCCTCGGCGTCCGTCAGGCGGGTGGGGTCGTCGGCCGCCGTGCGCAGCGCCTCGCGCACGTCGGCGTCGATGCGTTCCGGGACCATGCCGGGGGCCGCCGCCTCCCGCAGGGCCTCCCAGTCGCCGTACACCTCGTCGAAGTCGGCACGCCGGTCGCCGGTACGGCCCTCGGTGTCGATGGAGGTGTGCAGGTCCGTGCGGCCGGTCGCGGTGAACACCTCCTCCGGCTCCTGCCAGGGGCGGCCCTGGACCGGCGCGTCCGGCAGGGCGAGGCCCGTGACCGGGTCGGCGAGGGCGGACACGTGCGGGCGCAGCCGCGGGTCCAGCCAGGGCTCGCCGCGGCGGACGAACTCCGGGTAGACGCAGAGGCGTTCACGCAGTTCGAAGCCTGCGGCGCGGGAGCGCTCGGTGAGTTCGTCGATCTGCGGCCAGGGGCGTTCGGGGTTGACGTGGTCGATGGTCAGCGGGGAGACCCCGCCCCAGTCGTCGATGCCGGCGCCGATCAGCCGCTCGTACTCGGCGTCGACCAGGTTCGGCGGGGCCTGGAGACAGGCCGCCGGGCCCATGATGTGCCGGGCGACGGCCACCGTGGCGACCAGGTCGTCCAGTTCGGCGTCCGGCATGCCGCGCATCGCCGTGTCCGGCTTGGCGCGGAAGTTCTGGATGATCAGCTCCTGGATGCCGTGGTAGGCGCGGGAGACCTTCCGGAGGGCGAACAGGGACTCCGCGCGCTCCTCGTAGGTCTCGCCGATGCCGATGAGCAGGCCGGAGGTGAAGGGCACGGAGGAGCGGCCGGCGTCCTCCAGGACGCGCAGCCGTACGGCCGGTTCCTTGTCCGGGGAGCCGTGGTGCGGGCCGCCCGGCTCGGACCACAGGCGGGTCGCGGTCGTCTCCAGCATCATGCCCATGCTGGGCGCGACGGGCTTCAGCCGCTGGAAGTCGGTCCACGTCAGCACGCCCGGGTTGAGGTGGGGAAGGAGTCCCGTCTCCTCCAGGATGCGGATGGAGATGGCGCGGACGTAGGCGATGGTGTCGTCGTAGCCGTGCGCGTCGAGCCACTCGCGCGCCTCCGGCCAGCGGTCCTCGGGCTTGTCGCCGAGGGTGATCAGGGCTTCCTTGCAGCCGAGGGCGGCGCCCTTGCGGGCGATGTCCAGCACCTCGTCCGGGGACATGAACATGCCGTGCCCGGCGCGGCGCAGCTTGCCGGGCACGGTGACGAACGTGCAGTAGTGGCACTTGTCCCGGCACAGCCGGGTGAGGGGGACGAAGACGCTCTTCGAGTACGTGATGACGCCGGGCCTGCCCGCCGCCTCCAGGCCCGCGTCCCGCACCCGGGCGGCGGAGGCGGCGAGGCCGGTGAGGTCCTCACCGCGTGCCTGGAGCAGCACCGCCGCCTCGGCGACGTCCAGGGCGACGCCGTCCCGGGCGCGTTTGAGGGCGCGACGCATGGAGTTCTCGGTGGGGCCGGTTCCGGAGGTCGCGGAAGTCGTCATCCCTTGAGCATACGTTCGCTTTGATCACGGTTGCGGGGCACTGTCCGGCAGGAGGGGGCCGTACGCGTCGAGCGCGCGCAGCACCTCCGCCTCCCGGGCCGGCGGCAACTGCACCACGACCTCCTCGACGCCCAGTTCGGCGTAGTGGGCGAGCTTGCCGGGGGTGGGCTGGACGGCGTACGGGACGACCTGGAGGGCGGCCGGGTCACGGCCCGCGTCCGCCCACACCGAGCGCAGCACGGGCAGCGCTTCGGAGAGCCCGCGCCCGCCGATCGGCAGCCAGCCGTCGGCGTACTCGGCGATGTGCGCGAACAGCTTGGGCCCGGCGGCCCCGCCGATGAGCGTGCGGGGGCCGGTGACCGGGCCGCGCGGCTTCCGCACGGGCTTGGGGTGGGCGTAGCTGGCCTGTACGGCGCCGAACTCCCCCTCGTACGCGGTCGGCTCCTCGCTCCACAGCGCGCGCATCAGCGCCATCCGGTCCCGGACCAGCTCCCGGCGGGTCCGCCAGGTCACGCCGTGGTCGGCGGCCTCCTCCACGTTCCAGCCGTAGCCGAGTCCGAGGGTGAAGCGGCCGCCGGACAGGTGGTCGAGGGAGGCGATCTGCTTGGCGAGGTCGATGGGGTCGTGCTGGGCGACGAGGGTGATGCCGGTGCCGAGCGCCAGCCGCTGGGTCACGGCCGCTGCTTGGGCCAGGGCCACGAAGGGGTCGAGGGTGCGGCCGTACTCGCGGGGGAGGTCGCCGCCGGCGGGGTAGGGGGTGGTGCGGTCGACCGGGATGTGGGTGTGTTCCGGGAGGTAGAGGCCGGAGAAACGGCGCGCTTCCAGCTCCTGGGCCAGCCGGACGGGGGTGATGGTCTCGTCGGTGAGGAAGATCGTGACGGAGATACGCATGAGGCATCGTACCGACTGGTCGGTTGCTCGTCAGGGGGCGCGCGCGGGTTCGTCGTGGCCTGTCGCGCCCACGCGGCGGAGCCGCATCTGGATACTGTCCCGCGCCCCTCAGGGCGCCTAACTTGGACCTCGTGACCACCTTGCGCGGCACTCTCCCACCGGGTTCGCCGGACTACGTGTACCTCCCGTTCGAAGTAGCGCCGGGAACAGCGGAGTTGCGGATCTCCTACACCTACGACAAACCCCCCGTCCCGCCCGGTACCCCCGGCAACGCCCTCGACATCGGGCTGTTCGACACACGCGGTACCGCACTGGGCGGGCGGGGGTTCCGGGGGTGGTCGGGCGGGGCGCGCAGTGAGTTCTTCGTGCGGGCCGAGGAGGCGACGCCCGGGTATCTTCCGGGGCCGCTGACGCCCGGCACCTGGTACGTCGCGCTCGGGCCGTACACCGTGGCGCCCCAGGGGCTGTCGTACGAGGTGACCGTCACGCCGGCGGAGGGGGCGGCCGGCAAGACGCCCGAGGCCGTGTATCCGCCGGACCGGGCCCGGGGGCGGGGCCGGGACTGGTACCGGGGCGACTGCCATCTGCACTCCTGGCACTCCGACGGGCGCCGCACCCCGGCAGACATCGCGGATCTGGCCCGTGCGGCCGGGCTCGACTTCCTCAACAGCTCCGACCACAACACCCACGCCTCGCACGCCCACTGGGCCGACGCGGCCGGCGACGACCTGCTGGTGCTGCTCGGCGAGGAGGTCACCACCAGGAACGGGCACGTCCTGGCGCTCGGCACCGAGCCGGGCACCTTCGTCGACTGGCGCCACCGGGCCCGGGACGGCCGCTGGGCGCGCTTCGCGCGGGAGATCCGGCGGGCCGGCGGTCTGGTCGTACCGGCCCATCCGCACGCCGGCTGCGTGGGCTGCGGCTGGAAGTTCGGGTTCGCGGAGGCGGACGCCGTGGAGGTGTGGAACGGGCCCTGGACACCCGACGACGAGCTGGCGCTGGCGGCCTGGGACGCGGGGCTGGTGGCGTCGGTGCGGGGCGAGCGGGCGTGGCTGCCGGCGATGGGCAACAGCGATGCCCATCGCGCCCCGGACGTGGTCGGGCTGCCCCAGACGGTCGTGCTCGCCGACGGTCTGACCCGGGAGGCGATCCGGGAGGGGCTGCGGGCCGGGCGGTCGTACGTGGCCGAGTCGCGGCACGTCTCGCTGGCGTTCTCCGTGACGGCCGAGGGGGGTGAACGGGCGGGGATCGGGGAGCGGCTGGCGGTCGGGCACGACACCCCGGTGACCGTCCGGCTGGAGGTGTCCGGAGCGCCGCGCTGCTCGGTGCGGTTCGTCACCGACCAGGGCGTGCTGTTCACCGGCGGGCCGCTGCCGGTGTCCGGCACGGGCACCGTGGAGTGGCGCACGGCCCCGGACCGCGCGGCCTGTGTACGGGCCGAGCTGCGGCACGAGACGGCGCTGGGACCGGTGCCCGGGGCGATGGCCGCGTTCACCAACCCGGTGTTCCTGGGGAGGCTGGAAGACGGGAAGCCCGGAGCGGCGCGTTGAGGCGCGCCCGGCCCGCGCCCCCGTTGCGATCAGTCGTGACCCCGGTGGAGGCTGGCATCCTCGTGCCGGGAGAGGACAGGGGAGCCGGAGTCATGTCAGGCCGCGCAGACCGCAAGCACCGCGTCGTGACCCGCGTCCAGCGGTACGTCGCCAACCCGCTCAACCGGCGCCTGCCGTTCCAGACCCTGCTGGAGACCACCGGCCGGACGTCCGGTCTGCCCCGGCGGACCCCGGTCGGCGGGCGCCGGGCCGGGAACTCCTTCTGGCTGGTCTCCGAGTTCGGCCTGAAGTCGCAGTACGTGCGCAACATCCAGGCCGACCCCACGGTCCGGGTCCGCATCGCCGGCCGCTGGCACCACGGCACCGCCCACCTCCTGCCCGACGACGACCCCGTGGCCCGGCTGCGCACTCTGCCCCGCCTCAACAGCACGGCGGTACGGGCGTTCGGCACGGACCTGCTGACCGTACGGGTGGACCTGACGGACTGAGCCCCGTCGCCCACCGGTCTCTCACCCCGGCCACACCAGGGACTGCACCTCGCTGTACGCGTGCAGGGCGTACACGCCCACGTCCCGGCCGACCCCGCTCTTCTTGAAGCCGCCGAACGGGGCCTCCATGTTGCGGCCCACCGTGTTGATGCCGACGCCGCCGGCCCGCAGTTGCCGCGCCACCCGGAAGGCGCGGGCGACGTCGCCGGACCAGACGTAGTCGATGAGGCCGTAGTCGGAGTCGTTGGCGAGGGCCACGCCTTCGTCCTCCTCGTCGAACGGGATCACCACCACCACGGGCCCGAAGATCTCCTCCCGCGCCACCCGCATGTCGTTCGCGCAGTCGGCGAGAAGGGTGGGTGCGACGAAGAAGCCACGCTCCAGGGGCGGCCGTTCGCCGCCCGCGACGACGACGGCGCCTTCCTTCCGGCCGAGTTCGATGTACGACTCCACGCGCGCCCGGTGCCCGGCGGAGATCAGCGGGCCCACGACCGTGTCCGCAGCCGCCGGGTCCCCCACCTTCAAACGGCGGGCGTAACCGGCCAGTTGCTCCACCAGACGGCCGTACACCCCGCGCTGGGCCAGCACCCGGGTCGGGGCCGTGCAGATCTGGCCGCTGTAGAAGGAGAACGTGGTGCCGATGCCGGCGACGGCCGAGGCGAGGTCGGCGTCGTCGAAGACGAGCGCGGCCCCCTTCCCGCCCAGCTCCATCAGCTGCCGTCTCATGTCCCGCCCGCACACCTCGCCGATGCGCCGCCCGACGGCCGTGGACCCGGTGAAGCTGACCATGTCGACGTCACCGGAGGCCACCACGGCCTCCCCCACCGACACCTCCCGCCCCGAGACGACGTTCACCACGCCCGGCGGCACCCCGGCCGCCTCCAGCGCCTCCGCCATCCGGTAGACGGAGAGGGGGTCCTGCGGGGCGGGTTTCACCACGACCGTGTTGCCCATCGCCAGCGCCGGGGCGATCTTCCCGGCCGGGTTGGCCCACGGGTTGTTGTACGAGGTGACGCAGGTGACGACCCCGACGGGCTGCCGTACCGCCAGCGCGCCCATCACCCCGGCCTTCCCCATCGGTCCGGCCTCGTTGATCTGCGGGACGACGGCCCACTCGGCGGGCTCCACGCGCGCGTACCGGCGGAAACGGGCGGCGGCCACCCCGACCTGCATCGCGCGGGCCGTCCCGGTGGTCGCGCCGGTCTCGGCCCGGGCCAGGTCGGCGTACGGCACCAGCCGCTCCCGGATGATCTCCGCGGCCCGCCCGAGCAGCGCGGCCCGCTCCTCCGGCCGGGTCCGCGACCACGCCCCGAACGCCTCCCGGGCCGCCGCGCAGGCCGCCCGCGCCTGCTCGGGGGAGGCCTCCGGCGCCCAGCCGACGGTCTCCTCGGTGGCCGGGTCGGTCACCGGGTAGTACCCGGCGTCCGGCGCCACCCACCGGCCGCCGACGAACAGCGGCTGCCCCTCGCCCACCACATGCGCACCACCCGCACCCACCGCGTGCCCGCCGCCCGCCCCCGCCGTGTGCCCGCCACCGGCACCCGCCACGTGCTCGCCGCCCGCGCCCGGGTGCCCGCCACCGGCACCCACCGCGTGGCCTCCGGCCGCACCCACCACATGCGCACCACCCGCACCCGCCGCGTGCCCGCCGCCCGCACCCACCGCGTGCCCGCCACCGGCACCCACCACGTGCCCGCCGCCCGCACCCACCACATGCGCACCACCCGCACCCACCACGTGCCCGCCGCCCGCACCCGTGTGCCCGCCACCGGCACCCACCATGTGCTCGCCGCCCGCGCTCACCGTGTGCTCACCGTCCGCGTGTCCCGCCCGGACCGCAGCACCCGGCCCGGTACGGCCCCGGTCACCACGTCGTCCCGGATCGCCTCCACGCCGTTGACCCACACGGCCCGCACCCCGATCGCCCGGGAGTCCAGGCGGGGGCTGTCGCCCGGCAGGTCGTGCACGAGGCGGGCCGGGCCGGCGTCGATCCGCTCCGGGTCGAAGAGGACGAGGTCCGCGTGCCAGCCCTCCTTCACCCGTCCCCGCTCCCGCAGCCCGAAGAGCCGCGCCGGGTCGTCCGTCAGCATCCGCACCGCCCGCTCCAGACCGACCAGCCGCCGCCCGCGCAGACAGTCCCCGAGGAACCGGGTGGTGTACGGCGCCCCGCACATCCGGTCGAGGTGGGCGCCCGCGTCCGAGCCGCCGAGCAGCACGTCCTCGTGCTGCCAGGTCTCGGCGCGCAGCGCCCAGGACGCCGGGTCGTTGTCGGTCGGCATGGGCCACAGGACCGTACGCAGCTCGTCGTGGGCGCAGATCTCCACCAGGCAGGCGAAGGGGTCCTGTCCGCGCTCGGCGGCGATGTCCCGCACCACGCGTCCGGTGAGCCCCCGGTTGGCCTCGCTGTAGGTGTCCCCGATGACGTACCGCCCGAAGTCCGTGAGCCGCCTGAAGACGCCGGCCTCCTTCGACCCGGCCCGCCGCAGCATCCCGGCGCGCACGGCCGGGTCCCGCAGCCTGGCGATGCGCTCGGGCACGGGCAGCCCCAGGACCGGTCCCCATCCGGGTATGAGGTTGAGGGCGCAGAAGGTGCCGAGGGACATGTTCATCGGGGTGAGGATCGGCATGGTGAGCGCCACGACCCGCCCGCCGGCCTTCCGGGCCCGCTCGCTCGCGCTCAGCTGCCGGGGCACCCGCTCCGGGACGGCCGCGTCGATGGTGAGCACGTTCCAGTTCAGGGGGCGCCCGGCGACGGCGCTCAGCTCGGCCAGCAGATCGATCTCGGCGTCGCTGAACTGGTCCAGGCACCCGGCGACGATCGCCTCGATCTGCGTCCCCTCGTGCTCCCCGACGGCCCGCGCCAGCGCCACCAGCTCCTCGGGCCGCGCGTGCCGGGAGGCCACGGGCTGCCCGTCGCCGTCGGAGTGCGTGCTGGACTGCGTGGTCGACAGCCCCCACGCCCCGGCGTCCATGGCCTCGTGCAGCAGCCGGACCATGGCGCCCAGCTGCTCCTCGTCCGGCTGCCCGCCGACGGCATGCGGCCCCATCACGTACCGCCGCAGCGCGCAGTGCCCCACCATGAACCCGGCGTTCACGGCGATCCGCCCCTCCAGCGCGTCCAGGTACTGCCCGAACCCGTGCCAGGTCCAGGGCGCCCCCTGCTCCAGCGCCACCAGGGACATCCCCTCGACCTTGGACATCATGCGGCGCGTGTAGTCGGCGTCCTCGGGGCGGGCGGGGTTCAGCGGGGCGAGGGTGAACCCGCAGTTCCCGGCGGCCACGGTGGTGACCCCGTGGTTGAGCGAGGGCGTGGCGTACGGGTCCCAGAAGAGCTGGGCGTCGTAGTGGGTGTGGGGGTCGACGAAGCCGGGGGCGAGGACGAGTCCGGCGGCGTCTTCGCTGGTGCGGGACCCTTCCGTGACCTTTCCGATGACGGCGATCCGTCCGTCGCGGATGCCGACGTCGGCGGTGTAGCCGGGCGTGCCGGTGCCGTCGACGACGGTGGCGCCCTTGACGAGGTGGTCCAACATGCCGGGAACCCCCTTACACAGCCTGCCGGAACCTGGTGGTCCGGTGCACCGGATCCGTGTCGATCTTCGGGATGACGTGCTCGCCGATGAGCCGGATCGTCCGCAGCGTCTCCTCCTTCGGCACCCCCACCGGCAACCCGAAGCTCAACTGGTCGGCGCCCGCCTGCTCCCACCGCTTGCACTGCCGCAGCACCTCGTCCGGGTCCCCGCAGATCAGCAGCTCCTCCTCGATCAGCAGCTCCACGAACTCCGGCGTGTACGCGGGCAGCGTCTCGGGCCACACCGGGAACCCCTCCGGCCGGGGGAACGTGTCGTGGTACCGGAAGACCAGCGAGGGCAGATAGTGCAGCCCGCCGCCCACCGCGGTCTCGATCGCCTCGGCGTGCGTGGGCGCGCAGATCGCGGTCGTCGTCACCATCACGTTGTCGTTGACGAAGTCCCCCACCGGCTCCGCGTCCACGATCGCCGTCTTGTACTGCTCCAGCACCCACTCCATGTCGGAGACCTTCTGGATGCTGAAGCCGAGCACCCCGAGCCCCTTCTTCGCGGCCATGGCGTACGACGGCGGGGACCCGGCCGCGTACCACATCGCCGGGTGGGACTTCCCGTACGGCTTCGGGAGGACCTTCCGCGGCGGCAGCTGCCAGTGCTTGCCCTGGAAGCCCGCGTACTCGTCCTGGAGCCACATCTTCGGGAACTCCGCGATCGTCTCCTCCCAGATCTCCTTCGTGTGGTTCATGTCGGTCACGCCCGGTATGAACCCGAGGATCTCGTGCGACCCGGCGCCCCGCCCGCTGCCGAACTCGAAGCGGCCCTCGCTGAGGTGGTCCAGCATGGCGACCTTCTCGGCGACCTTCACCGGATGGTTGACCGGGGCCAGCGGGTTGAAGATCCCGGAGCCCAGGTGGATCCGCTCGGTGGCGTGGGCGAGGTAGCCGAGGAAGACGTCGTTGGCGGACAGGTGGGAGTACTCCTCCAGGAAGTGGTGTTCGGAGGCCCAGGCGTACTTGAAGCCGGACTTGTCCGCCTGGATGACGTACTCGGTCTCCTCCATCAGCGCCTTGTGCTCGGCCAGCGGGTCGGTCTCGGCGCGCTTGCCCACGTATCCCTGTACAAAGAGCCCGAATTCCACGGCGGTTCACCGTCCCCAATCGTCTGACAGCCCGTCAGATACCGTTCGTCGGCCGACTGTCGCACCGGCCGTCTCCACCGTCAATAGCTGACGGACAGTCAGCTCACGCTTCAGATGACGCTGACCCCCGCCAGCCAGCCGCCGTCGATCACGAACGGCTGCCCGGTGATGTACGAGGAGTCGTCCGAGGTGAGGAAGAGGGCGAGCCGGGCCACCTCCTCCGGCCGGCCGACCCGGCCCAGCGGCACGAGCCCCCGGTACAGCTCGTCCAGGGCCCGGCTCATCTCCTCCGGGTCGGCGTCCGGATCCAGCCGGGCCGGATTCGACATCGCGGTGTCGACGGCGCCCGGGCAGATGGCGTTGACCCGGATCCGCCGGCCCGCCAGCTCCAGCGCGGCCACCCGGGTCAGCCCCAGCACGGCGTGCTTGGTGGCGGCGTACGTCCCCACGGCCGCCATGCCCGCCAGCGCGGTGTAGGAGGCGGTGTTGACGATCGTGCCCCCGTCCGCCAGCTCCGGCGCGACCGTCTTGATCCCCAGGAAGCAGCCGACCTGGTTGACCTGCACGACCTGCATGAACTCGTCCAGCGGCGTGTCCACGAGGGCGTTGAAACGCAGGATGCCCGCGTTGTTGACCAGCCCGTCGACGCGCCCGTACGCCCGTTTGACGGCGGCCACGGCCTCCCGCCAGCCGTCCTCCGCGCCGACGTCGAGATGGACGTACAGCGCCCCTATCTCCTCGGCGAGGGCCTTCCCCTGGTCGTCCAGCACATCGGCGACGGCCACCCGCGCGCCCTCCGCCCGGAACAGCCGCGCCTCCTGCTCACCCTGCCCGCGCGCCGCCCCCGTGACGATCACGACGCGTCCGTCCAGCTTCCCCATGCCGTACTCCTCACAGATCAGGAGCCACTTCGGCTCCGAAGGCCGCCATCTGGTCGGTGAGTTCGGTGCGGCTGCGGCTGCGGAACCGCACCTGGATCTGGTCCACGCCCATCGCGCGGTACGCGCGTAGGGACTCGGCGAGCGCCCGCGGGGGACCGCTGACCGTGCGCCGCCCGGCCTCCCAGGCAGGCGTGCCCACGTACAGGGGCTCGGTCAGGGCGCCCACCGTGTAGGGCCCGTCGAGGCCGGCGTCCTCCCGCAGCCGCCGGATCCGTTCGATCCGCGCCGGCAGCCGTTCCCGCGGATCCCCCTGCGGCAGCCAGCCGTCGCCCTTCAGCGCGGCCCGGCGGACGGCGGCGGGCGAGGAGCCGCCGACCCACAGGGGGACGTGCGGCTGCGCGGGGCGGGGGCGCTGGCCCAGGCCGGCGAAGTCGTAGTGCTTCCCGTGGTGCTCGGGGAACTCGTCGGGTCCGAGGGCGGCCCGCAGGGCGTCGATGCTCTCGTCGAGCACGGCCCCCCGCCGCTCGAAGTCGACTCCGAGCACCTCGAACTCCTCCCGCACATGCCCGGCCCCCACCCCGAGGACCAGCCGGCCGCCCGAGAGGTGGTCGAGGGTGGCGTACTGCTTGGCGGTCAGCAGCGGGTGCCGGAGCCCGACGACGGCCACATGGCTGAGCAGCCGTACCCGCTCGGTGACGGCGGCCAGGTGGGCGAGGGTGGCCACGGGGTCGTACCAGACCGTGCTCATGGCCGGGGCCAGGCGGCGCGGGACGGCGACGTGGTCGCAGCAGGCGACGTACGCGAACCCGGCGTCGTCCGCCGCCCGCGCCACCGCGACCAGGTCCTCCGCCCCGGCCCCGGTCTCCCACTCCTCCGTGTACAGGGTGCTCTGCGACTGGACGGGCAGCTGGATGCCGTACGCCAGGGAGGTCACGCCCGCCACAGCCCTTCCTCGGTGAGCCCCAGCAGCTCGATGGCGTTCCCGCGGACGATCCGCTCGACCACGTCGGCCGGCAGGTGCCCCATCTGTGCCTCGCCCACCTCGCGGGACTTCGGCCAGGTGGAGTCGGAGTGCGGGTAGTCGGTCTCGTACAGGACGTTCCCGACGCCGATGGCGTCGAGGTTCCTGAGTCCGAAGGCGTCGTCGAAGAAGCAGCCGTGGACGTGCTCGGCGAACAGCTCGGACGGCGGCCGGGTGACCTTGTCGGCGACCCCGCCCCACCCCCGGTTCTCCTCCCACACCACATCGGCGCGCTCCAGGATGTACGGAATCCAGCCGATCTGCCCCTCCGCGTACATGACCTTGAGTCGCGGGAAACGCTCGAACTTGCCGCTCATCAGCCAGTCGACCATCGAGAAGCAGCAGTTGGCGAAGGTGATGGTGGAGCCGACGGCGGGCGGCGCGTCGGCCGAGGTCGAGGGCATCCGGCTGGACGACCCGATGTGCATGGCGATGACGGTGCCGGTCTCGTCACAGGCCGCTAGGAACGGGTCCCAGTCGTCGGTGTGCACGGACGGCAGGCCCAGGTGCGGGGGTATCTCGGAGAAGGCGACGGCCCGCACGCCGCGTGCGGCGTTCCGCCGCACCTCCCGCGCGGCCAGTTCGGCATCCCACAGGGGGATGAGCGTGAGCGGTATCAGCCGGCCCCGCGCCCGCGCCCCGCACCACTCCTCCACCATCCAGTCGTTGTAGGCGCGGACGCAGAGCAGGGCGAGTTCCTTGTCGGCGGCCTCGGTGAAGGTCTGCCCGCAGAAGCGGGGGAAGGTGGGGAAGCAGACGGCCGACTGGACGTGGTTGACCTCCATGTCGGCGAGGCGGGCGGGCACGTCGTACGACCCGGGCCGCATCTGCTCGTACGTGATCACTTCCAGCCGGACCTCGTCCCGGGCGTACCCCACGGCGGTGTCGAGACGGGTCAGCGGCCGGCGCAGGTCCTCGTACACCCACCAGTCGCCGACGGGTCCCTCGTCGCTGCCCGGCGTGCCCATGACCGGCTTGAACCGCCCGCCCAGGAAGGTCATCTCCTTCAGCGGCGCGCGCACGATCCGGGGCCCGGCGTCCCGGTACTTCCTCGGCAGCCGGTCCTGCCACACGCCGGGAGGCTCAACGGTGTGGTCGTCGACGGAGATGATCAGCGGGAACTGTGTGGTCTCCATGCCGTTCACCGTAGCGCCGATCTGACGGTCCGTCAGCTCTCGGTGTCGGCGGCCGGCATGCGGAGAGGTTGTGAGGGCTCTGTGCACCCAGGTGCGACCCTCTGTGATCGGCGTCTCCCACGGCTGACGCAACCGCCCCGAACAAGGCAAACTGACGGGGTTGTTCGTGATGCCGAGGGGGACGAACGCATGGACGGTGGGCCGCGAGTACCCGAGCAGCGGCGTGCCGGCTCCGCGCCCGTCGCGGAGCCCGGCCCGCTGCGCTTCGGCGTGCTCGGTCCGGTGCGGGCCTGGCGCGGCGAGGAGACGCTCAGTACGGGCTCCCCCCAGCAGCGCGCCCTGCTGGCCGCCCTGCTGCTGCGCGAGGGCCGTACCGCCACGGCGGCGGAGCTGATCGACGCGCTGTGGGGATCCGAGCCGCCGTCCCAGGCACTGGCGGCGGTCCGCACCTACGCCTCCCGGCTGCGGAAGGTGCTGAGCCCCGGCGTCCTGGCCAGCGAGTCGGGCGGGTACGCCGTCCGGGGCCTGCGCGAAGGCGCCCTGGACCTGGCGGTCGCCCAGGACCTGGCGGCGGAGGCGGAGAAGGCGCGGGGCACCGGGGAGCTGGGCCGGGCCCGGTCGCTGCTGAACCAGGCCCTCGACCTGTGGGACGGCGAACCCCTGGCCGGCGTCCCCGGCCCGTACGCCGAGGCCCAGCGGGCCCGCCTGGAGGAATGGCGGCTCGGCCTGCTCGAAACCCGCCTGGACCTGGACCTGGAACAGGGCTGCCACGCGGAGGCGGTCTCGGAACTGACGGCCCTGACGGCCGCGCACCCGCTCCGGGAGCGCCTGCGCGAACTCCTGATGCTGGCGCTGTACCGCAGCGGCCGCCAGGCGGAGGCCCTGGCGGTGTACGCGGACACCCGCCGCCTCCTGTCGGAGGAGCTGGGGGTCGACCCCCGCCCGGGCCTGAGCGAACTCCAGCAGCGCATCCTCCAGGCGGACCCGGCCCTGGCGGAGCCGTCCGCCCCCGTGACGGAGCCGACGGCGACCCCGGTCCGACCGGCCCAGCTCCCGGCCTCCGTCCCCGACTTCACGGGCCGCTCGTCCTTCGTCTCGGAACTGACGGACGTCCTGTCCTCGGCGTCCGAGGCGGAGGGCAGGGTGATGGCGGTCTCCGCCCTGGCCGGCATCGGCGGCGTCGGCAAGACGACGCTGGCGGTGCACGTGGCCCACCGGGCCCGTACGGCCTTCCCCGACGGCCAGCTGTACGTGGACCTCCAGGGCGCGGGCCCCCGCCCGGCGGAACCGGAGACGGTGCTGGGCTCCTTCCTGCGGGCGCTGGGCACGGCGGACGCATCGATCCCGGATTCGCTGGAGGAGCGAGCGGCGTTGTACCGCTCGGTGCTGGACGGCCGCCGAGTCCTGGTCCTGCTGGACAACGCCAAGGACGCGGCCCAGGTACGGCCCCTGCTCCCCGGCACCGAGGGCTGCGCCGCCCTGGTCACCTCCCGCGTCCGCATGCTCGACCTCGCCGGCGCCCACCTGGTCGACCTGGACGTCATGTCCCCCGACGAGGCGCTCGCCCTCTTCACGAAGATCGTGGGCGAGGAACGGGTGGCGGCGGAACGCGAGGCCGCGCTGGACGTGGTCGCGGCCTGCGGCTTCCTCCCCCTGGCGATCCGCATCGCGGCCTCTCGCCTGGCGGCACGGCGGACGTGGACGGTGTCCGTCCTGGCGGCGAAGCTGGCGGACGAGCGGCGCCGGCTGGACGAGCTGCAGGCCGGAGACCTCGCGGTGAAGGCAACCTTCGAACTGGGCTACGGGCAGCTGGAACCGGCCCAGGCTCGCGCCTTCCGCCTCCTGGGCCTGGCCGACGGCCCGGACATTTCGCTTGCTGCTGCCGCCGCGGTCCTGGACCTCCCTGTGGAGGAGACGGAGGACCTTCTGGAGTCCCTGGTGGACACATCGCTGCTGGAGTCGGCGGCGCCTGGGCGCTACCGCTTCCACGACCTGGTCCGGCTGTACGCGCGAGCTTGCGCGGAGAGGGACGAGTGGCCGCCTAGTGAGCGGGAGGCGGCTATGTCTCGGGTGCTGGACTTTTATTTGGCTACGGCGGCTCGGGTTTATGCGATGGAGCGGCCGGGGGATCGGTTGGTCGATGATTTGGAGGGCACTCGGTATCCGGGTCTGCGCTTCACCGAAGGGGCGGCGGCCCTCGACTGGTTGTACACCGAGGCGGGGCCGCTGCTGGCTTGCGTGCGGCAGGCGGTGGGGACGCGGAGGTTGCGGCGGGCAGTGGACTTGCTGTGGGCCGCCAAAGATTTGACGGAGTCTGGGGCGAACTCGCATCAGTACGAGATGATGGCCAGGGCGATGTGCGAGGCGACGCGGGATGCGGGGGATGCTCGCGCCGAAGGAAGGGCGCGTACGACCCTCACCAACGTACTTCTGGTCTCCGGCCGGATTCAGCAGGCGTCAGAGGCAGCGGAGCTCGCCATGCAGCTTGCGGAATCCGCCGGAGATGCCACTGCCGTCAGCTGGGTGGCGAACGACCGCGGCCTCATCTCATTGCACCAAGGGCGATTCCATGACGGAAGGGCCTTCTTCGAGCAGGCGATCGAGGGCTATCGGGACGCTGGCAACAGGCTCGGCCAAGCGGTCACACTCGCCAACCTCTCACGCGCCTATCTGGGGATGGGCAAGGTCACGAAAGCCGTCGAGATCGCTCAGCACGGGCTAGCCGTACACGCTGAAATAGGCCGGCCGATGCGCCGCGCCAACGCACACTTCGCCCTGGGCCTGGCCTTGACCAAGGCCGGACGGCATACCGAAGCCCTCAGCCAGTTGTCCGACGCTCAGGACATCTTTACGGAGCACCGGCAGCGACTTTGGGTGGGAAACACGCACTTCCGGATCGCCGAGGTGCATCTGGCAGCCCAAAGTCCGGCGCAGGCAGCACAACACGCGGAGCAAGCCCTGGCTCTGGGCTGTGTAGGCGGCGACCGGATGCGCGGTAACGTCCTGACGCTCCTCGGACGGGCTCTTTCGGTCTTGGGACAGGCCGACCGGGCCAAAGCCTGTTGGCGGGAGGCACTGAATCTCTACGAGCAGAACGGAGCCGAGGAGGCTCAGGTAGTGCGCGGTCTCCTCGCCCCCGCTACTGCGTGATCGAAGTAGGTCACGTCGGGCCCGTCTCCGACGTTCAGCAATCGTTTATCTCTGCCGGGCAGTCTTCTTCTTGTCGAACCGTCGCGTCGGGGGGCAGGCGGTTCGAGCAGGAGCCAGACCGGCTAGTGTGCGGCTCCGAACGCCCGTCCGGCAGCCCTCGGGGGAGCTTCCGGATGGGCGTTCCTCACTCGTCACCACAGCAGAGGAACCAAGGCCCATGAGCGACCAGAAGAAGGCATCGGACGTCACTCCGCTCGACAACAGCATGCCCGTGCCGCCGACATCGGACGAGGCGATCACCACGCTCGACAACAGCATGCCCAGCGAGCCGGCCAAGGACTCGACCATCACCACGATGGACAACAGCATGCCCGCCCCGCCGGCCCTGAACCTGGACGGCAACAAGTAAGCCACCACCCCGACGGGGATCGGCCGCGGCGGCGCGGAGGGGGAGCCGTCGCGGCCGAGGTGTGTGCGGGGCAAGATCCAGCCGTTCTGCGGCGGGAACTGTTCGAGCCCATCGAACAACTCCCGCCTCATTAGTTAACGTCGAGCCCGCCGATGCCGGTTCAACAACGGGAGGACGCTATGACGCTCACCAAGAAGGTTGTGGCCACCGTGGCTCTCATCCTCGGAGCCACCGCCGCTGCTGCGAGCCCTGCGCTGGCGGACAATCACTCGCCGGTGAGCCCGGAGAACGGCCAGGCCACGGTCGTCACCCCGCAGGACAGCCACGCGCCGTGACACGGCAGCGCATCTCCTAGGGGCCGGGCGGAAGCTCGGCCCCTAGCCGTGTGCCCCCGCCGAGGTGACCGGTCACTCTCCCTCCGCCAGCTCACACCACACGGTCTTCTCCACCCCCTGCTCCACACCCCACCGGAGGGACACCGCGTCGATCAGGGCAAGGCCGCGGCCCGCCTCATCCTCGTCTCCGGCAGGCAGGAGCACCGGCACGGCTTTCGCCTCCGGGTCGGTGACCTCGACGCGAATGCGCCCACCGTCCGTCCGGGCCACCCGTACGCGAACACACACACCCTCCCCCACATGCCGGATCACGTTGCCGACCAGTTCGGTGACGCAGAGCTGGACGTCGGCGCAGGGCGCGTCCAGGTAGCGACGGACAGTACGGCGCAGCCCTTGGAGCGCCTTCGGGACGGCGACGACCTCCACGTCCAGCGGCGGCCGGCTCGGCGCACGTTCCTCACCCCGCAGCGCCCTCGCCAGCTTGCGCGCCGTCGCCGTGTTGCAGTTGCCGAGCGCGACCAGTCCGGCCGGCGGCTGGTACGTGCCCGCGAAGCTCGGCAGGTCCACCCGCAGCGAGGGCAGGGTGATGCCGTGGGTGGACAGCGCGTCGCGCAGGTCGTCCACGCAGAGGGTGGTGTCGTAGGCGGAGTTGGCTCGGTGGGCGGAGGGGAGATTCGAGGACGACACGGTTGCGTACGCCTTCCTTTGCTGCTCTCTGTGACGAAACAGTCACACAGTGACGCCCACGCCGGTACCTTTTGAAGAGGTTTCGGCTGCGCAAGCGCAAGTGGCAAACGGCGGTGACGAGTTATGCCCCCACGCAAAGACCCGGACGCCTCGGCGAACGTCCCTTCCTTCTACGGCGCGGAGTTGCGCTACCAGCGGGAGCTTGCGGGACTGACCTTGGAGCAGCTGGCGGAGGGAAGCTTCCGGGGCGTGCCGTTCCTGAGCCAGATCGAGCGGGGCGAGCGGCGGATGCCGGTGGATCTGGCCCGGCACGTCGACAAGGTGCTGGGGACGGACGGGTTTTTCGAGCGGCGGTGTGAAGACGCCGCCAAGGCACGGCGGTCGGGGCATCCCCTCTATTTCGAGGATATGCCGGACCTGGAGAAACAGGCGGAGACGCTGGAGGAGTGGGCACCCAGCGTCATTCCTGGGCTTCTGCAGACCGAGCCGTACATGCGGGTGCTCATGCGCCACGTGCAGCCGTTGCCGTCACAAGAGCTGATCGAGAAGCGTGCCCGCGCGCGGTTGAAGCGGGCGGAACTGTGGAGCCGCGCGGACCGCCCTGCCTACTGGGCGATCCTCCACGAGGCGGTCATCCGGAATCCGCTGCTCCCCCCGGAGAAGATGGCCGAGCAGTTGGAACACATCCTCGACGTGGTCCAGTCCACGGACAGCGTTTTCCAGGTCGTCCCGCAAACAACCGCCGCGCACCCGCTCATGTACGGCATGGCCAAGATCATGACCTTCCCTGACGCGCCCCCGCTGGTGTGGACGGAGAGTAACTTCGACGGGCAGATTGTCGACTATCCGGCCCTCGTGAAGAGGTACCGGAGCTCTTACGATCTGCTCAGGGCCGTCGCACTTCCGCCTGAGGCGTCCCTGTCCCTGATCGAAGAAGCAGCGAGGAACTACAGACATGAAGCGCAGCACGGGGATTGACCTGAGTTCCGTCACCTGGCGCAAGAGCAGCTACAGCAACGGAGAAGGTGCCGACTGCGTGGAAGTCGCCCACGGAGTACCCCGCGTCATCCCCGTCCGCGACTCCAAGAACCTCCAGGACGGCCCCGTACTCCTGTTCCGCCCCCTCGCCTGGAGCGCCTTCCTCGGCTCCCTGAAGGGCTGACCCCACCCCGGTTATCCACAGGCCAAGCGGCAGGTCACGGTTTCTGCGATCTTGCCCGTGTGGAGCGGACGGACTTGAGGGCGCTGGCGGACAGAGGCGTCCTCCTCACCTCACGTGCCGTAGCGGCCGGCTGGCCCAGGCGTAGCCTGACGCGCGCGCTGCGAGCGGAGGGCTGGACGCAGCTCCGGCACGGCGCCTGGGCCGAACCGGGGCGCGACCCCGACCTGTTCACGCACCTCCGGGCCGTCCAACTCCGCGTACCACGGTTCGTCGTGAGCCACGGTTCGGCTGCTGCCCTCTGGCGCATCGAGCTGCTCGGCGGTGGCCGTAAGGCGCCGCTGGACTTCATCGACCCGCACCTCAGCATGCACCGCCTGGGCAGCGGCGTGCGCGTGCACCGGCTGCCGCTCGGCAGAAGTGACGTGGTGGAAAGGCAGGGGCTACGGCTCACCACCCCGACCCGCACGTGCGCCGACCTTCTCCGCCGCGGCCCGCGAGACCCGGCGATCGTCGCCGTGGACTCGGCCCTGACGTACCGCAGGGTCGGGCGAGTCCGACGCGCACCGCTGGTCCGGTTGGACGAGATCGCCGCCGCGCTGGGAAAGGCCTCGCAGGGGTCGGTCCGGGCCCTGAACTGGCTCCGGCTGGCCGACCCGCTCGCCGGCTCCCCTGCCGAGACGGTCGCCCGGCTGCGCATGTACGACGCCGGTCTGCACCCCGAGAGCCAAGCCGAGCTGCGCACACCGGACGGCAGTCGCCGCGTCGTCGACTTCCTCTTCCGGGCGGCAGGGCTCGCGGTGGAGATCGAAGGGTACGCCTACCACGGCACCCGTGAAGCCCACCGCAGGGACATCGACCGCTTCAACCAGCTCCTCCGCTGCCCCGAGATCCGCAGCCTCCTCCGCTTCAGCGCCGAGGACGTTTTCCGGCGGCCTGCGTACATGGTCGCGGAGATCAGGGCCACGCTGGCTTCTCTGACCGGCGATTCCAAGTGACCGTTGGGCCGCTCGCTTCTCGGCCAGTGTCGTGCTTCCACGGCCCGCCTCAAGGGCGCGTTCCGCGTCGCCTTCGGCGATGGGCCTCCGGCCCACCCTTGACCCGGCCCGCTCCAGCACGAGGAAGAAGCGAGCGAGCGACCCGAAGAGACGGTGGCCCCAGCGGTAACGGGCCCTCGGGTTGGCTGAGTCCGCATCGTCGGCGAGGGACGCGCGAACGCGCCTCGCCAGCACGCCGGGAGGGCTAAGCGGCGAACCATGAGTGGACGGGGCGCGGTCTCGCCTCGCCAGCACGCCGGATGGGATCGGCGGCTGCGGCTCATGCCGGGAATCCAGGGAGTCCCGGGACTCCCCGAGGGCCTCACCTCGCCCCTCCAGAGGGTGCCAAAGGGTGATTGGCGCGATTGGGCCAAGAGGCGGGATAGGTCAGGTGGCGGGAGGTCCGCCGGGGGTGGCCCAAATCCGCCAATCACCGGGCCCCTGTGACCCCAGGGGCTCATGGGACGCCAGCCCCTCCCCTCCCTCCCACCACCCACCGCAAGCCGCCAAACCCACCCGGCGTGCAGGCGAGACGCGACCGCGCACCCCCCACCCACCCCAAGCCGCCGAACCCACCCGGCGTGCAGGCGAGACGCGACCGCGTACCCCTAGCGCCGGGGGCGGACCCGGCTCGCCCACGGGCCCGCACCGGTAGGCGCCCACTTTGCCCCGGCCGCCCGCTCGCTTCTCCCTCGTGCTGGAGCGAGCCGAGTCAAGGGTGGGCCGGAGGCCCATCGCCGAAGGCGACGCGCAGCGCCCTTTACTCGGCTCGCGGAAGCACGACACTGGCCAAAGAAGCGGGCGGCCGGGTTCAGCCCACAGCGACCCTTTCAGCGCCGGGGCAGGTCACCCCCTCCCCCTCAGCTCCCCCAGCTCCCTCAGCTCCTCCTTCAGTACCTTTCCGCTCGCGTTGCGCGGCAGGGTCGGTACGAACTCCACCGACCTCGGCACCTTGTAGTTCGCCATCTCCCGGCGGGACCAGGCGATCAGGTCGTCCGAGGTCAGCGGCGACCCCGGGCGGCGTACGACGAAGGCCTTGGCCACCTCGCCCAGGCGGGGGTCCGGGACGCCGATGACCGCCGCGTCCGTCACGTCCGGGTGGGCGCACAGCACTTGCTCTATCTCCGCCGGGTACGCGTTGAAGCCGCCGACGATGAACATGTCCTTCAGGCGGTCCGTGATGCGCAGGTTGCCCGCCTCGTCCAGGACGCCGACGTCGCCCGTGCGCAGCCAGCCGTCCGCGGTGATCGCCTCGGAGGTGGCCTCGGGGTCCTCGTAGTAGCCCCGCATGACGTTGAAGCCCCGGACCAGTACCTCCCCAGGGGTGCCGGAAGGCGCGGTCACTTTCACCTCCGTGCCGGGGATCGGGCGGCCGGAGGTGGAGGCGATCACCGTGGGGGCGTCGTCGCGGCGGCACATGGTGACGATTCCGGTGGCTTCCGAGAGGCCGTACGCCGTCAGGACCGTCCCGACGCCGAGTTCCTCGCGCAGGCGTTCCACCAGGCTGAGCGGGACCACCGCGGCTCCCGTCACCACCAGGCGCAAGCTGGAGAGGTCGTGGGCGTCCCGGGTGGGGTGGTCGAGGAGCTGCTGGTGCAGGGTCGGCGGGCCCGGCAGGACCGACACGCGTTCCGCCGTGATGTTCGCCAGGGCCGTGTCCACGCTGAACACCGGCTGCGGGATCATCGTCGCCCCGCGCATCAGGCAGGCGAGCACTCCGGCCTTGTAGCCGAAGGTGTGGAAGAAGGGGTTGATGATCAGGTAGCGGTCGGACCGGCGCAGGCCGGCCAGGTCCGCCCAGGTTTCGTACGCGCGCAGGGTCTGGCCGTGCGTGATCATCGCGCCCTTGGGGCGGCCCGTCGTACCGGACGTGAAGACGATGTCCGAGAGGGTCGAGCCAGTCAGCTCACGTTCGCGGGCCAGCACGTCCGGCCCCGCCACGCCCTCGCCCGCCGCGAGGAAGTTCTTCCACGTCTCGAAGTCGGGCGGTGCGTCGTCCGAGAGGACCACCACCCGGTCCAGGGTCGGCAGAGCGGGGAGCGGGCGCCCTCCGGCCGGTCCCCCGGCGCCGGCCGCCCCCGCCGCCCGTCTCAGCGACGCCACGTACGACGTGCCGAGGAACGTCCCCGTCACGAACAGCAGCCTCGCCCCGCTGCGGCGCAGGACGTCCGTCGCCTCCGCCCCCTTGAAGCGGGTGTTCAGCGGTACCAGGACCGCGCCCGCCGAGACCGCGCCGAGGGCCGCGACGATCCAGTCCAGGGTGTTGGGGGCCCAGACGGCGACCCGGTCGCCCACCTGCACGCCGCTCGCCAGGCAGGCCGCCGCCGCGCGTTCGACGCGGGCGCCGAGTTCGGCGTACGTGATCCTCGTGCGGCCCTCGACCACGGCCTCGGTGTCCGCGTACCGCTCGGCCGCCGACCGCACCAGTTCCGGGATGGTTTCCCATGGGGTCATGGACCGGCCTCCCCCAGGAGCACACCTAGCTGACGGATCGTCAGGTTAGCGGTAATCTGACTGACTGTCAGGAGAGGGGGTGCCCACCGTGGCAGGAGCAGGGGTCAAGGACGCCGCCGCCATCGTCGGGATCGGGCAGACCGCGTTCGCCCGGCAGTTGGCCGAGGACGAGAAGACGCTCGCCTGCCGGGCCGTGCTCGCCGCGCTCGACGACGCGGGGATCGCGCCCGGCGAGGTCGACGCGCTCGCCTCCTACACCATGGAGGAGACCGATGAGGTGGAGCTCGCGAAGGCCGTCGGATTCGGGGATCTGACCTTCTTCAGCAAGGTGGGGTACGGAGGGGGCGGCTCCTGTGCGACCGTCGCTCATCTCGCCGCCGCCATCGCCTCCGGGCAGGCCACCGTGGGGGTCGCGTGGCGGTCCAGGAAGAGGGGGAGCGGGCCCCGGCCCTGGACCGACACGGCCGTGCAGCTGCCCACTCCTGCCCAGTGGACCCGCCCCTTCGGTCTCCTCCGCCCCGCCGACGAGATCGCCATGCTGGCCCGGCGGTACATGCACGAGTACGGCGTGACGCGCGATCATCTGTTCAATGTGGCGCTGGCCTGCCGGAACCGGGCCAACCAGAACCCCGCCGCCGTCATGTACGAACGGCCGCTGACGCGCGAGATGTACATGACCTCGCGGTGGATCAGTGAGCCGCTGTGCCTCTACGACAACTGCCTGGAGACGGACGGCGCCCTCGCCTGTGTGGTGGTGAGCAAGGAGCGCGCCCGGGACTGCCGGCAGCGGCCCGTGTACGTCCATGCCGCCGCGCAGGGGCTGCCCGCCCAGCACCACGGCATGGTCAACTACTGGAACGACGACCCCCTGACCGGCCCCGCCTGGACCGCCGCCCGGCACCTGTGGAAGCACGCCGACCTCACGCCGGAGGACATCGACGTCGCGCAGATCTACGACGCCTTCACCGCGCTGATCCCGCTGTCCCTGGAGGGCTACGGCTTCTGCGGGCGGGGCGAGGGCGGCGCCTTCACCGAGCAGGGGGCCCTGGAGACCGGCGGGCGGCTGCCGATCAACACCGGCGGGGGCGGGCTCAGCGAGGCCTACGTGCACGGCTTCAACCTCGTCAACGAGGGCGTCAAGCAGCTGCGCGGCACCAGTACCGCCCAGGTTCCGGGCGCCGCGACCTGCCTGGTCACGGCCGGTGAAGGCGTCCCCACCTCCGCTCTCCTCCTCAGGAGCTGACCGCCATGCTGAGTCCCGTCACCGACACCGACGGCGCCCCGTTCTGGGAGTACGCGGCCCGCGGAGAGCTGCGCGTCCAGGCGTGCGCCGACTGCGGTGAGCTTCGCTTCCCGCCCCGGCCCTGCTGCCCGCACTGCCGGTCGTTCGCGAGCGAGTGGCGGCCGGTGTCGGGGCGCGGGCGCGTGTGGTCGTACGTCGTGCCCCATCCGCCGCTGCTGCCCGACTACGCGGAGCAGGCGCCGTACAACGTGGTCGTCGTGGAGCTGGAGGAGGCCCCGCGGATACGGCTCGTGGGGAACGTGGTGGCGCGGGCCGGGGCCCCGCTGGACTCCCTCGATCCGGCGTGCCTGCGGATCGGCGCCCGGGTGCGGGCGGTCTTCTCCGGGGGGCTGCCGCAGTGGGTGCTCGTGTGAACACGGTCCT
Organism: Streptomyces sp. NPDC052721; assembly: GCF_040678315.1. Taxonomy (NCBI): domain Bacteria; kingdom Bacillati; phylum Actinomycetota; class Actinomycetes; order Kitasatosporales; family Streptomycetaceae; genus Streptomyces; species Streptomyces sp. NPDC052721. Next base: position 216,843 of record NZ_JBFATL010000002.1, on the reverse strand, counting down.
GCTCGACGTGGACGAAGGCGCGGGGGTCGCCGTCGTCACGCTGAACCGGCCGGAGCGGCTCAACGCCATCGACCTGGACATGGTCCGGGAACTGCGCGGTGTCTGGCGCCAGTTGCGGTTCGACGACGCGGTGCGGGCCGTCGTGCTCACCGGGAGCGGGGAGCGGGCGTTCTGTACGGGCATCGACCGGGGCGCCGTCGTGCCGCAGCCCGACTCTCCGTACATGCAGGACGATCCGCTGCTGGGCGTGGGGCCGAAGGCGAACGGGCTGTGGAAGCCGGTCGTCGCCGCGGTGGAGGGGATGGCCTGCGGGGGTGCCTTCTATCTGCTCGGGGAGTGCGAGTTCGTCGTCGCCGGGGCCGGCGCCGCCTTCTTCGACCCGCACACCACCTACGGGATGGTCAGCGCCTACGAGTCGATGCTCATGGCGCAGCGCATGCCGTACGGCGAGGTCGCGCGGATGGCGCTCATGGGCAGCGCCGAGCGGCTGTCGGCCCGGCGGGCGTACGAGGTCGGTCTGGTCTGCGAAGTCGCCGAGGCGGGCGGGGCGTCGGCGGTGGCCATCGAGTGCGCCGCCGTCATCGCGGGGTATCCGGCCGAGGCCGTGCAGGGGACCGTGCGGGCGTTGTGGGCGGCCCGGGAGGCCTCTCTCGCCCAGGCGTTCGCGCAGGCGCCGCATCTGATCTCGCTGGGGAATCTGCCGGGCGCGCGGCAGGCGGAGCTGTTCGCCGCCCGCCGCGCGGACTTCAGGACACGGTGAGGTTCACCAGTTGTAGGAGGCGACCGGGTCCAGGTCGCAGTGGTCGACCTCCGGGGCGTTCTCCTCGGCGTTGTCCACCGGCACCCGGATGGTCTTCGTGCCGCTCGCGGGCACACTGACCTCCTTGATGGTGCCGTTGACGGTCATGTCGTCCGCGTCCTCGAAGGTGATGTGGACGTCGAAGCTGCTGTCGGCGGCGTTCGGGTTGGTGACCTCGATGGTCGCGTAGGGCTTCTTCACCGTCGCGCAGCTCACCAGCCGTGCCGTGCCGTCCTGGTGTTCGGAGGGGGTCGATCCGCCGGACGAGGTGCCGGAGGTGCCGCCGGAGTAGTCGTCGTCATCGTCGTAGTCGTGGTGTGTGCCCGAGCCGTAGCCGCCGCCCGACGACGTGGACGAGGAGCTGTCGTGGTCCTGGCTGGAGCTGCTGCACCCGCCACCGCCGCTGCCGCCGCTGTGTCCGTGGCCGCGGCTCTTGAATCCGGTCAGCGCCAGGACGACCAGGACCGATACCGCCGTCAGTCTGAGCATGTGTCCCCGTCGATGCATGCCGAGCACTCTAGGGGATGCCTGTCACGGGCATGTCACTGTGTGGCGACCGCCGGGTACCCGGCGTAGCCTCTGCCCTGAGAGCGGTGGACGCCACGCCGCTCCCCCGCGACGACGGCCGCCGTCCCAGGCCCTTCCGTGTAACCGGTACGACGGCCGTCTCCCGCTCAGGCGGTCCGCGCGGTGCCCGTGCCCTTCTCCGCGTCCAACGCGTAGACGCACCGGTCCTTGCTGCACGCGTACACCACGCCGTCCTTGACCACCGGGGAGCCGGTGATCTCGCCGCCGGTCGCCAGCTTCCAGCGCAGGCGCCCGTCGTCGGCCTTCAGGGTGTACAGCAGGTGGTCGGTGGAGCCGAAATGGATGCGGCCCTCCGCCACCGCGGGCGCGCCCACGACGTCGCCGCCCGCCTGGAAGCGCCACTTGGGGGTGCCGGTGACCGCGTCGAGGGTGTAGAGGCCCTTGCCGCTGCCGACGTGCACGTGCCCGGCGGCCACCAGGACCGGCTCGACGGAGGAGCGGGCCTCGGTGGCGATGCGCCAGCGGTCGCGGCCGTCGGCGGCGTCGAGGGCGTAGACCGTGCCGAGGTAGTCGGCGAGGTAGACGCCGCCGCCGGTGACGGCCGGGCCCGGGGCGAAGGCCGGCGGGCTCAGGAAGACCGCCGGGGCCTCGAAGTGCCAGCGGACCATGCCGCTCACCGCCTCGATGGCGAGCACGCGGGTGCCCGCGGAGACGTAGACGCAGCCGTCGGGGGCCGGGGCCAGCCGGACCGGGACGCCACCGCAGGAGGCCGCGTCGCCGATGGGGTACGACCAGCGCTCCTCGCCGGTGCGGGCCTCCAGGGCGCGCAGCCGGGCGTCCTGCCAGACGTAGACCGTGCCGTCGTGCACGACCGCGCCCGCCTCCGGGGACTCGAAGTCGCTCTGGCAGCCGGTGATCTCCCACAGCTTCTGCCCGCTCGCCGCCTCCCAGGCCTGGACGCCGCCGCCGCGGGTGCCGGTGACGACCGTGCCGCGGTCGGCCTTGAGGGAGTACACCCAGGCGTCCGTGGACAGCCGCCACAGGTCGGTGCCCTCGCGGGCGTCCAGGGCGAACAGGGTGGGGCCGTCGGAGGCGTGGATACGGCCGTCCGCCACCGCCATGGACCAGGCGACGTCCCGGGTCTTGAAGCGGCGGCGGCCGGTGGCCACGTCCAGGGCGTGCACCTCGAAGGAGGTGACGTAGACCAGGTCGCCGTCGACGGAGGGGGTGCCCCACACGTCGTTGGACATGCGGAACCGCCAGGGGCGCCAGCCCGCCGCCGTCTCCGGGGGCTGCGGCGGCACGGGCGGTACGGCGGGGTCGGCGCCGGCCAGGCCGGGGCGGGGCCGGGACCAGCTCGCCACCAGGCCGGCCTCGGGCGGGGGCGCCTTGACGGCGGCGGCGCGGGCGTCGGCGACCCGGGGGCCGGGGCCGATGGGCACCGGGGCGCCGGCCAGCCGGACCGGGCCGGTGTCGGGGGCCCCTGTCGGGACGGACACCGCAGCGCTCGCGGGCGCCGGGACCGGCGGGTCGTACGGCGGCGGCGGGGGCACGGCCTGCCGGCCGCCGCTGCGCGGGCCGCCGGCCGGGGCCGGGGCGGGCTTGGCGGCGGGGCGTCCGCCGCGGCGGGCCTCGATGAGGGCGACCGCCTTCTCCGGCAGCCAGGCGGAGGCGGTGCCGCTGTCGTCGGATCCGGACCCGAAGAGGTGCGGGGCGAGCTGGGCCTGGAGGTCGGCCGGGGTGGGCCGGGCGGTGGCCTCCATCTGCATGCAGGCCTCGATCAGCGGGCGCAGTTCGTCCGGCAGGCCGGTGAGGTCCGGGCCTTCGCGCAGCAGCATGAAGACGGTCTCGACCGGGTTGGCGCCGTGGAAGGGCGGGTGGCCGGTGGCCGCGAAGACGAGGGTGGAGCCGAGGGAGAAGACGTCGCTGGCGCCGGTGACGCTGCGGGAGTCCTTGGCCTGCTCCGGGGACATGTAGGCGGGGGTGCCGACGGCGACGTTCGTCATCGTCAGACGGGTGTTCGAGACCCCGGAGGCGATACCGAAGTCGATCACGCGGGGGCCGTCCTCGACCACGAGCACGTTGGAGGGCTTGAGGTCGCGGTGGACCAGCCCGGCGCCGTGGATGGACTGCAGGGCCTCCGCGACGCCGGCCGCGAGCCAGCGCACGGCCTGGGCCGGGAGCGGCCCGCAGTCGTTCACTATTTCCTCGAGCGAGGGCGCGGGGACGTAGGCGGTGGCCAGCCAGGGCACGGCGGCGCGCGGGTCCGCGTCGACCACGGCCGCGGTGTAGAAGCCGGAGACCGCGCGGGCCGCCTCCACCTCGCGGGTGAAGCGGACGCGGAAGAGCTGGTCCTCGGCCAGCTCGGTGCGCACCGTCTTGATCGCCACGCGCCGGCCCGACGCCGAGCGCGCGAGATAGACCAGCCCCATGCCGCCGGCGCCCAGCCGGCCCAGCACCTCGAACGGCCCGATCCGCCGCGGATCGTGCTGCGTCAGCTGATCCACCACTGCCTGCCACCTCCCCGTACGAGCCGCGCCACTCTCCATAGGTACGCGACCGAAGTGCAGCGTCTCACCACCGCACCGCCATGGCGGCACGCACCCCGATTCTTCCTGGCCGGGCGGCTGGTTGCGAACCCGGTGACAATCAGGGTGTCTCACGCTGAAACATCCCAAAGTGGGCGCATCAGCGCTGGAGCAGTGCGAACGACGCCCCTTGATTGTCGGTGACGACGGCCACCACTCCGTACGACGTCCCGAAGGGTGACGCCTGCACCCGCCCGCCGAGCCGGTGCACGGCCCCGAGGGCGTCCGCCAGGTCCGTGACCCGGAAGTGGACGAGGAAGTGCGGGGGCATCTCGGCCGGGAAGACGTCGGTGACCTCGGCGCGGCCGAAGTCGGGCTCGGCGTCGGTGCCGAACAGGGCGTCGTGGAAGAGACCGCCGTAGAAGGCGTTGGCCGCGGCGGTGTCCCGGGTGTACAGCTCGGCCCAGACGAAGGTGTTCGGCTCGCGCCGCCGCCCGAAGCCGCGATGGGTGCCGGGCTGCCACAGGCCGAAGACCGCGCCCTCGGGGTCGGCGGCCAGGGCGGCGACGCCCAGGTCGCCCACCGCGAACGGGGCCATGACCAGCTGCCCGCCGGCCGCCGTGATCCGCCGGCCGAGGGCCTCGGCGTCCGCGGTGGCGAAGGAGACGGTCCAGACCGTGGGCATCCGGCCGTCCGTCTTCGGAGCCAGCGAGGCGACGGGGTCGCCGTCCAGCCGGGCCCACACGGAGGAGCCGTACGCCTCCTCGAAGGTCCACCCGAAAAGCTCACCGTAGAACCGCTTGCCCGCCTCGACGTCGGGCAGCTGGGCGTCCACCCAGCAGGGGACGCCCTCCCCGTATGTCTCTTCGTTCGTGGATGCCCTGTTTTCGGCCATGTCGTCAAAGTAACCGGGCCGCGCGCACCGCGCAGACCAGGCACACCACCCCCGTTGCCCCCGTGCACCCCATTTGCAGTCGGCCGAATCGCGCTCCGATCACCCCTCGGTAAGCTGACGGCATGACAGGACAAGTGCGTACCGTCGACGGCCGCGTGGCCGGCCGGCGTGGGCAGGCGACCCGGCAGAAGCTGCTCGACTGCCTCAGCGAGATGCTCAGCTCCTCCCCGTACCGGGACGTCAAGGTCATCGATGTCGCCCGGAAGGCGGGCACTTCGCCCGCGACCTTCTACCAGTACTTCCCGGACGTCGAAGGCGCCGTCCTGGAGATCGCCGAGCGGATGGCGGCCGAGGGCGCGGGACTGACCGAACTCCTCGAAGGACGCACCTGGACCGGCAAGTCGGGCTGGCAGACGGCGCAGGAACTCGTGGACGGGTTCCTGGAGTTCTGGCGCAGGCACGACGCGATCCTGCGGGTGGTCGACCTCGGCGCCGCCGAGGGGGACAAACGGTTCTACAAGATCCGCATGAAGATCCTCAACTCGGTCACCAACTCCCTGGCGGACTCCATCGCGGAACTGCAGTCCAAGGGCCGGATCGACAAGGACGTGAACCCGGCCGCGGTGGCCGGCTCGCTGGTCGCGATGCTCGCGGCGGTGGCGGCCCACCAGAAGGGCTTCTCGTCCTGGGGCGTGAAACAGGCCGAACTCAAGCCCAATCTGGCGTTGTTGGTGTACCTGGGTGTGACGGGCAGGAAGCCGTCCAAGTAAGCACGCACCCGTTGTCGGGGTCCAAGTCCTGTCTGGCAGGCGGTGGTTCACACGGTGAGCCACCGCCTGCCGTCTACGCCGGCAACGGCCGGTCCCGGACCACGTGTTTCATCACGAGCGTCGACGTGAGCCGCTGCACCCCCGGCAGCGTCGCCAGCCGCTCGTCGTACAGCCGCTGGAAGGCGGCCAGGTCGGCGGTGGCCACCCGAAGCAGATAGTCCGGCTCGCCGAACAGCCGCTGGGCGTCCAGCACATGCTCCAGCTCGCTGACCGCCCGCTCGAACTCGGCGACCGTGTCCCGGTCCTCCTGGCGCATGGAGACGAAGACCAGCGCCTCGAAGTTCAGGCCGAGCGAGGCCGGGTCCACCCTCGCGCGGTAGCCCTGGATGGCGCCGGACCGCTCCAGCTCGCGCAGCCGCCGGTGGCAGGGCGAGACACTGAGCCGCACCCGGGCGGCCAGCTCGGTCACGGTCAGCCGCCCGTCCTGCTGCAGCTCGGCAAGGATCTTCCGGTCTACGTCGTCCATGAGGAAGATATTTGCGCAGAACGCGCGATCATGGGAAAACTTCGGGAACACTTTCGGGACATTCGCGCCTAATGTCCCCGGCATGGACTCAGGACTGCTCTTCTCCTTCCTCGTCGTGGACCTGCTGCTGGTGTGCGTACCGGGCGCCGACTGGGCGTACGTCATCGCGACCGCCCTGCGCAACGGCTCGGTCCCCCGCGCGGTGGCGGGCCTGGTCTGCGGCTACGCCCTGCACACCGCCCTGGCGACCGCGGGCCTGGCGGTGCTGGTGGCGGGCTCGCCCCGGCTGCTGACGGCCCTGACGGCGGCCGGCGCGGGCTACCTGCTGTGGCTGGGCTGGGGCGTCCTGCGCCACCCGGCGGTCCCGGACGCGGACACCACGGCGACGCCCGACGGCCGCCTGTTCCTGCGCGGCGCGACGATCAGCGGCCTGAACCCCAAGGGCCTGCTGCTGTACCTCTCCGTGCTCCCCCAGTTCCTCACCCTCCGGGGCGCCCGTCTCCCCGTACCCGCGCAGACGGCGGCGCTCGGCCTCCTCCACATGGCCTGCTGCGCGGCCGTCTACCTCACCGTCGGCACCCTCGCCCGTACCCTCCTCGGGGCCCGCCCGGCAGCGGCCCGGGCGGTGACCCGCACGTCGGGCGCGGCGATGCTCGGCATCGGCGCGTTCTTGCTGGTGGAGAGGCTGGCGACGTTCTAGTCCGGGTTTCCGGTGAGCCGGAACAGCCGGATCTCCCGCTCCACGCGCGCCTGATACGTGGCGTACGGCGGCCAGAACGCCAGCAGTGCCTGCCAGACGGTGTCCCGCTCCGCCCCCGTGAGCAACCGGGCCGAGACCGGGACGTCCCGGCCCTTCCAGCTCACCGAGGCCTCCGGGTGGGCGAGGAGGTTGTGGGTCCAGGCGGGATGGCCGGGGCGGCCGAAGTTGGAGCCGATCAGGATCCAGGTCCTGCCCTCCTCCTCGGGCAGGCAGGCCAGCGGGGTCCGGCGGGGCCGTCCCGTCCTCGCTCCTGTCGAGGTGAGGATCACGCCCGGCAGCAGCTGGGCGCTGAGCAGGAACTTTCCCCCGGTGAGCCGGTGCACGCCCCGGTCGAGGGCCGGGATGACATGCGGGGCGACCTTGGCGAACAGCCGGGTGCAGGACACCTTCCGGACGAGCCGGACGACGAGTGCCGCGGGCATCAGACGGCCACCTCCCCGCCCGTGAACAGGCCCGTCACGGCCGCGGCCCGGTCCCGCAGCCGGTGGACCGGCCCGAACAGCAGCTCGTCGCCGGCCGCCCGCTTGAAGTACAGGTGGGCGTCGTGTTCCCAGGTGAACCCGATGCCGCCGTGCAGCTGGATGCCTTCGGCGGCGGCGTGGCGCAGCGCCTCCAGAGCCTGCGCGAGCGCGAGACCGCCGGCCCGCCCGCCCCGGCCTGCCGCCCAGGCGGCGTAGTACGCGGCCGAGCGTGCCGCCTGCACCGCCACGTACACGTCCGCCAGCCGGTGCTTCACGGCCTGGAAGGACCCGATGGGCCGTCCGAACTGCCTGCGCTGTCCGGCGTACTCCACGGTCCGCTCCAGGATGCTGTCGGCCGCCCCTACGGCCTCTGCGGCGAGCACCGTGGCGACGGCGTCCCCGGTCCTGGCGAGGGCGGGGAGGACGTCCGCTTCCTCCGACCCCAGCAACTCGGCCGGTACGTCCCGTAGTTGGACGCGTCCTTGCGGGCGGGTGGCGTCCAGTGCGGTCTGCCGGGCGCGGAGCAGTCCAGGAGCGTCGTCCGCCACCAGGAACAGCAGGGCCCGCGACCGGGCGAAGCCCCCGGTGTGCGCGGCGAGGAGCAGCACCTGAGCGCTGTGCCCGTCCAGCACCTGCCCGGCCTCCCCGTACAGCCGCCACCTGCCCTCCGCCCGCCGCGCCTGCACCCCGCCGGCCCGTCCGCCGCCGGCGCTGTAGCCGTCGTTCGCGCCGGTCAGGGCGAGGGCGGTGGCGAGCGCGGGCCCGGAGACGGCGAGGGCGGCGGTGCGGGACCCGGCGGCGATGCGCGGCAGCAGCTCGGCGCGCTGGGCCTCGGTGCCGAGGGCGAGGACCAGCGGAGCGGTGAGGACGGAGGTGGCGAGCAGCGGCGAGGGCGCCAGGGCGCGTCCTGTCTCCTCGCAGGCGAGGGCCAGCTCGGTGACCGAGCAGCCGACGCCGCCGTACCGCTCGGGCAGGGCGAGTCCGGGCAGGCCGAGCCGGTCGGCGAGGGCCGACCACAGGCCGGGATCGTGACCGGCGGGCGTGTCGACGGCGGAGCGCACCTCTGCCGGGCCGCAGCGTTTGCGCAGCACCTCGCGCAGGGTCCGGCGGATCTCGTCCTGTTCGGCGGTGAGGCGCGTGTCCATGGCCTTCCCTCCCTGTCTGACGGTCCGTCATATTAGGCAGGCCGGAATGAGATGCACAGAGGGAGGAGCCCTCTCATGGCTCGCGGGAGCACGAAGGTCGCCGTGGTCGGCGCGGCCCTGTCCGACTGCGGTCGCGTGGACGACGCGACGGCGTACGCGCTGCACGCCCAGGCGGCCCGCCGGGCCCTCGCCGACGCGGGCCTGGACCGCACGGTGGTCGACGGTTTCGCCTCCGCCGGCCTCGGCACGCTGGCCCCGGTGGAGGTCGCCGAGTACCTGGGGCTGCGGCCCACCTGGGTCGACTCCACCTCGGTCGGCGGCTCGACCTGGGAGGTCATGGCGGCGCACGCGGCGGACGCGATAGCGGCGGGCCACGCGAACGCCGTCCTGCTGGTGTACGGCTCGACGGCCCGCGCGGACGTCAAGGCGGGCCGCCGCACGGGCACCCTGTCCTTCGGCGCCCGGGGCCCGCTCCAGTTCGAGGTGCCGTACGGCCACACGCTGATCGCCAAGTACGCGATGGCGGCCCGCCGGCACATGATCGAGTACGGGACGACGATCGAGCAGCTGGCCCAGGTGGCGGTCCAGGCGAGGGCGAACGCGGCCCTCAACCCGGAGGCGATGTTCCGCACCCCGGTCACCGTCGACGACGTCCTGTCCGGTCCGCTGATCGCCGACCCCTTCACCAAGCTGCACTGCTGTCCGCGCTCGGACGGCGGCGCGGCGGTCCTGCTGGCGTCCGAGGAGTACGTCCGGGACTGCCGTACGGCCCCGGTCTGGGTCCTCGGCACCGGCGAGCACGTCTCCCACGCCACCCTGTCCGAGTGGCAGGACTTCACGGTCTCCCCGGCGGCGGTGAGCGGCCGGCTGGCCTTCGCGCGGGCCGGGGTGAGCCCGGCGGACATCGACTTCGCGGAGATCTACGACGCCTTCACCTACATGACCCTCGTCACCCTGGAGGACCTGGGTTTCTGCGCCAAGGGCGAGGGCGGCGCGTTCGTGGGGGAGGGCCGGCTGCTGGTCCGGGGCGGTCAGCTGCCGGTCAACACGGACGGCGGCGGGCTGTCGGCCCAGCACCCGGGCATGCGGGGGCTGTTCCTGCTGGTGGAGGCGGTGCGGCAGCTGCGCGGGGAGGCCGGGGAGCGGCAAGTCCGGGGCCGGGACGGCGGCTTGCCCCGGCTGGGTGTGGCCTCCGGGACCGGGGGGTGGTTCTGCTCCTCGGGGACCGTGGTGCTGGGAAGGGAGTGAGGATACGGCCCTGCGCCGCCCGGTGACGCGAGCCGGCAAGGGTGATACTCGGCCCATGGCACAGCACGATCTTCACGAGCTGCTCCGGTCGCTGCGGGTCTGGGACGCCCAGGTGACCGAGCTGCGGCCCTTCGACCCGGACACCGCCCCGCCCACCCCGCTGGCCCTGTTCACGAACTGGTTCGCGGAGGCCGTCGCGGCGGGGCAGCCGGAGCCGCACACCATGTCGCTGGCGACCGCGGACGAGGAGGGCAGGCCGGACGTGCGGATCGTGATGCTGCACGGCGCCGACGCGGACGGCTGGGCCTTCGCCACGCACGCCACGAGCCGCAAGGGCCGCGCGCTGAGCGCCCGGCCGTACGCCGCCCTCGCCTTCTACTGGCCGGTGCTCGGCCGCCAGGTACGGGTGCGCGGGCCGGTGACGCCGGCGCCGGCCGAGGAGAGCCAGGCCGATCTGCACGCGCGGTCCACGGGCGCGCTGGCCGCCGCGCTGACCGGCCGGCAGAGCGAGGAGCTGTCCTCCGTGGAGGAGCTGCGGCGGGCCTCGGAGGCGGCCTGGGAGCGGGCCCGGGACAACCCCGGCGAGCCGTCGCCGACCTGGACCCTGTACCGGCTGCACCCGGAGACGGTGGAGTTCTTCCAGGGGGACGCGGAACGGCGGCACGTACGCCTGGAGTACCGCAGCACCGGGTTCGGCTGGAGCCGGGCGTTGTTGTGGCCGTGAGGCTCACCTTCCCGGCGCTTCCCGGAACACCGGGATTCCGTCCCGGAACGTCACCTCCAGCGGCATCCCGGCCCGCAGGCCGCCCTCCGGGCAGTCCACCAGTTCGGTCATCATCCGCGGGCCCTCGGCCAGGTCGACCACCGCGGCCAGGTAGGGGAGGCGGCCGCTGAACGGGGGCAGGTCGTTGTGGTGGACCGCGGACCACGTGTAGAGCGCGGCCCGGCCGCTCGCCTCCTCCCAGGTCACCTCCTCGCTCCAGCAGTACGGGCAGAACTCCCGGGGGTAGTGGTGGGCCCGGCCGCAGGCGCCGCAGCGGCGGATCAGCAGCCGGCCGCGTGCCGCCGCCTCCCAGTAGGGGCGGGTGAGGGCGTCGGTCTCCGGTACGTCGTGGCGCGGGCCGTCCATCAGAACCAGCCCAGCGCCGCGTCCAGCGACCACGTCTGCCAGGACATCCCGAAGAAGCCGACCAGGGAGATCAGGGCCATCATCGAGTTCTGGCCCTGTTCCGCCCAGTCGTGGATCATCAGGACGAAGTAGAGAAGGTTCAGGAGCAGGCCGCCCAGCAGGGCCACCGGGGTCAGGAAGCCGGCGATCAGGCCGAGGCCCAGGGCGAGTTCGGCGTAGGCGACCACGTACGCCATCAGCTTCGGGTGGGGTCGCACCACCGTGTCGAAGCCCGCCCGGACCGGGGCCCACCGGTGTCCGGCGGCCACGTCCGCCGCCCAGGCGATGCCGCTGCCCTGCTCGAACCAGGCCTTCTTGTCCTTGTGCCGCCAGCTCTCCAGCCACCACAGGCCGAGGCCGATGCGGAGCACCGCCAGCCACTGAGCGCCGTCCAGCCATAGAGCGTCCATGAATCTGACGGTACGTCAGATGTGTCGCGATGCCCACCCCGGTGCGGGCGCCCTCCTGCACGGGCGGGGCACCCTTCCCGTACAGCCGTGATCAATCCGCAACCAATTCCGGTCTTGACCGAGACCCATCAACCGGGTGGGTGATTACGCTCCCGCTCATGGCCGCCTCCCGTCCCTCCCCCGCTCCCCTCTCGCCGACCCCCGCCGACCGCCCGGTCTATGTGATCGGCGCCGGGCCCGGGGGTCTCGCCGCCGCGTACGCGCTGCGGGCGCGGGGCATACGGGCCGTGGTGCTGGAGAAGTCCGACCGGGTGGGCGCCTCCTGGCGCCGGCACTACGACCGGCTGCACCTGCACACCACCCGGGGGCTGTCCTCGCTGCCCGGGCTCACCATCCCCCGGAAGTTCGGCCGCTGGGTCTCCCGGGACGACGTGGTCCGCTATCTGGAGAAGTACGCCGAGCACCACGAGCTGGAGATCGTCACCGGGGTGGAGGTGCACCGCGTCGAGCGGAGCGGGGACGGCACCGGCTGGCTGCTGCACGCTTCCGGAGGCCGGGAGCTGACCGGCAGCGCGGTGATCGTCGCCACCGGCTTCAACCACACCCCGCGCATCCCCGGCTGGCCGGGCCGGGAGTCGTACGGCGGCGAGTTCCTGCACGCGGGCGAGTACCGCGATGCCGGGCCCTACCGGGGCCGTGACGTGCTCGTCGTCGGCATCGGCAACACGGGCGCGGAGATCGCCGTGGACCTGGTGGAGGGCGGGGCCGCCCGGGTACGGCTGGCGGTGCGCACGGCGCCGCACATCCTGCGCCGGTCGACGCTCGGCTGGGCCTCCCAGTACACGGGCGTGCTGGTCCGGCGGCTGCCGGTGTGGCTCGTGGACCGGCTCGCCGGGCCGGTGGGGCGGCTCAGCACCCCGGACCTGACCGCGCACGGGCTGCCGCGTCCGGACACCGGCCTGTACAGCAGGGTGAAGCAGGGCGCGATCCCGGTGCAGGACGTCGGCCTGATCGACGCCGTGCGCACGGGCAAGGTGGAGATCGTGGCCGCCGTGGAGGCGTTCGAGGACGGCAAGGTGGTCCTCGCCGACGGCAGCCGGATATCGCCCGACGCGGTGATCGCGGCGACCGGGTACGTGCGGGCGCTGGAGGGGCTGGTCGGGCATCTCGGGGTGCTGGACGGGCGGGGCAGACCGGTGGTGCACGGCGGCCGTACGCCCGCGCAGGCGCCCGGCCTGTACTTCACCGGGTTCACCAATCCCCTCAGCGGGATGCTCCGGGAGCTGGCGATCGACGCGGGGCGGATCGCGAAGGCGGTCGCGAAGAGGCTGAGGTAGCCGGGCGGTAACTTTGCCGTTCCGAACAGTTCCTGACGCACCGTCAGTTCAGTAACCTGACAGAGCGTCAGGTACTGGTGGCTGTCTCACAGGAGGCGGGCGGAACGATGCTCGGATCGACCCACGGCACCCTCACCACCGACTCCCGCCGGGCCCGGGTCATCGCCTGCGGCGACCAGCGGCCCGGACCCGCCGTCCACGACCGGGTGGCGGACCTCGATGTCAGCGGGCGCCCGCTCCACGCGGACGTACCGGACCTGAACCGGTTCTTCCGGCCCGAGTCGGTCGCCGTGATCGGCGCGTCGGACGCCGAGGGACGGCCGAACACCGGGATCACCCGGCAGCTGCTGGACTGGGCCGGGCGGGTCGGGGCCCGCGTGCACCCGGTGCACCCGACCCGGCCCTCCGTGTTCGGCCTGCCCTGCGCGGCCTCCGTCGCCGAGCTGCCCGAACAGGTCGACCTCGCCGTGCTGCTGGTCGCCGACCCGCTCCCGCTGATCGGGGAACTCGCCGAGGCGAAGGTGAAGTTCGCGGTCGCCTTCGCCTCCGGGTTCGCGGAGACCGGCCAGGCGGGCGCCGAGGCACAGCAACGGCTGGCCGAGGCGGTACGGCGCTCGGGCCTCAGGCTGCTCGGCCCGAACACCAACCTCAACGCCTTCGAACGCTTCCGCGACGACCTGACCGGGCCGGCCATCGCGCTGATCACCCAGTCCGGGCACCAGGGCCGGCCCGTCTTCGCCCTCCAGGAACTCGGCATCCGGCTCTCGCACTGGGCGCCCACCGGCAACGAGGCCGACCTGGAGACCGCCGACTTCCTCTCCTGGTTCGCCGAGCAGCCCGAGGTCGGCGCCATCGCCGCTTACGTCGAAGGGCTCAAGGACGGCCGCGCCTTCCTGCTGGCCGCCGACCGCGCCGCCCGCCGCAAGGTCCCGGTCGTCGCCGTGAAGGTGGGCCGCACCGAGGCCGGCGCCCGGACGGCCGCCTCGCACACCGGCAAGCTCACCGGGGCCGACGACGTGGTGGACGCGGCCATGCGGCAGTACGGCGTGATCCGCGTCGACGCCCTGGACGAACTCCAGGACACCGCCGCCCTGCTGGCGCGGGCGCGAACGCCCCGGGCCGACGGCGTGGCCATCTATTCCATCTCCGGCGGCACGGGCGCGCACGTCGCCGACCTGGCCGCCGGGGCGGGGCTCCGGCTGCCGAGGCTGTCGCCGGAGAAGCAGGCCGAGCTGCACCAGTGGATACCGGAGTATCTGAGCGTGGCCAACCCGGTGGACAACGGCGGCCACCCGGTCGGCGACCGGCGCGGCCGGAAGATCATCGACGCGCTGCTCGCCGACCCGGCGGTGGGCGTCCTGATCTGCCCGGTCACGGGCCCGTTCCCGCCGCTGAGCGACAGGCTCGTCCAGGACCTGGTCGAGGCGGCCGAGGAGACGGACAAACTGGTGTGCGTGGTGTGGGGCTCACCGGCCGGCACCGAGCCGGCGTACCGGGACGTCCTGCTCGGCTCCTCCCGCGTGGCCACCTTCCGCACGGTCGGCAACTGCCTGACCGCCGTGCGCGCCTGGCTCGGCCACCACCGCTTCGTGACCGACTACCGCTCCCCCTTCGACACGGCCCCGCGCACCCCGTCCCCCTCCTTCCGCAAGGCCGAGGCCCTGATGCAGCCCGGCCGGCAGCTCAGCGAGCACGCGGCCAAGCAGCTGCTGCGGGCGTACGGCGTCCGGGTGCCGCGGGAGCAGCTGGTGACCAGCGCGGCGGCGGCCGTACGGGCGGCCAGGCAGGTGGGCTACCCGGTGGTGATGAAGGCGTCCGGCGCGCAGATCGCCCACAAGACCGAACTCGGCCTGGTGAAGATCGGCCTGACCTCGGCGAGCCAGGTCCGCGACGCCTACCGGGAGCTGACCGACATCGCCCGCTACGAGGGCGTCGGGCTGGACGGCGTCCTGGTGTGCCAGATGGTCGAGCAGGGCGTGGAGATGGTGGCCGGGATCACCCACGACGAGCTGTTCGGGCCGACGGTGACGGTCGGGCTCGGCGGCATCCTGGTCGAGGTGCTGCACGACACGGCCGTCCGCGTCCCGCCCTTCGGCGAGGACCAGGCCCGCGCCATGCTCACCGAGCTGCGCGGCCGGGCCCTGCTGGACGGCGTGCGGGGCCGCCCGCCGGCCGACGTGGACGCGCTGGTGGAGGTCGTCCTGCGGGTCCAGCGCATGGCCCTGGAACTCGGCTCGCACATCGCCGAGCTGGACATCAACCCGCTGATGGTGCTGCCCCGGGGCCAGGGCGCGGTGGCGCTGGACGCGCTGGTGGTGTGCCGGTGAACGAGCCCGTACGGCACGAGGTCCGCGACCGGGTCGCCCACCTCACCCTGAACCGCCCCGAGACCCTGAACGCCCTCACCCCCGCCATGCGGGACCGCCTCATCGACCTGCTGGAGGAGGCGTCGGCGTCCCCGGCCGTCCGAGCGGTGGTCCTCACAGGCACCGGCCGGGGCTTCTGCGCGGGAGCGGACCTGCGGGGCGGGGGCGGCTCGGGCGACCGGATCACCGGTGATGTGGCCCGGGTTCTGCGCCGGGGCGCGCAGCGCCTGATCTCCGCTGTACTGGACTGTGAGAAGCCGGTCCTGGCCGCCGTGAACGGCACGGCGGCCGGACTGGGCGCGCACCTGGCGTTCGCCTGTGACCTGGTCCTGGCCGCCGGATCGGCCCGCTTCATCGAGGTGTTCGCCCGCCGCGGCCTGGTCCCCGACGGCGGCGGCGCCTATCTCCTCCCCCGTCTGATCGGCCCGCACCGCGCGAAGGAGCTGATGTTCTTCGCCGACGCGCTCCCGGCCCCTCAGGCGGAACGCCTGGGCCTGGTCAACCGGGTCGTGCCGGACGCGGACCTGGAGAAGACGGCCGGCACCTGGGCATCCCGGCTGGCCTCCGCCCCGACCAGAGCGCTGGCCCTCACCAAGCACCTGGTGAACGCCTCCCTGGACACCGACCGCGCCACCGCCTTCGCCGCGGAGGCCTGGGCCCAGGAACTCAACATGACGACGGAGGACGCCCGGGAGGGCCTACGGGCGTTCGCCGAGCGCAGGAGTCCGGAGTTCCGGGGGCGCTGACACCCCTCTCCGGCCCTTCCTATCTGACGATCCGTCAGCTTCAATGGAGGGGTGATGGGACACGCAGGAGCGGCGGCGTTCGCCGTCCGGTATCTGGGGGGCAGGCCCGTGGAGGCCATGCCACGGCCCGAGTTGCGGTGCGTGCGGGACGGTGAGCCGGCGCCGGTGGGGCAGGCGGAGTTCCGGCGGGTGCTGGGGAGCTTCGCCAGTGGGGTCGCCGTGATCACCGCGCCCGGGACCCAGGGTGAGCCGGGGCCCGCCGGGTTCGCCTGCCAGTCCTTCTCCTCCCTCTCCCTGGAACCACCCCTCGTCTGCTTCATGGTGGGCCGTACGTCCACGACCTGGCCGCGCATCGCCCGCGCCGGCGTCTTCTGCGTCAACGTGCTCAGCGCCGGCCAGGACGAGCTGTGCCGGGCCTTCGCGGTGAGCGGCGCCGACAAGTTCGCCGGAGTGGCGTACGACCCGGCGCCCGTCTCCGGGTCGCCGCGGCTCGCCGGTGCCGCCGCCTGGATCGACTGCGCCGTCCACGCCGTGCACACCGGGGGCGACCACCTCATCGTCGTGGGACGGGTGGCCGCCCTCGACGCGGACGGCACGGCGGAGCCGCTGCTCTTCCACCGGGGGCGGTTCGCGCGGCTCCGCGGGGACCGGCCCGGCCGGCCGGCGCGGGGCCGGCCGGCACAGGGCAGGTCGACGTGACCCAAGGACAGGTCACCGATCAGGCCGCGGGCCTCAGCACTCCGAACGGCGTTCGCGCGGGTCGAAGTCGGCCCACAGCACCTCGGAGTCGTGGATCTCGTCGGTCGGCTTCATACCCAGCGCCCTCGCGATGCCGGCCGATGCTCCGTGGCCGGGATGCACATGGGCCACGCACCCGGAAATCCCCTGGGTCCGCAGCCACGCGGCCATGACGGACGCCCCTTCCTTGCCGTAGCCGGCCCCCTGGAAGGCATGGCCGACGACCCACGCCAGCTCCGCTTCGACGCGGTCCGGGCAGGGCCTGTAGAGCGTTGCCTGCACTGTTCCGACCAGCTGCCCGCCGGCCCTCTCCCGAAGCATCCAATTCAGCCAACCCTGCCGCCCGTCGGGCGAGTGGCCGGCCACCTGCCTCCGATAGCGCTGCTCCAGTTCCTCACGGCTGGGCGGAGCACCACCGATCCACTCGTGCAAACGCTGATCGTTGAGGATTTCCACCGCCTCTTCAGCATGCTCAATCGTCAATGGTTCCAACTGCAAACGCTCACCCTGGAGCGAAGCGGCGATCGGCCAGGAATTTTTTTCGGGCATGGAGCCATCCTAGCTTCGGTTGGCAACAATGCATGGTCGGCCACTTGTGAACTCGGCCATTTTGCGGCCCTCTAGAGGAAACGGTTTTGCGCTGTTAGCTTCATTCATCGTCGTACGAGCAAGAAAAAAATGGGCGTGATGCCCGAATAAAAGGAGACAAGAGCATGGCGAACGAAACCGAAGTCACCACCGAAGCGACCACCGAATCCACCACCAACCCGGACCTTCTGCTCGACGCCGAGCTGGACGCGGCGGCGCTGGAAGCCGCGCTCCCCACGCTCGCCGACAAGCTCGGGCAGCTGTCCGCGGAACTCACCGTCGACGAGCGCGCCGTGCTCAGCTCCATCGTGACCTCGGCCAGCATGCACCTTCGTGAGCTGCAGAAGGGCAACGAGGAGGCGCTGTTCATCTTCGCGAAGCCGATTTCGGCCGCCGCCACGCCGGAGATCCGCATGGGTCTGATCGACCTTCCCGGACAGCTGGGATTCTCCGGGGAGTAAGCACTCGCCGGCGGGCGGGCGCTCGCCGTAAGCACTGTCAGTAAGTACAGGGGAAGGTCAGGGGATCGAAATATGGCGTCTGCGGAAGAAGCTTCGGCATTGGCACAGCGGTTGTCTCAGCTGTCGACGGATCTGACCGCCGCAGAACGGGAGAACCTGAAATTCCTCCTGAGCATGGCCGCTGGCGGTGTGCTCAGCGGCCATGCTGAAAAAATATCGGAAGAAATGCGGGAGACCGCCCTCGGCGCGACACAGCAATCACTGCCGAAGCTCCTTGCGGGGGCGCGGGAGAAATTCCCTACCGGGGTCGTGTTCTACGGCCGTGCACCTTTCCTGTCCGACGAGGACCTCGCCGCACTGGACCGGGAATCACGCGCCTGCCGCCCCATCGCCGAGCGCTTCCTCGACCACTACGTGGCCTCCAGCGCCTCCGTGGCCAGAGAGATCTCCATCTCTCAGCCCATCCGCGCATTCCTCAACGAGAACGTCGGTCCCGTCGCACCGACGCGCAGGGCGAACTACCTGTACTACGACGAGCCCGGACTCGGAATCGATCCGCACGTCGACAAGGACGAGTTCTCCCTGAACATCCTCACCATGCTCGAACACCGGGCGAGCAGCGAGCAACGGTCCGAACTCATCCTTCATCCGCCGGGTCAGGAAGCGATGCACTTCCATCTGCGGGCGGGGGAGTCCCTGGTCTTCTTCGCGGACAGTGTCACGCACCAGCGCACCAGGACCGTCGCGGACGAGGCGATCCGCCTGGTGTCCTTCGGCTACCGCACCCTTGGGGGAACACATGAGTGACACGTCGACCATGGGACGACGCCTCGCCGGTCTGCACGAGCGGCTCTCGCCCGCTGAGCAGGCGAATCTGAAGCTGATCCTGGGCCTGTCCGCCGGCCGCCTGGTGGCCGCGACCGGGGTCGAGGCGGCACCGGGCCGCGAGGCGGTGACCGACGCGCTGGAGATGCTCTGCCCCTACGACGTACCGGACCCGCGCGGAGTGCAGTACCGGGGACGCCCCGACTTCCTCACCGACGAACTGCTGGCGTCCCTGACCCAGGAGTCGGAGGAGGTCGGCAAGACCGCGCTGCCCTACGACGAGCACTACCTCGGCTACGGCGGCCCCATCGCCAGCAGCCTGGCGACCAGCCGGGAACTGGCCGACCTGGTGGCCTCGGTCGTACCGAAGGCGGAGGCGACCGGTGTGGCGAGCTATCTCTACTACCGCGACGCCGGCCAGGGCATCATCCCGCACATCGACACCGACATCTTCTCCCTGAACGTGCTGATGATGCTCGCGCACGACATTCCCGAGGGGACGCCGGAGCCCTCGGCGCTGCACATGCACTACGCGGACGGCAGCAAGGAGCGGTTCCAGCTGGAGCCCGGCGAGGTCGTCATCTTCCTGGCCGGCACACAGGCGCACAGCCGCACGCCGATCCGCCAGGACGAGCGGGTCTCCATCCTCACGTTCGGATTCATGCCCGAGGGCGCACCGCTGGAGAACTACAAGCGATGACCGTCGCCCTCGGAATCCACTGCGGACACGAGTCTTCCTGCGCCGTTGTCCGGGACGGCGTCCTGCTGGCCGCGATCCAGCAGGAGCGGGTCACCCGGCGCAAGTACGACGGTCAGGAGGCGCTGACCAACAGGCTCCCGGTCCGGGAGGTGCTGACCGCGGCCGGCCTGACACTGGAAGACGTCGACGTCATCGTCAGCTCCTTCCAGGCCGCGGGCCCTTCCGGTGTGGGCCTGCAGCGACCCCTGGTGTCGTCCTCCTTCGATCTCTTCGATCCGTTCGACGAACGCCACCAGGTGGTGTCCCACCACCTGGCGCACGCGGCGTCCGCGGTGTACGCGTCGGGCCTGCGGGAAGCGGCCGTGCTGGTCTCGGACAGCGCGGGCACGTCGTCGCGGGACGGCGCGGACTTCCACGTGCCGTTCGCGGAGTTCTTCCGCACGTACTACAGCGACGTGGCGCCCTCGCGGATCTTCACCGAGATGCGTTCCACGTACGCGTTCCGGCAGGGCCGGTTCGAGCTGCTGGAACGGGCGTACAGCGAACCGCACAACCAGCCGGACGTCTTCGTGCAGAGCGAGGCGAGTCTCTACGACAACGTCGCCAGGTTCCTCTTCCGCAAGGAACACGCCCACGGCCAGCTGATGGCACTGGCCGCGCTGCCCTTCGACGGGCCCGCCCGGCTGGTCGCCGACGACATCGTCACCCCGGGCCCCCGGCCACGGCTGCGCAACGGCTGGCAGATCCTGGAAGCGTCCGCCGATGTCGCAGAGAGCGCCGACATCGCGCACGCGGTGCAGGAGGCGTTCAACCGCCTCATCGTCAGCCATGCCGCACACGCCGTCGAACTGAGCGGAATACCGGACCTGTGCTGCGCGGGCGGAGTCTTCCTGAACCTTTCGGGGAACACCGCCATCGGCGCGCTGCCGCAGGTACGGGACCTGTACGTGCCGTCGTGTCCGCACGACGCGGGCATCTCCGTCGGCGCCGCCTACCTCGGTTGGGCGCGCACCTCCCGGACGCTGCCCGCGGTGTCCGAGAAGGTCACGTCCGATTTCCTGGGGCGCCCGGCCGAACGGATCACGCCGCAGGAGGCGGAGCACCAGGGATACGCCGTCCGCGCTGTCCCCGCGACGGCGGACCTGAGCCGGCGAACCGCTGAAGTGCTGCTGGACGGGGCGATCGTGGTCCGCTACGCGGGCCGGGCCGAATTCGGTCCGCGGGCGCTCGGGAACAGGTCGATCCTGTGCCACCCGGTCGCCTGCGACGGCGCCCAGTCCAAGCTGAACCGGATCAAGAAGAGGCAGCCGTGGCGACCGGTCGCCCCGATGGTGCGCGCGGAGGACCTGGAGACCTACTTCATCGGACCCGGTGAAGCGCCGTTCATGAACTACGACTTCGAGGTGCGCGAGGAATACCGTGGCGTGCTGAAGGAGATCGTGCACGCCGACGGATCGGCGCGGGCGCAGACGGTGACGGCCGACGACAACCCCGCGATCCACCGCATCCTCACGCACATCGCCGAGATGGGGCAGATCCCCGTCCTGGTCAACACCTCCTTCAACGGGCCCGCCCAGCCGATCATCGAGTCCGCGCCGGACGCGCTGGCTTTCTCCCGCCATCCGGATATCGGGTTCCTGCTCACCGAGGACGGTCTGTACGCGTCTCCCACACCGCGGAAGATCCCCGTCCGCCGCGCGGACGCGACGGTGATGGCGGTCTTCGGGACGGGCGACAGCGCCCGGTACGTACTGAGCAACGCAGGGGCCCAGGTCCCGGTCGGCCGGGACCTGTTCGTGTCCCTGCTGGAGCAGGACTCCGTGCTGACCGACAGCACGGCCGCCGACGTCGCAGAGTGCCTGCGCGTCGGTGTACTGGCGAAAGCCTGAGCACTCGAACGCCCGAGAACGGAACACCGAGAAGAGCCCGGGAACGGATGACAACCTCCACCGCACCACTGAGGAAGAACGACTCGCTGGCGGTATCGCTGCCGGTGGCGAACTTTCTCTCGTTCTTCGCCATCGCCGCTGTCGAGTTCTCGGTGCCGTTCGTGGCCGTGGACGCTCTCGGCGCCAACTCGACGATCGTCGCCCTGCTCGGCATCTGCCGCTTCGCTCCACAGGTGCTGCTGGCCGGTCCGACGGCCCGACTGGTCGAACGGTTCGACCAGCGGGCCGTGATGATCGGCTCCGAGCTGCTGCGGGTGGTCGCCTTCGCACTCGCGGCGCTCGGCCTGGCCTTCGCGCCCGGCGTGGGGATCGTCATCTTCTGCCTGGCGAACATCTCCCTGGCCTGCGGCTCCATCCTGACCGCGGTCTCGACCCAGGTACTGATCCCGCAGGCCTTCGCCGACGAGGCCCTGCCGAAGATCTACTCACGCCTCGGCATGGCAGAGTCGTCCGCCGACGCGGTAGCACCTTTCGTGTCCGGCATCGGCCTGGCCGCCCTCGGCCTGGCACCCACGTTCGGCTCGGCCGCGGCGCTGGCCCTGGCCGCGTGCGCGCTGCTGGTGCGGATCCCGCGCGTACGCGTACCGAGCAGCGACGCGTCCGACGAGAAGGCCGGGGAACCGGGAACTCCGCCCGCGGAGCCGGAGGAGGCCGCTGCCGCCCCCGCCAGGAAGAGCACGCTGCGCGACGGCCTGGCCGTCAACTTCCGCACGCCGGCGCTGCGCACGGTCACCGTCTGGTCCCTGTCGTACAACTTCGGGCAGTGCGTCATCGAGGCCGTGCTCCTGATCACGCTGCTGCGGACGACGCCACTGTCCGCAGCGACGTTCGGCGTCATCCGCAGCTGTGCGGTGCTCTTCGCCGTGCTCGGCGCCTATATGGCCGACCGGCTTCCGCGAGCGCTCCGCAGCGGATGGGGAACCTCGCTGTTCGGGTGCGGCGCGATCGGCGCCTACACGGTCATCGGGCTCGGAGCGTACCTGGGCGGCACCGGTGGACTGGTGCTGGTACTCGCGGGATTCGTCATGGACGAGTTCTGCTCGGGTGTCGTCCTGGTCAGAGTCCAGACGTTCCGCGCCCGGGCCATCACCGACCGGGAACGGCCCATGGCCACAGCCTCCTATCGCGCCGCGAACCTGACGGCGGTACCCGCGGGACTCGCGGTCGGCGGCGTCGCCGGCGTGCTGATGAGTCCAGCCACCCTGATGCTCACCATCGGGCTCGTCATGGTGGCGCCCGCAGCCCTGATCTGGTCCCGTTCCGTCCGGGAATCCGAGCCCGCCACGGCCTGACCGCAGCACCCCGGGGTGGGCGCCGTCGCAGGACCGGGGAAGCGCTGGAGGGGCGGGCCGGGCGCGGCGCCCGCCTCAGGGTACGGCGGGGGTCGGCGCGGCCGGTGTGGTGCGCCGGATGACCAGCGCCATCAGGGCCGCCGCCGCGCACAGTGTGCCGGAGGCGTACCAGACGACGTCGTAGGACCCGAAGACGTCCCGGGCGACTCCGCCGAGGTAGGCGACGACGGCCGCGCCGACCTGGTGGGCGGCGAGCACCCAGCCGAAGACGATGGCGCTGTCCTCGCCGAACTGCTCGCGGCACAGGGCCAGGGTGGGCGGGACGGTGGCGACCCAGTCGAGGCCGTAGAAGACGATGAAGAAGAGCATCGGCGGGTGGACGGCGGGGCCCAGCAGCATCGGCAGGAACAGCAGGGACAGGCCGCGCAGGGCGTAGTAGACGGCGAGCAGGCGGCGCGGTGCGAAGCGGTCGGTGAACCAGCCGGAGGCGATCGTGCCGACGACGTCGAACACGCCGATCACCGCGAGCAGCGAGGCCGCCGTCGTCACGGGCATGCCGTGGTCGTGCTCGGCGGGCACGAAGTGCGTCTGGACCAGCCCGTTGGTGGAGGCACCGCAGATCGCGAAGGTGCCGGCGAGCAGCCAGAACGTGCCGGTGCGGACGGAGGAGGACAGGACGCCGAGCGTGCGGCGGGCGGCGCCGGTGACGGGCGGCGGCTTGGGCACGAACTCCCGCGCCCCGTACGGTGCCACGCCCACGTCGGCCGGGTGGTCGCGCAGCAGGAGCCAGACGAAGGGGACGACGGCGGACGCGGCCAGGGCGACCGTGACCGCGGCGGGCCGCCAGTCGTGGCGCTCGACGATCCAGGACAGCAGCGGCAGGAAGACCAGCTGGCCGGAGGCGGAGGCGGCGGTGAGGATGCCGGTGACCAGACCGCGCCGCTCGGTGAACCACCGGTTGGTCACCGTCGCCGCGAAGGCCAGCGCCATGGAGCCGGTGCCGAGCCCCACCAGCAGGCCCCAGCACAGCAGCAGCTGCCAGGCCGCCGTCATCCACACGGTCAGGCCGGAGCCGAGCGCGATCACGGTGAGCGCGGCGGCGACGACCCGGCGGATGCCGAAGCGGTCCATCAGCGCGGCGGCGAAGGGCGCGGTGAGGCCGTAGAGCGCGAGGTTGACGGAGACGGCGGCGCCGATCGTGCCGCGCGACCAGCCGAACTCCTGGTGCAGCGGGTCGATGAGCAGGCCGGGCAGGGATCGGAAGGCCGCCGCGCCGGTGATGGTGACGAACGTGACGGCGGCGACGAACCAGGCACGGTGCACACGGCCGCGCCGGGCGGGCGGGACCTGGACGGGGGCGACGGCTGGGGTTGTCTGAGTCACGTCGTCCACCCTCCCGTGCGCATGCTCCTGCATCGAGTGGCCCGATGGACAGCCTTCGCTATGATCGGGCCATGACGAGCGCAGCAGCAGGGGAATTCCGGCCGCACCGGGTCGCCGTCCTCGCCCTGGACGGCCTGCTGCCCTTCGAGCTGGGCATCCCGCACCGGATCTTCGGCTATCCCCGGGACGCCCGGGGCAGGCCCCTGTACGAGGTCGTGACCTGCTCGACCCGGCCGCCCGGCCCGGTCGAGACCGACGCCGACTTCGCCGTGCACGTAGCGCACGGCCCACAGACGCTGGCGACGGCCGACACGGTGATCGTCCCGGCGTCCTACGAACGCGGCCCGCTCTACGACGAGGGCCGGCTCACCGACGAGCTGGCCGCCGCCCTCGCGCGCATCCGCCCCGGCACCCGGCTGGCCTCCATCTGCACCGGCGTCTACGTCCTCGCCGCCGCCGGCCGCCTCGACGGACGCCCGGCGACCACGCACTGGGCCGACGCCGAGCGCTTCCAGCGGATGTTCCCGAAGATCAAGGTGGACGCGGACGTGCTGTTCATCGACGACGGGGACGTGCTGACCTCGGCCGGGGTCGCCGCCGGGATCGACCTGTGCCTGCACATGGTCCGCCGCGACTTCGGCACGGCCGTCGCCAACGACGTGGCCCGCCGCACGGTCGTACCGCCCCACCGCGACGGCGGCCAGGCCCAGTACATCCACCGCCCGGTCCCCGATCCCCAGGTCGCCACGACGACCGCCGCCCGCGCCTGGGCCCTGGGCCGGCTGCACGAGCCGATCCAGCTGCGGGACCTGGCCGAACAGGAGGCCATGTCGGTACGCACCTTCACCCGCCGCTTCCGCGAGGAGGTCGGCGTCAGCCCCGGCCAGTGGCTCACCCGGCAGCGCGTGGAGCGCGCCCGGCACCTGCTGGAGTCCACGGATCTGTCGATGGACCAGGTGGCCCGGGAGTCGGGCTTCAACACGGCCCAGTCGATGCGCCAGCATCTACAGGCCGCCCTCGGGGTCACGCCCACCGCCTACCGGCGCGCCTTCCGCACCGGCGGCGGCGCCGAGCGGCAGGACGGTGTCGGCACCCGGCGCTGACCGGCCGGCCCGTCTCTCGCCCCACGAGCCGACCGCCGTCAGCAGCAGGGTGAGGGGCACCCCGGCCAGGATCGCCGTGGAGGGCGCGGTGCGCGGCAGCAGGGCGCCGGCGAGCGAGCCCGTCGCCGCGTAACCGGCGCCCACGGCCGCGTACATGACCGAGTAGCCGGCGGCCAGGGCTTCCGGCGGGAGCACCTCGCGCAGGGACAGGTCCCGGGTGAGCACCGCGCCGGACCGGAGCAGCCCGGCCTCGGCCGGCGCCGGCCCCTTTTCCCGGGCCTGTGGACAACTTCCCCCGAGGGCGCCTGAGGGGGACTCAGAACGTCAGCACCGCCCGTGCCACCCGGCCCGCCTCCGCCTCCGCCCGGGCCTTCTCGAAGTCCTCCACCGGGTACACCTCCGTCACCAACTCGTCCAGCATCAGCCGTCCTCGGCGGTACAGCTCGGCGTACAGCGCGATGTCCCGCTGGGGGCGCGAGGAGCCGTACCGGCAGCCGAGGATCGACTTGTCCAGGTACAGGGAGGAGACCAGGAAGGACGCCTCGGCCGTGGCCGGGGGCACGCCGAGCAGGATCGCCTGGCCGCCCCGGTCGAGCAGGTCGACTGCCTGGCGGATCAGCTCCACCCGGCCCACGCACTCGAAGACGTGGTCGGCCCCCGTCGGCAGCAGGTCCCGCACGCCGTCCGCCGAGGTCAGGAAGTCGGTGGCGCCGAACTGCCGGGCCACGGCCTCCTTGGCGGGACTGGCGTCCACGGCCACGACGGCGAGGGCGCCGGCGAGCCGCGCGCCCTGGATGACGTTCAGCCCGATCCCGCCCGTGCCGATCACGACCACGCTGTCCCCCTGCTCCACCCGGGCCCGGTTCAGGACCGCGCCGACCCCGGTGAGCACCCCGCACCCGATCAGCGCGGCGGAGGACAGCGGGATGTCCCGGGGGATGCGCACGGCCTGCACGGCCTTGACGACCGTGCGTTCCGCGAAGGCCGAGTTGGCGGCGAACTGGTGCACCGGGTCACCGCCCCGCGTGAACGGCTTCGCCGGGCGCCCGATCGCCTGCCGGCACATGGTGGGCCGTCCCCGGTCGCATTCCGCGCACGTCCCGCAGTTGGCGAGCGTGGACAGGGCCACGTGGTCACCGGGCGCGACATGGGTGACGCCCGTACCCACCGCCTCCACGACACCGGCGCCTTCATGGCCCAGCACCACCGGTACCGGGAACGGGATGGTGCCGTCCACCACCGACAGATCGCTGTGGCACAGCCCGGCCGCCGCGATGGCGACCAGCACCTCGCCGGGGCCGGGTTCCCGCACCGTCAGATCGCCGACGACCCGGACCTGCCTGCCGTCGAACACCACACCCCGCATCACACGGCCCCCTTCGGCTCACCCGGCAGACCGAGCACGCGCTCGGCGATGATCGTGCGCTGGATCTGGTCGGAACCGCCGTAGATGGTGTCGGCCCGGGAGAACAGGAACAGGTGCTGGTCCGCGTCGAGCGCGTACGGCGAGACGGGCGACCAGTCCGCGGGACCAACGGCCGCCGCCGCGCCCCTGACCTCGACGGCCAGCTCGCCCAGCCGCTGGTGCCAGTTCGCCCACAGCAGCTTGGCCACGCTGGACGCGCCCGGGTCGGCGGTACCGCCGAGGGTGCGCAGGGCGTTCCAGCGCATGGCGCGCAGCTCGGCCCACTGGCGGACGAGCCGGCCGCGCAGCACCGGATCGCGTACGGCCCCGGTCTCCACGGCGGTCGCGACGACCCCCGCCAGCTCCTGGGCGAAGCCGATCTGCTGGGCCAGGGTGGACACCCCGCGCTCGAACCCGAGCAGGCTCATCGCCACCCGCCAGCCCTGCCCCTCTCCCCCGACGACGTGCTCCACGCGCGCGCGTGCCCCGTCGAAGAAGACCTCGTTGAAGTCGCTCGTGCCGGTCAGCTGCCGGATGGGGCGGACCTCGACGCGGCCGGGCTGGTCCATGGGCACGAGCAGGAAGCTGAGGCCCTGGTGACGGCGGGCGTCCGGGTCGGTCCGGGCCAGCACGAAACACCAGTCGGCCTCCTGGGCGAGCGAGGTCCAGATCTTCTGCCCGCTGATCCGGTACGACGTCCCGTCCCGCACGGCCGCCGTGCGCACCCCGGCGAGGTCGGAGCCGGCACCGGGTTCGCTGTATCCCTGACACCACAGTTCCTCACCGGCGGCGACCGGCGGCAGGAAGCGGCTCTTCTGCTCCTCGTCGCCGTGGGCGAGGAGGGTGGGGGCGAGCAGGTTCTCCCCGATGTGCCCGGAGCGTGGGGGCGCGGCCGAGCGGGCGTACTCCTCGGCCCAGACGACCTGTTGGGTGAGGGGCACGGTCCGGTTGCCGTACCCCCCTTCGGCCCAACCGAGCCCGATCCAGCCGGCGGCACCGAGGGTCCTCTCCCAGGCGCGCCTTCCCACGGGGCCCTTGGCATGCTCACCCAGCCAGGACCGCACCTCGGCACGGAACGCCTCGTCCTCTTCGCCGAACCCGAACTCCATGTCCACCACCTCTGATCGGTGACCGGCGCCGGTGCCGGCCCCGGGGGCCGGTCCGCTCACCCGCGCCGGCGGGGTGCCGCCGCGCCCGGAGGGGCGCGGGGCCGCGTCGATATGCGGCTCAGCCGCGCGGGCGCGAGGAACCACGACGCACCGCAGTCGCCGAACCATCACGCCCGCCGGGCTATGAGGCGTTCGGTCGGCCCCCAGCCCGCGCCGCCTCCTCCAGCGCCGAAAGCTCGGCGAGCATCGGCATCGGATCCACCCCCACCGACCCCGGCAGGACCTCGGCGATCCGCTCCGGCGTCCAGCGGGGCCCCTCGGCGTAAACGGAGCGGAGTTCCCTCGGCTGCGCCCACACCGCGATCTTCGCCCCGGCGACCGTGTACACCTGCCCGGTGACGCCCTGCGCGGCAGCCCGCTCGGACAGCAGGTACACGACCAGCGCGGCCACATCCTCCGGCTCGCCGATCTCCGCCAGCCGCATCGGCACGTTCGCCGACATCCGCGTACGCGCCACCGGCGCCACCGCGTTCGCGGTCACCCCGTACTTGTGCAGGCCGAGCGCGGCGCTGCGCACGAGGGAGATGATCCCGCCCTTGGCCGCGCTGTAGTTGGCCTGCGCGACGGAGCCCTGGTGGTTGCCGCTGGTGAAGCCGATGAGGGTGCCGGAGCGCTGCCGGCGCATGACGGCGGAGGCTGCCCGGAACACGGTGAACGTGCCCTTCAGGTGGGTGGCGACGACCGGGTCCCACTCGTCCTCGGTCATGTTGAACAGCATCCGCTCGCGCAGGATGCCGGCCACGCACACGACCCCGTCGACCCGGCCGTACGTCCGCACCGCCGTGTCCACGACCCGCTGTCCGCCGGCCATGGTGGAGATGTCGTCGGCGACCGCGACGGCCTCGCCGCCCGCCGCCTCGATCTCCTTGACGACGGCCTCGGCGACCTCGCTGGTGGGCGAGGCGCCGTCCACGGCCACGCCGTAGTCGTTGACGACGACCTTCGCTCCCTCGGCCGCCGCCGCGAGCGCGACCGCCCGTCCGATCCCGCGCCCGGCACCCGTCACGGCGATGACCTTGCCGGCCAAGAAGTTCCCCACGCCCGGCCCCTTCCCGCAATTTCTGACGGTTCGTTAGATTGACGGTCCGTTAGATTCTATGGCCCGCCGGCCGCGCGGGCACAAGCCCCGGGGAGGCACCGGATGGCACTGCCGGAGGAGTTCCACACGATCGCGGGGCGCGTGAACAACTGGGGGCGCTGGGGCGCCGACGACGAGATCGGCACCCTGAACCTGATCACGGACGACGTCGTGCGCGAGGCCGCCCGCGAGGTGCGCACCGGGCGCCGCGTCCCGCTCGCCCTCCCCCTTGGGCAGGACGGCGTGCAGACGGGGGTGATCCCGGGCCGGGTCAACCCGCTGCACGCGATGGTGCAGCTGAACCAGGAGCTGTTCGGGCCGGGCACGGTGGCGTGCAGCGACGACGCGGTGACCATGGGGCTCCAGGCCGGCACCCACTGGGACGCGCTGACCCATGTCTCGCACTCCGGGAAGCTCTACAACGGCCGCCCCGCGCACACGGTCACCGCGCACGGCGGCGCCGAGTTCAGCGGGATCGACAAGGTGCCGCACCTCGTCTCGCGCGGGGTGCTGCTGGACGTGGCCCGCGCGCGGGGCGTGGACCGGCTGGGGGGCGGTCATGCGGTCACGCCGGAAGACCTGGAGGCGGCCGAGGAGTTGGCCGGTACGCGCGTGCGTGCCGGTGACATCGTGCTCGTACGGACGGGGCAGGTGCGGGTGTATCTGGCCGGGGACAAGCACGGGTACGGCTATCCGTCACCGGGGCTCTCGGTGCGGTGCCCGGAGTGGTTCCACGCACGCGATGTGGCGGCTGTCGCCAACGACACCCTCACGTTCGAGATCTTCCCGCCCGAGATCGAGGACCTGTGGCTGCCCGTGCACGCGCTGCACCTGGTGGAGATGGGGATGCTCCAGGGCCAGAACTGGAATCTCGAAGAGTTGTCCACAGCCTGTGGAGAAACGGGCCGGTACACGTTCCTGCTGTCGGCGATGCCCGAGCCGTTCGTGGGCGCGACGGGGACACCGGTGGCCCCGGTGGCGATCCTGTGAACGACGGCGACACGACGGCCGAGGGACGAGCGCGGCACGACGGCCGTACGGCCACGGCGCGACCGCGGTCGGCGGCGCGTGCCTCCCCCCACCGTCACACGCACGCGCCGCCGTCCGACGCGATCCGCACTCGGCGAGGACCGCCGTCATCGGGGCCCTCGCCGCCCCCTCGCGGCGGATCGACGCACCCCAGCCTGATCAGGCGCCCAGGGAACGTCAACGCCGGTACGGACCTGTGTTGCGGCAGCCCCGCTCACAGCACCCGCGCAGGGGCGCACCCCCGGCGCACCACCGCTCCGGGCCGCTACACCGCTTCGAAGGCGAGGCCCTCGTACGCGGGCAGTCCGCCCCTGTACGCCATCGCCGCGCTCTCCCGGGGCTGTGAACAGCGGTCCAGTTCGCACCAGATGCTCTTGCCGGCGTCCTCGGGACTCCAGCCCCAGCGGTCGGCGAGACAGTCCACGAGGGCCAGACCCCGGCCGCCGGTGGCGTCGTCGCCGGCGCAGCGGGGCACGGGCGCGCACGAGCTGCGGTCGGTCACCTCGACCCGCACCGTGGCCGACGCGCACTTCTCGGCCGCCGGACCCGGCAGACACAGCCGCAGCACGGCGGGCCGGCCGGTGTGCACCACGGCATTGGTCACCAGCTCGGAGACGAGCAGGATCAGGGTCTCGGCCAGCGGCTCGTCGGCCGCTATCCCCGATCCGGCGAGCCGCGAGCGAGCCCACCTCCTGGCGCGCCCCACCTCCGCGGGGTCGGGCCGGATCTCCAGCTGCACTTGAAGCACCTGCACCGCTCACACCATCCGAACCGGCGGATACATGACCCCACGCCAACCGCGCTCCGCGGTCTCAGCCGCGGCGGCGATCACGAGGGCCACGATCCTAGCCATTTTCTGCATGGCCAGAACAACGGCCAGAGCAAGGGTCACGGACCGTGACTCCCTTGCGAGACAGCATGGTTGACGTACAGTCACCCGAACAAGCGCTTCGGGCATATTCCCGCGCGAAGGAGTACGCGTAGGGCATACTGTGCGACGCTCGTGCCGGGGAGTCGAACAGACGGGGACAACGGGCCTGACCGCCCCGCGAGCTGCGGCGCGCACCGCGCGGCCCGGCACCGCCCCAGGGGCATCGCCGGCCCGGCTCGTACGCGCAGCCACTCGCATCTCACACAAGGTACCCGAGCGGACAGCCGACTCCGGGACGTGACGAGTCCCGCGAAGGACACAACCCGGTATCAACGCTCCGTGACGCCGACACGCCACGATCCGCGACACCGTGGGCCACGACGGCCCGGGTACGGCGGCCCGGGACGCCACCGGCGGTTCAGCCCGCCAGCACGGCGGCGAGCAGTTCCTCACTCTCGGCGCTCCCTCCGGCGCGCCGGGCCCGCACCCACGCCCGTTTCAGGTGCAGATGCACGTCGGCCTCCCAGGTGAACCCCATGCCGCCGTGCACCTGGAGGCAGTCGCGGGCCCCCTGGACGGCGGCGTCGTCGGCGAGCAGCCGGGCGGCGGCGATGTCGGCGGGGTCGGCCGTGACGGCGGCGGCGTAGACGGCGGCGCGTGCGGTCTCGGCCCGCACCAGCAGGTCCGCGCACAGATGCTGGACGGCCTGGAAGGCGCCGACGGGCCGCCCGAACTGCTTTCGCGTCCGGGCGTGTTGCACGGCCAGTTCGCACACTCGTCCGGCGGTGCCCAGCTGCTCGGCGGCGGTGAGGAGCACGGCGACGGGATCCGGGGGCGCGGAAGCGGGCACCCGGTGCAGCGGAGTGAGCGGGTCAACCGACCGCAGCGGTACGGCACCGGAGGCGTCCCCGTGGACGACGTCCGCCGCGTCCAGCCACTCCACCAGCTCGCCGTCGACGGCCGCCACGACCGTCTCCCCGCGCGCCGCGCCGGGCACGCCGCCGGCCGCGAGATGCGTGGCCACCAGCGGGCCGGGCAGCAGGGCCCGCCCGGCCTCCTCGAACGCCAGCACGGCCTCGGGCAGCCCCAGTCCGACCCCGCCGTCCGCCTCGGATAGCCGCAGGGCGAAGAACCCGGCGTCCCCGAGGGCCCGCCACAGCGCCCGGTCGAGCCGGCCCGGCGCGGCGACGGCCGCGCGCAGCGCCTCCCGCGCGAAACGGCGTTCCAGCAGGTTCCGCACACCCGCCCGCAAGGCCCGCTGGTCATCGGTGAGCCGGAAACGCACCGGACCTCCCCTCCGCGCGGTCCGCGCGATCCTGTGTGAGCCGGGGACGCACGCTCACCTCCCCCTGGGCAGGCCGAGGATCCGCTCGGCCACGATGCCGCGCTGGATCTGCGAGGTCCCGGCGGCGATCGTGTACGACAGCGAGGACAGCCGGTCGAGCACCCAGGGGCGGTCCAGATCCAGGCAGTCCGGGCCGAGGACCTCGGCGGCGGCGTCGTACAGCTCCTGCCGGGCGTGCGAGTAGCGGAGCTTGAAGACCGAGCCTCCGACGCCGGGCAGCCCGCCGTTCGCCTCCGCCTCGCTCACGTTCCACTGGGTCAGCCGCCACAGCGCGCGGAACTCCGCCTCCAGCCGGCCGAGCCGGCGGCGCAGCACGGGATCGTCCCAGCGGCCGTTCTCCCGTGCGGCGCACGCGAGTGCGCGCAGCACCCGGCGGCAGGCGACGACCTCGCCGACGAAGGCCGTACCGCGTTCGAAGGACAGGGTGACCATGGTCACGCGCCAGCCGTCGTTCTCCTCCCCGACCCGGTTGGCGACCGGCACCCGCACCTCGTCCAGGAAGACCTCGGCGAACTCCGCCGACCCGGCGAGCGTGCGCAGCGGCCGTACGGTGACGCCCTCGGTGTCCATCGGCAGGGCCAGCCAGGTGATGCCCCGGTGGCGGGGCGCGGCCGGGTCGGTGCGGACCAGCAGCTCGCACCAGTCGGCGACTTCCGCGTGGGACGTCCAGATCTTGGATCCGGTCACCACGTAGTGATCGCCGTCCCTGCGCGCGCGCGTGCGCAGCGACGCGAGGTCGGAGCCGGCGTCCGGTTCGCTGAACCCCTGGCACCACACCTGCTCGCCGCGCAGGATCGGCGGCAGCCAGCGGGCCCGCTGTTCGGCGGTGCCCTCGGCGGCGATCGTCGGCCCGGCGTGCAGCAGTCCCACGAAGTTGGCGCCCACGTAGGGCGCGCCCGCCTTCTCGGTCTCCTCCAGGTAGATCATCCGGATCGTCGGGGAGGCGTCCCAGTGCACGTCGGCGTACCCGGCGTCGTACAGCATCCGCTGCCAGCTCAGGTCGTAGGCGCGGCGGCCGGGCCAGTCGTCCGGGGACGGCTTGGCCGGCAGGGTGGGCAGTACCGTGGCGAGCCACGTCCGCAGCCGGACCCGGAACTCCTCCTCCTCGGGCGTGCGGGAGAGGTCCACTAGCGGTCCAGGTCCAGGCCGAGCATGCGGATGGCGTTGCCTCGCATCAGCTTGTGGACGGTCTCGTCGTCCAGGCCCTTCACATGGTCGAGGGCGACCTCCTTGGTGTGCGGGAAGGTCGAGTCGACGTGCGGGTAGTCGGTCTCGAAGGTGGCGTTGTCGCGGCCGACGACGTCCAGTGAGGCGACGCCGTGCTTGTCGCGGAAGAAGCAGCAGAAGATCTGCCGGTAGTAGTACGTCGACGGCGGCTCGGGGATCAGGTCCCTGACCCCGCCCCAGGCGCGGTGCTCCTCCCACACGTCGTCGGCGCGTTCCAGGGCGTACGGGATCCACCCCATCTGGCCCTCCGAGTAGGCGAGTTTGAGCCGGGGGAAGCGCACCAGCACCCCGCTGAAGAGGTAGTCCATCATCGAGGCCATGGCGTTGTTGAAACTCAGGGACGCCTGGACGGCGGGCGGTGCGTCGGGGGAGGCGGCGGGCATCTGGGAGCTGCTGCCGATGTGCATGTTGACGACCGTGCCGGTCTCCTGGCAGACGGCGAAGAACGGGTCCCAGTAGCCGGAGTGGATGGAGGGCAGCCCGAGGTGGGTGGGGATCTCGGAGAAGGTCACGGCCCGCACCCCGCGCGCGGCATTGCGCCGGATCTCCGCGACGGCCAGCTCGACGTCCCACAGCGGGATCAGGCACAGCGGGATCAGCCGGCCGCCGCTGTCCCCGCACCACTCCTCCACCATCCAGTCGTTGTAGGCGCGCACACAGGCGAGGGCGACCTCCTTGTCGTGGGCCTCGGCGAAGGTCTGCCCGCAGAAGCGCGGGAAGGTCGGGAAGCAGAGGCTGGCCTCGACGTGGTTGAGGTCCATGTCGGCGAGCCGCGCCCTGGGGTCCCAGCAGCCGCGCCGCATCTGCTCCCGGGTGATGCCCTCCAGGGTCATCTCGTCCCGGTCGAAGCCGACGGCGGCGATGTTCCGCTTGTACGGGAACTTCAGGTCCTCGTAGATCCACCAGTCCGTCGGCTGTCCCGCCGGGTCCATGGTGATCTGGTACTTCCCGCCGACATAGGCGAGCTCCCCGATCCCGGCGGTCAGTGGCTGGGGTCCCCGGTCCCGGTACTTGGCGGGCAGCCAGGTCTCGAAGAGGTGGGCGGGTTCGATGACGTGGTCGTCGACGCTGATGATGCGGGGCAGTTCGGTCGCCATGGGTCCCCTCCGCCGGACGGTGCTCGACTGGGCCCTGCGTAACTGATGGCCCGTCAGATAGCATGGCATCTGACGAGTCGTCAGCCAAGCAGGGGGCAGCCGTGAACGAGACCCCGCACACCCTGGGTTCCGCCCGCACACTGTGGGAGCTGGTCACCCGCCGCGCCGGCCTCACCCCCGGCCGCCCGGTCCTGATCCAGGAGGACCGGGTCCTCACCTTCGGCGACCTGCGCACCCGCGCCGAGCGCGTCGCGGCCGGCCTGTACGGCATGGGCGTACGCCCCGGCACGGTGGTCGCCTGGCAGCTGCCCACCCGCATCGAGACCGCCCTGCTGTCCTTCGCGCTGGCCCGCCTGGGCGCCGTACAGTCCCCGGTCATCCCCTTCTACCGGGACCGGGAGGTCGGCTTCGCGCTGCGCGAGTCGAAGGCGGAGTTCTTCGCCGTACCGGGTGTGTGGCGGGGCCACGACCACACGGAGATGGCCCGGCGGCTGGGCGCCGAGGGGATCTTCGAGGCGTACGACGACCTCCCCGACGGCGACCCGTCCGTCCTGCCCCCGCCGCCCGCCGAGGGCACGTCGGTCCGCTGGATCTACTGGACCTCGGGCACCACCTCCGACCCCAAGGGCGTGCTGCACACCGACCGCTCCCTGATCGCGGGCGGCTCCTGCCTGGCGCACGCCCTGCGCCTGTCGGCGGACGACGTCGGCTCGATGGCCTTCCCCTACGCCCACATCGCCGGCCCCGACTACACGGTGATGCTCCTCCTCTACGGCTTCCCGGCGGTCATGTGCGAGCACTTCGCGCTGCCGGAGGCGCTGGCGGAGTACCGGCGGCACGGGGTCACGGTGGCCGGCGGGTCCACGGCCTTCTACTCCCTGTTCCTGGCCGAGCAGCGCAAACGGCCGGGCGAGAAGGTGATCCCGTCGCTGCGGCTGCTCGCGGGCGGCGGCGCCCCGAAGCCGCCCGAGCTGTACCGCGCCGTGGTCCGCGAGATGGGCGTCCAGCTCACCCACGGCTACGGCATGACCGAAGTCCCGATGATCACCATGGGCGACCCGCAGGACACCCCCGAGAACCTGGCCACGACCGAGGGGCGGCCCCCGCAGGGCATGGAGATCCGGATCGTCGACGGAGAGATACGGCTGCGCGGCGAGGCCGTCTGCCAGGGCTATCTGGACCCCGCGCAGACGGCCTCCGCCTTCGACGCCGACGGCTTCCTGCGCACCGGTGACCTGGGGCACCTGACGGAGTCGGGTCACCTGGTCCTCACCGGCCGGCTCAAGGACGTGATCATCCGCAAGGGCGAGAACATCTCCGCCAAGGAGATCGAGGACCTGCTGGCCACGCATCCGGCGGTGGGCGACGCGGCGGTGATCGGCCTGCCGGACGCCGAACGCGGCGAACTGGTCTGCGCGGTGGTCGAACAGCGGCCGGGGACACCCGGGCTGACCCTGCCGGAGGCCGTGTCCTTCCTCCGCGCGGAAGGACTGTCCGTGCACAAGCTCCCGGAGCGGCTGGAGGTGGTGGACGCCCTTCCACGCAACGAGACACTGCGGAAGGTACTGAAGTACAAGCTGCGGGAGCGGTTCAGGTGAGGGTGGGCCGGCGGGCCGCCGCCGGATCGTGCCGTGGATTGCCGTTATTCGGGGACCGTGAAGTAGCGCGCGAACGCCGGTACGATCTCCGCCTCGCCGATCCTGCCGTCACCGTCGGTGTCGAGGGCGGCGGCGGCCTGGCGGGCGGCCTCCTCCGGGACGCGGAAGACGCGCAGTACGCGCGCGGTGTCGGCGGTGCCGATCCGGCCGTCGGCGTCCGTGTCGGCCACCGCCAGGGCCGCGTGCAGGAAGGGGCGGGCGATCTCGGCGAAGCGGTCGGGGTTGTCGCGCAGCCGCTTGACCGCGCCGGTGACGAACTCCTCACGGGTGATGCGCTGGTCGCCGTCCCGGTCGGCGATGCCGGCCATGCCCTGCCAGAACGCCTCCGCGCCGGCGTACAGCGCCTGCCCCTTGTCGGAGCGGGCGGGTACGGCGAACTCGGTGAGCAGTGCCTTGGCCGCCGCGTTGAAGTCTCCCCGGTCGATGTAGCCGTTGCCGTCCTGGTCGAAGGTGGCGAACCGGGCGGCGATCCTGCGCTCGTACTCGGTGCTGACCATGTCTGTTCGGGCCGCCTTACGTGAGGGTCGTAGGGGTGGTCCTGCCCGTGGGCGGGGGTGACCTGGCAGGGAGCGTACGACGCGGACGGCCGGCAGACGGCGGGAAAGCGGCGGTTGTGCCAGGACCGGGGGAATTCTGCGACAACAGTGTGGCCGTGTCGCGATGCGGTGACGGCCGCTCAGGCGGAGAGCGGCCCGGCCTCGTCCGTGGTGGCGGAGTCGAGGTCGGGGCGGACGTCGAAGAGGCGGCGCACACCGAGCGCGCCGAGGACGCGGTTGACGTGCGAGCCGTCGTCGGCGCCCCGGTCCGGCAGGATCAGCCGCAGCCGGCCCTGGCAGGAGCGGATCAGCCGGCGGGCGGCGATGAGGACGCCGACCCCGCTGGAGTCGCAGAAGAACACGTCGGAGAGGTCCACGACGAGGCTGTGGTGTCCCTCGGCGACGACGTCGTGCACCCGCTGGCGCAGCACCGGCGAGGTCATCAGGTCCAGCTCCCCGGACACCCGGAGGACGGCCCACTCGCCCTGTTCGACGCCGGTCACGTTGAATGCCACGGCCCTGCCCTCCGCTCGCCGGATCTCCCGGAACCGCCCGGAAACGGAAGCAGTTCCTACGTTTCCTGTCGCGCGGCTGCCCAGCGGCCGTTCCCTGAAACATGACGCGACAAACGACAGTCGATCGACTAGGGGCTTGTTTCGGTCACTACCGATCCTGTTCGATCAGAGGTGTACGCATCTTGTGTGAAGGATGTGTGAAAGGGGCACTATCATCTGCGGCCCTTCAGGGGGCGCACATTGACACAAAGGGGCGTGCGCTGTCAGACGTGCCGACTACATTCGAGAGGGCAGGAACGACAGGCTGGACGGGCCGGACAGGGTGAGGGGAGGGGACCGCATGACCGGGAAGGACGTACCGCCCCGCTGGGACCGCAAGATGCAGCAGCGGCTCGCGCGCGGCGAGGCGGCCGCCCTCGGCGAGCTGTACGACCGCTTCGCCTCCCTCGTGCACAGCCTCGCCCACCGCGTCCTCGCCGACGAGGCGGACGCCGACGCCGTCACCCGCGAGGTCTTCGCCCACGTCTGGGAACACCCCGAGACCTACGACCCCAAGCAGGGCCCCCTGCGCTCCTGGATCGCCGCCGTCACCCACCGGGTCGCCGTACAGCGGCTGCGCGACCGGGAGGAGCTGGAGCAGCCGCGGCGCGAGGAGCTGGAGAGCAAGGTCCGCCGCGCCTCGGTCGCCGCCCGCGCCGACTACATCGTGCACTCCATGCCGGCCCCGCTGCGCGCCGCCCTCGACCTGGCCTACTTCCAGCGCCGCGACTACCGCCAGACCGCGGCCGACCTCGGCGTCACCGAGGACGAGGCCCGCCGCCGGCTCCGCCTCGGCCTCCAACTCCTCTCCACCGCCCACGACACCGGCACACCGCCGGGATACCGGGGTGCGGTGTGAAGGAGACGGGCGGCTTCGAGGCGCACGACGCATACGGCGACTACGGCGACTACGGCGAACACGCCGGCCACGGGGGAGAAGAGGGCCACGGCGGTGACGCGCGCGGGGAACGGCCCTGGGGGGACGCCGACTCGGGCGGGCGGGGGTCCGGGGACGAGGGGCGTGGCGCGGGCCCACACGGCGATGACCGCGGCGACGGGGCACCGGAAGACACCGGTGCCGGGGGTTCCGGTGGGCGCGGTGGCGGCTCGGGGGACGTGCCGCCCGGCGCCGGTGGGTCCGAACCCGCCCCGGCACCGCGGATACCCACGCCCCGCGCCTCCGTGGAGGACAGCGGGCTTGCGCTGCCCGACCTCGCCGATCTGGGGGACCTCGCACCCGTGCCGCTCGACCTGTCGCACGACGTCCTGAAGTCGCTGCTCGGCGCCTGGGCGCTGGCCGCCTGCTCGGCGGCGGAGACGGCGGCCGTCGAGGAGCACCTGGGCGGCTGCGGCTCCTGCGCCGACGAGGCCCGCCGGCTGCGCGAGGCGGTCGGCCTGCTGCAGCAGCCGGAGAGCCTGGACCTGAACCCGGCGCTGCGCACCCGCGTCCTGGCGGCCTGTCTGCACCGCCGGCCGCCACGCATCCCCGTGCCCGGCTGGGCGGCGCCGTACGACGCCGAGACCGCGCGGCTGGACGCGCTGCTCCAGGACTTCGGGGACGCGGAGTGGCACGCCCCGGTACGGCTGCGCTGGTTCGAGGACGACGCGCCGACGAGCCGTCGTACGACCGTCGCCGGGGTGATCGCGCACCTGCTGTCGGTGGACGGGCTGATCGCGACGGCGCTCGGTCTGGAGGACCCGCTGGCCGAGGTCGCCGACGCAGACAAGGACGCCGTGGGTCCGGCGGGCCGCACGGAGGCGTTCTGGCGGGCCTCCCACTTCCCGCCGACGCGCTCGGTGCGGCGGCCGTGGCGGGAGCAGAGCCACAGCCTGGTGCGGACGGTGTCCTTCACCGGCGGCCACGCGGGCGGACTGACGGTGTCGTACGGCGACTTCGCGCTGCCGCTGCACGACGCGATGCTGGACCGCGCCTTCGAGTGCTGGGTGCACGCCGAGGACATCGCCGAGGCGGTGGACTATCCGTACGCGCCGCCGGCGCCACGGCACCTCAACCGGATGATCGACCTCGCGGCCCGTCTGCTGCCGACGGTGCTCGCCGCGCGCCGCCGGGCGGGACTGTCCGCGCCGGGCCGCCGGACCCCGCACCTGGTCCCGGCCGGCGCGCCCGGCCGCAGCCTGCGCCTGGAGATCGAGGGCGCGGCCGGCGGCGAGTGGCTGA
The DNA here is from genome assembly GCF_040678315.1 of Streptomyces sp. NPDC052721. Taxonomy (NCBI): domain Bacteria; kingdom Bacillati; phylum Actinomycetota; class Actinomycetes; order Kitasatosporales; family Streptomycetaceae; genus Streptomyces; species Streptomyces sp. NPDC052721. The sequence continues at coordinate 177,969 of NZ_JBFATL010000002.1, read as the reverse complement.
TCCCCCTCGACTCACCGGCGGCGGTGGGCTCCGCCGACTTCGAGGTGGCCCACGTGGCTCTGGACGGCGCGGAGTTCTGCAAGCTGGCGGCAGGACATGTGCCTCCGGCGGAAGCGGCGGCCGGTCAGCTGGGCGACCGGGAGGCGATCAAGGACGTACTGTTCGCTGTCGCGTCGCTGAGCCGGATGTAGCCACGTACGAGAGGGCTGGAGCACCCCGAAGGTGCGCGGGGAACTGCGCGACCAGCCACACTCGACCGGCAGCCGCCCGACGGGCTAGGTCCTGTCGTCAAACTCCCGTCGTCCGCCCGGAGGGCGGGCCGCGCGGCGTCAGGTGCGTGCTCTCGGCGTGCCGGGCCCCGGCCCTCGTACTGGATGTACTTGGGTCGGGGCCCGGTGCGGCGAGAGTGCGTGCATGGCGTCGCGCGGCAGACGGGAGTTTGACGACAGGGCCTAGGCGAACACCACCGTGCGGCGCCCGTTGAGCAGAATCCTCCGCTCCGCATGCCACTTCACGGCCCGCGCCAGCGCCTGGCACTCGACATCCCGGCCGATGGCCACGAGCTGGTCCGGCGTCACGTCGTGCCCGACCCGCTCGACCTCCTGCTCGATGATCGGCCCCTCGTCCAGGTCCGCGGTGACGTAGTGCGCCGTCGCACCGATCAGCTTCACACCCCGCGCATGCGCCTGGTGATACGGCTTCGCGCCCTTGAAGCTCGGCAGGAAGGAGTGGTGGATGTTGATGATCCGGCCGCTGAGCTGCTTGCACAGGTCGTCGGAGAGGACCTGCATGTAGCGGGCGAGGACGACCAGCTCGACCTTCTCCTCGCGGACGATCTCCAGCAGTCTCGCCTCGGCCTCCGGCTTGGTGTCCTTCGTCACCGGAATGTGGTGGAAGGGGACGTTGTAGGAACCCACCAGCTCCTCGAAGTCGGTGTGATTGGACACCACACCCACGATCTCCACCGGCAGCGCGCCGATCCGCGCCCGGAACAGCAGGTCGTTCAGGCAGTGCCCGAACTTGCTGACCATCAGCAGGATGCGCATCTTCTCGTCGGCCCGGTGGATCTGCCAGTCCATGTGGAAGGAGTCACCGATCGCGGCGAAGCTCGCCCGCAGCTTGTCCACCGTCACCGGCGCCTCGGCCGAGAAGTGGACGCGCATGAAGAACAGTCCCGTGTCGTGGTCGCCGAACTGCTGGCTGTCCTCGATGTTGCAGCCGGTCATGAACAGATAGCTGGACACGGCGTGCACGATGCCCTTTTTGTCCGGGCAGGAGAGCGTGAGGATGTACTGGTCGGCCGGCGCGGCGGCGGAAGAGGCGGACTGATCGGTCATGCACCACAGGGTCCCACACCGGCCGCCCGCCACGGGGCGGCCGTCCGCTACGCGGACCTGGTCAGGATCCGTAGCACTTCCAGGCTCTTCGGCGGCGTGTCCGGGTCCTCCCCGTCGCTCACCGACATCCGCACATGCGCGTCCCGGGCCGCCCGCACCGCGTCCGGCCAGCCGGAGTGCTCCAGGTACGCGGCGACCGGCGCGTCCGGGCCGACCTGGTGCATGATCCGCAGCACCCGCAGCACGGCGGTGTCGACGAGCGCCGCCTCCTGCGAGTCCCGGAATATGGTGCCGACGTACTTCTCGGCCGACCAGCTGTCCAGCCAGGTGTCCTCCACCAGCCGGTACACGGCGTCCGTGACGTCACCGTAGCCGTCGACGCCGGCCAGCCAGACCTCCCGCTGGAACACCGGGTCGGAGAGCATGTGCAGCGCCGAGCGCACATTGCTGCGCCACCGCCACCACGGCATGTCGTTCAAGGGCATGCCGCCCATGGTGGAGGAGCGACGGCCGCGACGGGAAGAGTTCTCCGAACCTTGCACGGTCATCGATCGTACGTTCCTCGCCCCATGGGCCTCACGGGCCCCCGTAATTCACCTCCGCGTCACCCTTCGTTGACCCAGGGTCACTCCGGGGTTGGTGCTGTGAGGGAATCGTGCGGGTGCATGACCGGCAGGCGACGCACGCGCAGAACCCCTCCTCCCGTCCTTCCCCGCCCCGTCAGAGCCACCGCCCTCGCGGCGGGCGCGGTGGCCCTCTGCGCGTCGCTCACCGCCGCATGCGGGGTCGTCCCCGGTGCCACGGGGGGCTCCGGGGACGACCCGGTCAAGGTGATGACCTGGGCCCCGCAGGACACGGACGCGACCAACAAGCCCGGCATGCCCGCGATGGCCCGCACCTACGCCAAGTGGATCAACTCCCACGGTGGCATCAACGGCCGCAGGCTTCAGGTGCTGACCTGCAACGACCACAACGACGGCGTGGGCGCCGCGAAGTGCGCCCGGCGCGCGGCGACCGAGAACGTGGTCGCGGTCGTCGGCTCCTACAGCCAGTTCGGCGACTCCTACCTCGCCCCGCTGGAGGGCGCCGGCATCCCCTACATCGGCGGCTACGGCGTCACCAACGACGAGTTCACCGGCGCCATGTCCTACCCGGTCAACGGCGGCCAGCCTGCCCTCCTGGCCGGTCTCGGCAGGGCCCTCGCGGAGGGCTGCGGCAACGTCGCCCTGGTCCGCCCGGACAGCATCGCCGGCGACCAGCTGCCCGCGATGCTCGACGCCGGTCTCGAGGCGGGCGGCCACGCGGACGCCGGCGACCAGCTCGCCGCCGACGACGCCACCGAGTACGGCGGCCAGGCCGAACAGGCGCTGCGCCACGCGACCAGGGACGTGACGAGGACGGGCTGTGTGGTGCCCGCCCTCGGGGACCGCACCGACACCTTCATGGACTCCTTCCGGCGGGCCCGTGAGAACTTCCCCGCCGTGCGCACGGCGACCGTGCTCGGCAGCGTCGACCAGACCGTGATCAACGCGACCGGCGGGGCGTCGGGGCCGTACGAGGGGGCGTACATCACCGGCTGGTACCCGGTCGTCTCCGACCCCCGCTGGAACCCGATGAAGAGGGTGATCGACGAGGAGGCCTTCGGCGACAACCGCATCGACCCCGCGGACGCCGGTGTGCAGACCACGTGGATCGCCTACACCGTGCTCAAGGCCGTCCTGGAGAAGATCGGCGACGGCGAGGTGAGCGCCGACACCGTGCGGCGCACCCTCAACGACGGTCTGCGCGTGTCCACCGGCGGCCTCACCCCGACCCTGCACTGGCCCTACGAGAGCAAGCTCGCCGCGGTCGGCCTCCCGCGGCTGGTCAACGCCGACGTCACCCTCCAGGTGGTCCGGGACGGCAAGCTGGTCGCGGCCCGCAAGGGCATCGGCGGCAGCAACGGGACCGCCGACGTGACCCGGACCCTGGAGAACGCCGACGTGCCGTGACGGCCGGCGGTCACAACTGGGTCGGCTGGCGCTGGGTCAGGCCGTACTTCCGCGCGATCGCGTTCCACAGCGCCGCCGCCTTCGCCTTCTGCGCGCTGGCGGTGCCGCTCTCCCGGTTGCCGGCCTGCGTCTCGCCGGTGGTGCGGGCGCGCCCCTTGCGGCAGACCTTGTGGCCCTTGGCCTGGTCGGCCCAGGCCGCGTAGTGGTTGTCCGCCGCGGCGGACGCCTGCCAGGCCTTGGTCAGCGCGGCCGTCAGATCGGCGTTGCCGGGCAGCTTGTCCACGGACAGCTTGCCGAGCCGCGTGACGAGCTGGCCGCGCTGCCGAGCCGCGTCCCGCAGGCTGGAGGCGGCCTGGTCGAGGTTGTCGCACTGCTTGACGTCCGCCACCGCCTGGATCACCGAGGCACGGCTGCTGCCGCTGTCCGCGAGCAGCTTGTCCAGCTCGACGGCCTGCTGCCGGGCGGGGTCCGCGGCGGGCGGGGCGGAGTCCCGGGTGGTCGGGGAGGCGGCGGCGACCGTCTTGCCGTCCCCGCCCTGGTCCTTGTCGCCCCCGCCGCTGAGCAGCGCGCCCGCGCCGACGCCGAGCACGACGATGCCGACGCCGATCGCGGCGATCAGCGGCACCCGCGACCGGCCCCGGCGCCGCCCGCCGTCGTCGTCCGGACCCGCGTCGTACGACGGCTGCGCCGGGCGGTACGACGACTGCGCCGGGCCGGGATAGGCGTCCGGCTGCTGCACGCGCGGCAGCTGCTGGGTGGACCCGGCCGGGCCGCCGTCGCCCCCGGGGCCGCCGCGGAAGAGGTTGTCGAACTCGGCGGGCGGCTGCCGGTCCGCCCCCTGTGCCTGGGCGGCGTACGGCGGTATGTACTGCGTGGCCTCCGCGTCCGAGGGCGCGGGCGCCGCCTGCCGGGGCGCCTGGCCGAGGTACCGCGTCTCCTCACCGGCCGACTCCGGCGGCAGCGCGCCGGACGCGACCGGCGGGATGTACTGGGTGGCCGCCTCGTGAACGCCGCCCCCCGCGGGAACCGGCGGAAGGTACTGGGTGGCGCCCTCGTCGCCGGGGCCGGCGGGGACCGGCGGGAGGTACTGGGTCGCGCCGTCCGCGCTCGCGGGCAGCGGGGCACCCGCGGCCGGGTACGCGGACGGCTGCGGCGCGGCGGCGGGCTGCGCCGGGTACGGCTGCTGCTGTGCGTGCTGCTGGTAGGGCTCGGGCGCGCCGTACGCGGGCTGCTGAGCCGCGCCGTAGGCACCGGCGCCGGGACCGGCCTGGCCGCCGCCGTACTGGGCGTCCTGGCCGCCGTAGGAAGCCGTCGGGCCGCCGTAGGCCGGGGCCTGGCCGCCGTACGACGGGGCCGGGGCCCCCTCCGGGGGCAGCGGGCCGGGGTTCGCGGCGGACGGGGGCCGCTGGTCGGGACCGCCGGGGGCGTCCCACTGCGGGGCCGCCGCCGGGGGCCAGCCCTGGCCCGGCTGGGGTGCCTGCTGGCCGGGGCCCCAGGAACCGCCCCAGGCCTGTCCGCCGGCCGGGTTGGCGGGGGCGGGCGTCCCGGTCATGCCCGGCAGCAGGGGCTCTCCTCCGTCGGAGGGCAGCACGATGCCTTCGCGCGCGGTCCGCGCCGAGGGCTCCTCGCCCTGTCCACTCTGCGTCACCGGGACTCCTACTAATGGGGGACCTTGTGAATCGTCGGCTCACGCTACCGGGTCCCCCGAGCCGCGTGCCACGCAGCGCGGGACGTGACCTCCTTCCCTGTGACAGCGGTAACACAACCGCTCCGTGAAGCGCTGTTCATGGCACCCGGCGCACACCCGGGTGCCGTTTCCCGTTCGTTCACACGCCGGCGGGCCGATGTTCACGCGGCCTGCTGGAGTTCGAGCCGCGCCCCGAACTCCCGTACCACCGCCTCGTCCCGGAAGGGCTCCAGCCGCTGCTGGAGGTCGTCCAGGTACTCGGCGCCCCGGTCGGAACGGAGCGTCTCCAGCAGCTCCACCGCCTTCATGCCCGTGGTGCAGGCCTGCTCGATCTCGCGCTGCTGCACCTGGGCCGTGGCGAGCAGCACATAGCCGATGGCGCGCCGGCGGGCCCGGGACTCCGGGTGCCCGGCCAGCGACTGCTCGGCGTACCGCGCGGCCTGGTCGGCCTGCCCGAGGTCGCGGTGGCAGTGCGCCAACTCGTCGGCCAGGTAGGCCTCGTCGAAGTGGGCGATCCACGCGGGGTCGTCCCCGGCGGAGCCGTCCGCCCGTTCCATCGCCGTCACCGCCTGCCCGCCGGCGGCCTGCGCCGCGCGTGCGTCACCGAGCAGGGCGTGCCCGCGCGCCTCGGCGGCGTGGAACATCGCCTCCACGCGCGGGGTCACCTGCCCGCGCGCCCCCTCCTGCGCCGCCCGCGCCAACTGGGCGATCTCGCGCGGGTTTCCGAGCTGCGCGGCGAGGTGGCTCATGGACGCGGCGAGCACGTAACCGCCGTACCCGCGGTCCCCGGCGGCCTGCGCGAGCCGCAGCGACTGGATGTAGTACCGCTGGGCGAGCCCCGGTTGCCCGGTGTCGACGGCCATGTATCCGGCCAGCTCCGTCAACCGGGCTACGGCGGCGAAGAGTTCCCGGCCGACCGCCTCCCGGTAGGAGCCCGCGAGCAGCCCGGAGACGACGCTGTTGAGGTAGTGCACGACGACCGGGCGCACATGCCCGCTGCCGTACTGGTGGTCGAGGTCCACCAGCGCCTGGGTCATGGACCGTACGGCCGCCACGTCGGACTGGCCCACGCGCGGGCCCGCCTGCCGGGCCACCTGGGGGTCCGGCGCCGAGATCAGCCAGTCGCGGCTCGGCTCGACCAGCGCGGAGGCGGCGACGGAGGAGCCGGACAGGAAGTCCCGGCGCCCCACGTCGCTGCGCCACAGCTCGCAGACCTGCTCGATGGCCCCCAGTACCGTCGGCGAGAACTGGAGACCGACCCCCGAGGCGAGGTTCTTGCCGTTGGCCATGCCGATCTCGTCGATCGTGACCGTACGGCCGAGCTTGCGCCCGAGCGCCTCGGCGATGACCGCCGGGGCCCGGCCCCGCGGCTGCTGGCCGCGCAGCCAGCGGGCCACGGACGTCTTGTCGTAGCGCAGGTCGAGGCCGTGCTCGGCGCCGCACATGTTGACCCGCCGGGCCAGCCCGGCGTTCGAGCACCCCGCTTCCTGGATGAGTGCCTGCAGCCGTTCGTTCGGCTGCCTCGCCACGAGAGGCCTTGCGGCCATGTGCTACCCCCTGCGTCGCTATCCCCTGGAACGTGTTGCGATCCTCCGGAGCACGAAGTTCCGGCCGGGAAGATCACTGCCCAGCTGACATACCGTTAATGCGTGACATGTGCGGTTTGCCGGGGTAAAGACGGTTGCCCCCCTCCCTGGCTACCCATCTCACGCCCCGCCTCCTCCCGCGCGCCCCCGGCCATGCACCCATGCGCCCCGACTGCCGAATCGATGCTCCTCCCCCGCGCGCGGTACGGCCGTAACTCCAGGTGGGCACGGGAGTTGAGTGGAACGTGGAAGAGACGATCGCGGGCGCCCAGAACACTCAGATGGCCGGTCACATCCCGCAGCAGCGCGGGGAATCGCTGCTGGAGACCGCCGTACGCTACGCCGAGGAGCGGCACTGGGACGTGTTCCCGGGCACCTGGCTGGAAGCCGTCGACGGCAGGCAGCGCTGCTCGTGCGGCGACGCCTCCTGCCCTGCGCCGGGCGCGCACCCCGCGCGCCCCGACTGGGCGACCCAGGCGACCGGCAGTACGACCGTCGCGCGCCGGATGTGGCAGAAACAGCCGACGGCGTCGATCCTGCTGCCGACGGGCCGGACGTTCGACGCGCTGTCCGTCCCGGAGAGCGCGGGGTTCCTGGCGCTCGCCCGTATGGAGCGGATGGAACTGACGCTCGGACCGGTCACGCTGACTCCGGACCGGCGGATGCAGTTCTTCGTCCTGCCCGGTGCGACCGCGAAGGTGCCGGAGCTGGTACGGAATCTCGGCTGGTCGCCCGCCTCACTGGACCTCATGGCCCTGGGCGAGGGCGCGTACGTGGCGGCGCCGCCCACGCGGTTCGGGTCCCGGGGGGCCGTGCAGTGGGCCTGCCGGCCGACGCCCGCGAACCGGTGGCTACCGGACGCGGAGGAGTTGATCTCACCGCTGGCCTACGCGTGCGGGAGGGATCGTTAGCCGGTTCGCCCACTCGTCCGCCGGGTTGTTCTTTCGCCGGCGGGCACGCACCACTCACCCGCAGCCGCCCGCGAAAGAACAACCCGGCACACGTTCAGGCACTCAGTCCCGGGGCAAGCCGTCAAGGAACGGCGAGACGGCGGCCCGCCAGGCCTCCGGCAGGTCGTAGTGGGCCAGGTGCCCCGCGTCCGGGACCTCCGCGTACTCCCCGCGCGGCAGCACCCGCACCATCTCCTGGGCCTCCGCCCGCCCCAGCTCGCCGTCCACGCCGCGCACCACCAGCGTCGGACACCGGACCTGGGCCAGCTCCTCCCAGTGGGCGTCGTAGACCCATGTCTCGCGGGAGCTGAGCATCTGTTCGGGGTCGAAGACGGGCCGCCAGCCGTCCTCGCACTCGTGCATCACCTCGGCGTAGAAGGCCCCCCGCGCGGGGCTCGGCCGCTCCACCCAGGGGTCGTCCTCACCGAACCACTTGCGGACGTCGGCCAGGCTGGCGAAGGGGACGGGCCAGGACCGGAACCAGTCGGCCCACTCGCGCTGGGAGGCCGCGCCGAGGGCGGAGGCCCGCATGTCGCAGACGATCAGGCCGCGCACCAGATCGGGGCGCTTGGCGGCGAGCTGCCAGGCGGTCAGCGCGCCCATGGCGTGGCCGATGAGGAGGACGGGGGCGAGGCCGAGCTGTTCCACGGCGGCCTCGGCGTCCTCGACGTAGGCCTCGCGGGTGTACGCGGCGCGCGGGGGCTTCTCGCTCTGGCCGTGGCCGCGCTGGTCGAGCGCCACGGCGCGGTGGCGGCCGGCGAGCCACCGGGCGGTGGGCGCCCAGTGGGAGGCGCGGCCCATCAGACCGTGAAGTAAGAGCACGCCCGGAACGCCGGACTCCGCCTCCCCCTCGGCGTCCGGCCCCGCCCCCGGTTTCGGAGGGTCGGCGAACTCCCAGGCAGCCAGGCGCACCCCGCCCGCTCCCGTCACATCGATACGCCGTGCCATCTGACCTGGCCCCCCAGCTCCGCCGTCCTCGTCGTCCAGCCGCTTCAGGCTATCGAATACCCATTCGAAAACTGCGTCTCGCCGGACAACACCCCTCATTTGAGTGACACCCCTCAAGGAATGATCGCCTCAGCCGAGGGGATGTCTTCTGGCGGGAGGCGGACCGCTCGGGGAAAAGCCGGTCCGAGGGGATGACCCTGAGAGCTCGGGGCTCCGGGTCAGCACAGGGGAGGACAGGCCCCGGCGCGCAAGCGCCGGGGCCCTCTCCGTCTCAGCGCTTGGCGACGAACACGTGGGAGGCGGTGTCCGCCTCCAGCTCGGCCGCCTCGCCGCCACTGCCCACCAGCACGCCACCGGGCGACTCCGTCACGCTCACCACCGAACCGGGCTGCACACCCGCCCGCCGCAGCGTGTACATCAGCTGCGCGTCCGTCTGGATCGGCTCGCCGATACGGCGGACGACGACCGTCTTGCCGTCCGAGCCCGGGTCCAGGTCGGCCAGTGACACCATGCTCTCGTCCAGGAACGGGTCCGCGCCGTCCTTCTCGCCCAGCTCCTCCAGGCCCGGAATGGGGTTGCCGTACGGCGACTCGGTGGGGTGCCGCAGCAGCTCCAGCACGCGGCGCTCCACGGCCTCGCTCATCACGTGCTCCCAGCGGCACGCCTCCGCGTGCACCTGCTCCCACTCCAGCCCGATCACGTCGACGAGCAGACACTCCGCCAGGCGGTGCTTGCGCATCACGCGCGTCGCCAGCCGGCGGCCCTCGTCCGTCAGCTCCAGATGGCGGTCGCTGGCCACGGAGACCAGGCCGTCGCGCTCCATCCGCGCCACCGTCTGGCTCACCGTCGGCCCGCTCTGGTCCAGCCGCTCCGCGATGCGGGCGCGCATGGGCACGACGCCTTCCTCTTCGAGTTCGAGGATGGTGCGGAGATACATCTCCGTGGTGTCGATCAGTCCGGACATACGTGCCCCTCGATTACCTCTGCCGGCAGCCGGCCGCGTGCGCTGGCCCTGGCATCAATTCTGCCGGATCCCACTGACAAGCGGGCGGCACCGGGAAAACGGGGGCCGGCTCCGGGTGTGCGGGCCGTTTCCGTATTGACACCGCACTGGTCCAGACCGCACGGTGATCCGCGACACAGACGCTGCGAAGGGGCACCGCATGAGCGACGGCACGCCTGCCGACCTGTTCTTCGACGCCGCCATCGGCCTGCTGCAACGGGTCCGCGACGAGGAGGCCGGGGCGATCACCGCGGCCGGCACCCTGCTCGCCGACACCGTCGCGGCCGGCGGCCGCCTGTTCGCCTTCGGCGCCGGGCACTCCTCCCTGGCCGCCCAGGACGTCGTCTACCGCGCGGGCGGCCTGGCGCTGATGAACCTGCTCGCCGTCCCCGGCGTCGTCGGCGTCGACGTCACCCCGGCCACCCTCGGCTCCGCACTCGAACGCGTCGGCGGCCTCGCCGGCGCCGTCCTGGAGACCTCGCCGCTGCGCGCCGGTGACGCCCTCGTGATCATCTCCCTCTCCGGCCGCAACGCGCTGCCCGTGGAGATGGCCCTCACCGCCCGCGCCCTCGGCGTGAAGGTCATCGGAGTCACCTCGGTGGCGTACGCCTCGGAGACGACGTCCCGGCACGCCTCCGGCACCTTCCTCAAGGACCACTGCGACGTCGTCCTCGACTCGAAGATCGCCGTCGGGGACGCGGAACTCACCCTCGACACCATCCCGGCGCCCTTCGCTCCCGCGTCCACGGTCGTCACCAGCGCCCTCATGCAGGCCGTCATGGCGACCACCGCCGCCACCCTCGCCGACCGCGGCATCGAACCCCCGCTGCTGCGCTCCGGCAACGTCGACGGCGGACACGAGTGGAACGGCCGGGTGATGACGGAGTACGGCGACCGCATCTTCTACCGGCACTGACAGCACACCGCAGCGGAAGACACCGGCTCCGCCGCCCGCCAGCGCGCCGCTCCACCCCGTCGAGCGCGCCCACGAGGCGGCTCCGGCCGACCCCACGCCGAAAGACCCCCGCCGCAACGCCCGCCGCCACCCGCCGACCCCACCCCGCGCCCGCCAGGACGCCTCCTCCTCCGCCCGTCGCGCGCGCTCGCGAGGCGGCTGCGGCCGGGATCCCCCGCCGAAAGCCCGGCAGAAACGCCCCACGCACACCCCCGCCCGCCAGGCACCCACTCCCCCGCCCTACCACCGCCGCCGCGTCGCGCGCGCCCGCGAGGCAGCCACAGCTGACCCCATGCCGAAAGACCCCCCGCGACAAGACCCCGCCGCAACGCCCCCCGCCACCCGGCGACCCCACCCCGTGCCCGCCAGGGCGCCTACTCCGCCGCCCGTTCCCGCACCGTCTCCGCCAGGTCCAGTGCTGTCGCGATCCGTACGGCCACGTCCTCCGCGTACGCCGTGTCGGACCGTTCGAAGCGGCTGCGGCCGGGCCCGCGCAGGAACGTCACGACGCCCAGGGTGCGGCCCCGGCTGCGCAGTACCGCGCACAGTGCGTGCACCGCGTCGCCGGGCCACTGGCGCTCCAGCGCCCACTCCCGCGCCCGCTCGGCGGCGACCGACCCGGCGTCCGCGCGCACGGTGCCGCCCCGCTCCACGCACTGCAGCGCCGGGTGGCCCTCCGGGTAGCGCACGGGGAGCCCGGCCGCGCCCGTGAGCAGGCTCGGGCCCGGCGCCCCGGCGGGCGTGGCCGCGAGCCGTACCAGCCGGACCGGACCCGGGCCCTCCGCGCCGTCCGCGCGCGGGCGGTCCGCCACCCGGTCGACGAGGGCGTGGTCGGCGAAGCCGGCGAGGGCGAAGTCCAGATGGACGGTGGCCGCCTCCGCCGGGTCCTCGCACTCGGCCGCGGCCCGGGCCGCCCGGTGCAGCTGGTTCGTCCGGAACCGCAGCAGGGCCGCCTCCTGCTCACCGTGCTTGGCCTCGGTGACGTCCTCGAACAGCCAGCCCACCCCGAGCGGCACCGGCTCCTCGGCGAGCGGTGAGGCCAGCCGCAGGAACCCGCTGCGCCAGCAGCGCCGCTTCTCGCCCTCCCGGGTGCGGACGGTCACCCACATCTCGGCGGGCGCGGGAGGCGCGCCCTCGGCCAGGACGTGGGTCAGCGCGGCCTCCAGCTCCTCCACGCCCTGCGCGAGCAGCTCGCCCAGCGGACGCCCCAGTACGGACGTGCGCCCCACCCCCAGCGCCCGCGCCGCGTGCGCGTTCACCACGGCGGGCCGCAGATCGGCGTCGACCAGCACGACTCCCCAGGACGCGTCCTCGAACAGCGCCTCGCTCAGGGCGATCGACCGTTCCAGGTCGATCTGCGCGTGCACCTCGCTGAACGCGCAGTACACCCCCGCGGGCTTCCCGTCGGGTCCGCGCACGGCGGCCGACTGCGTCCGCACGAGCACCCGCCCGCCGCCCTTGGTGACCAGCGCGAACTCGTGCACCTGCCGGCCCGGCGCCCGCATCGCCGACATCAGCCGGGCCTGTACCTCCTCGGCGTCGGCGCTGCGCACCGCCCAGCCGGCGAACCCGTGCCGCCCGACGGCCTCGGCGGCCGTCCAGCCGAGGATCCGCTCGGCCTCCCGGTTCCAGTGGGTCACGACCCCGTCGGCGTCGAAGGCGCACAGTGCCGCGTCCATGCCGTCGAGCAGCGCGGCGAGCAGATCGGAGCCGCCGGGCTCACCGGACTCGTCCGGCCCCAGTTCATCAGTGGTCCCACTCCGCCGCGAAGCACTCACCTGGACCCCCTGGAGACTGCGTCCGCGCACGCACGGCGCTCGGTTCGCTCACTGCCCATCATTCAACTGGAACGTGACACACCCCACACCCTGTTCCCGCAAGATTGCGGGGATCAATGCCCCGGGGCGCCCGGTGAGAGCCGCAGGTCCACCCACTCGTCGCGCTCCCCGTCCAGCACATACCGGTCGATCTCCGCATACCCGCGCCGCACGGCGAACCGCAGCCCGTCCTCGTGCACCGCCGGCACGCACGTCTCGACGGCTTCGGCCCCCAGCACGCGCGCGTGGGCCGGCGCGTTCCGGTCGAACACCCGACGTGCCGCCACTGTTCGACCGTGCCGTCGCCGTCGCCGGTGAAAAAACAGTTGAGCCCGTCGCGGCGGCTTCTTAGGGTGTCGGGTACACGAGAAGGGAGGTGGTTCGGCAGATGTATGAGAACCGGACGCGTGAGGTGGCTGCGGGCTAGCGGCCCGTCACCACACCATGTGCGGTGCCGGACCAGCACGCGAACGATGCGTGCAGCCGGCCCAATCCCAAGCAGTCACCCGACCCGCGGGCTGCCGGTACGTCCGGCCGGCTCCTCCTGGAGGAACCCAGCCCGCGGGTCGTCTGCGTTCCCGCCCGCGTTTCCGTGCCCGGGTCAGGGGCTGAGGCGTTCGACTTTCCAGGTGCCGTCCGGCTGGGCGACGTAGCGCAGGCGGTCGTGGAGGCGGTTTTCGCGGCCCTGCCAGAACTCGATCGTGTCCGGGGTGACGCGGAAGCCGCCCCAGTGCGGTGGGACCGGGACCTGTTCGTCCTCCGGGTAGCGGGCTTCGAGTCGGGCGTAGGCCGAATCCAGCTCCGCGCGGGAGGCGATCACCGTGGACTGGGCGCTGGCCCAGGCGCCCAGCCGGGAGCCGTGCGGGCGGGTGCGGAAGTAGGCGGCGGTCTCGTCGCGGCCGGTGCGCCGGGCGGTGCCGGTGACGATGACCTGGCGGGCCAGCGGGTGCCAGGGGAAGAGCAGCGAGACGTGCGGGTTCTCCGCCAGGTCGCGGCCCTTGCGGGAGTCGTAGTTGGTGAAGAAGACGAAGCCGTCGGTGTCGTACTGCTTCATCAGCACCGTGCGTGAGCTGGGGCGGCCCTTGGCGTCCGCCGTGGAGACGACCATCGCGTTGGGCTCGTAGAGCGTGCCGTGCAGGGCCGCCCGGGCGGCGTCCTCGAACCACCGGGTGAACTGGTCCATCGGGTGGGTGGCGAGATCCTCTTCGGCGAGGCCGTCGGCCCGGTACTGCTTGCGCATGGCGGCGGGATCGAGGACGGGATCCAGGAACGGGTCACGGTCGGTCACGCGGTCATCTTGCCGTATCGAACGGGTATGGCACTCAGTGTCGTGTGGTCTCCCCAACTGTGGCACCGGGGGTTATCGTGCTGGTCCCTTTGCGGTCGGGTTGACCACGGGTGACCACCGGCAGATCGGGGCATCACCGGGGTGACCGCCGCCCACACATCACGAGGAGCCGCCTGATGTCCGATTTCGTACCCGGACTCGAAGGAGTCGTCGCGTTCGAGACGGAGATCGCCGAACCGGACAAGGAGGGCGGTGCCCTGCGCTACCGGGGCGTCGACATCGAGGACCTGGTCGGGCACGTCTCCTTCGGCAACGTGTGGGGCCTGCTGGTCGACGGCGCCTTCAATCCCGGCCTGCCGCCCGCCGAGCCGTTCCCGATCCCCGTCCACTCCGGTGACATCCGCGTGGACGTCCAGTCGGCGCTCGCCATGCTCGCCCCCGTGTGGGGACTGCGTCCCCTGCTCGACATCGACGAGGGACAGGCCCGGGAGGACCTGGCGCGGGCCGCCGTCATGGCCCTGTCGTACGTCGCCCAGTCCGCGCGCGGCCAGGGGCTGCCGATGGTGCCCCAGCGGGAGATCGACAAGGCGACCTCGGTGGTGGAACGGTTCATGATCCGGTGGCGGGGTGAGCCGGACCCGAAGCATGTGGCGGCCGTGGACGCCTACTGGACCTCCGCCGCCGAGCACGGCATGAACGCGTCCACCTTCACCGCCCGGGTCATCGCCTCCACCGGCGCGGATGTCGCCGCCGCGCTGTCCGGCGCGGTGGGCGCGATGTCCGGGCCGCTGCACGGCGGCGCGCCCTCGCGCGTGCTCGGGATGATCGAGGAGATCGAGCGCACGGGGGACGCGGAGGCGTACGTCAAGCGAACGCTGGACCGGGGTGAGCGGCTGATGGGCTTCGGGCACCGGGTGTACCGGGCCGAGGATCCCCGGGCGCGGGTGCTGCGGCGTACGGCGCGTGAGCTGGGGGCGCCGCGGTTCGAGGTCGCCGAGGCGCTGGAGAAGGCCGCGCTGGAGGAGCTGCACAACCGGCGGCCGGACCGGGTGCTCGCCACCAACGTGGAGTTCTGGGCGGCGATCATGCTGGACTTCGCCGAGGTGCCGGCGCACATGTTCACGTCGATGTTCACGTGCGCCCGTACGGCCGGGTGGTCGGCGCACATCCTTGAGCAGAAGCGGACGGGGCGGCTTGTGCGGCCTTCTGCTCGGTATGTGGGGCCGGGTCCGCGGCGGCCGGAGGACATCGAGGGGTACGGGGAGATCGCCCACTGAGAGGGGTGGCCCAGGAGCGGGGGCGACCGCGTGCCGGTTGTGGCTGGTCGCGCCCCGCGCCCGCTGGGCCGGCTGTTCACGCCGGTGTCAGAAGGCTGCCGTGGTGCCTCTGCGCCACCAGCGGGTGGGCCCTCAGCTTGCCCTTCAGTTCGTTGTAGCCGTACTCGGCGTACAGCGGGTTCGTCGGGTCCGTCGTGATGCCGGGGGCCTTCGACGCGTGCGGGAACGGGAGCGGCTCGATCCTCGCGTCCAGACGGGGGTTGTAGAAGAACGGGACCGAGAAGCGCTCGGTGGCGCCGGGCGGGCTGACGACCCGGTGGTTGGTGGCCAGGAGGTAGCCGTTGGTGGCGACCTCCAGGAGTTCGCCGAGGTTGACGACGAACGCGCCCTCGATGGGCGGGACGTCGTGGAAGCGGCCGTCCTCGCGCTGGACCTGGAGGCCGCCGACCGTGTCCTGGAGGAGCAGGGTCAGGAAGCCGTAGTCCTTGTGGGCGCCGACGCCCTGGTCGGTGCCGTCGTCCGCGCTGCCGGGGTAGCGGACGAGCTTGAGGTGCGGGTGGGCACGGTCGCCGAAGATCGGGTCGTAGAAGTCGGCCGGGGCGCCGATGGAGGTCAGCAGTTCACGCAGGAGCCGGTGGGCGACCCCGCTGAGCTTGTCGATCCAGGCGAGGGCGGCCGTGCGGAGTCCGGGCAGGGCGGCCGGCCACTGGTTGGGGCCCTGGAGCCACCAGTACGGCGGCTCGCCGGGGCCCGGGACCCGGGCGGGGCGTTCGGCGCCGATGTCGAGCTGGTCGCGCCAGTCGCGGGTGCCGCCGGTGCGTTCGTCGCCGGTGCGGGTGTAGCCCCGGAAGTGCGGGGAGCCGACGTTGTCCAGGGCGAGCCGGTCGGCCTCGGGCAGGGCGAAGAAGGCGCGCATGGCGGTGAGCAGCGCGTCCGTCTCGGCCCGGGTCACGCCGTGGCCGACGAGCTGGAAGAAGCCGACGTCGTGGGCGGCGCTGTGCAGCTGGGCGTGGAGCAGGGCGCGGGCCTGCGGGTCGCCTTCGGCGGCCGACAGGTCGATGATCGGGAGCTGGTCGTACGACGTCACTGTGTGCGTGGTCATGATGCGTCCGCGGGATGTACGGGGCACGGGTGACCGCCGTGGGGTGGTGGCGGCCCCCGGGTGCCGGAAAAAAGGAGAAAGAGAGAAGTGGGGGCTGGTCAGGCGGAGAGGCGCCGACAGCCCATGCTCGTGACGCGCACGTAGTCCACGTGGCGGCGGCGAACGAGCATCGGAAGCATGGGCCAAGGGTAACGCGCCCCCGTGCTTGCTCCCTCAGCCCGGAGTTCAGCCCAGAGTTTCGTCCAGGAGCGCCGCCCACTGGGCGACGACCCGTTCGCGGCGGGCGGTGTCGTCGGTGAGGAGGTTGGCGAGGCCCAGGCCCCTGGCCATGTCCAGGAGGCCCTGGACGGTTTCGCGGACTCCGGGGCGGGACTCGTCGGCCCGCAGGAGGTCGACGGCGATGCGGTGGGTCTCCCGGCCGACGCGGGCCTCCAGTTCGGTCACGCGCGGGCGCAGCTGTTCCTCGTCGGAGGCGGCGACCCACAGGTGCAGGGCGGCCCGGAACAGGGGGCCGGTGTAGAGGTCGACCAGGGCCGACACGACGGCCCGGCGGTCGGCGGCGCCGTCCGGGAACAGGGCCCGCAGCGCGAGGGAGCGTTCCTCGGAGACGTACTCGACGGCGGCGGTGAAGAGGTCTTCCCGGGTCGGGAAGTGGTGCTGGGCGGCGCCCCGGGAGACCCCGGCCCGTTCGGCCACGACGGCGACCGTGGAGCCCGCCCAGCCGCGCTCGGCGAGGCAGGCCACGGCGGCTTCCAGGAGCCGCTGCCGGGTGGCCCGGCTGCGGTCCTGCTTGGGAACGCGCTCCCGTTCCGTCGTACTCACACCACCCATGCCGCATCACGTCTTTCCAGGAAGGCCGTCATCCCCTCCCGGGCCTGGGGGGAGGAGAACAGCCGGGCCGAGAGCGCGGTCAGCTCGGCCGCGTCCCGGTCGAACGTCTCCAGCACCCTAGCCGTGAGCAGCTGTTTCGTCGCGGTCAGGGCCTGCGGGGAGGAGCGGCGCAGGCCGTCCAGGATCGGGGCCAGGGCGTCGTCGACATCGTCCGCCGTCGCCGTCAGCAGGCCCAGGCGCACGGCCTCGGCCGCGTCGAAGCGTTCGCCGGTGAGGCAGTAGCGGGCCAGGGCGCGGGGGTCGGCGCGCGGGATCACCGGCAGGGAGATCACGGCGGGGGCCACGCCGATGCGCACCTCGGTGAAGGCGAAGGTCGCGTCGGTGGAGGCGGCGGCGATGTCGCAGGCGGCGAGCAGGCCGAGGCCGCCGGCGCGGACATGGCCGGTGACGCGGGCGACGACGGGTGTGGGCAGCTCCACGATCTGCCGGAGCAGGGCCACCAGGGCGTCGGGGTCGGGAGGGTCGCGCAGGTCGGCGCCGGCGCAGAACGTCGTACCGGTGTGGGTGAGGACCACGGCGCGTACGTCCGGGTCCTTGCCGCAGTCCGTCAGGGCCCCGGCGAGTTCCGTGACGAGCGCGGCGGACAGGGCGTTGCGGGTGCCGGTGGAGTCCAGGCTGAGGGTGTCGACGCCGCGCGCCCGCGTGCGGCCGATCAGTGCGGTCGGGTTCGTCACGTGTGCTCCCTGAGCTGTCGGCGCAGGATCTTGCCGGAGGCGGCGCGGGGGACGGTGTCGATGAAGGTGATGCGGCGGACGCGCTTGTACGGGGCGACGCGTTCGGCGACGTACAGCAGGACGTCGTTCTCGGCCGGGCCGTCGGCGGTGGGGTGGCGGACGACGAAGGCGTGCGGGACCTCGTTGCCGTCCTCGTCGTACGCGCCGATGACGGCGGCGTCGGCGATGCCGGGGTGGGTGAGCAGGAGCGCCTCCAGTTCGGCGGGGGCCACCTGGAAGCCCTTGTACTTGATCAGTTCCTTCACCCGGTCGACGACGAACAGCCAGCCGCCGGCGTCGACGTACCCGACGTCCCCGGTGTGCAGCCAGCCGTCGGCGTCGATCATCGCGGCGGTGGCGTCGGGGCGGCCGAGGTAGCCCTTCATCACCTGGGGGCCCCGGATCAGGATCTCCCCGGACTCGCCGGTGCCCAGGTCCTTGCCGGGGTCGTCCAGGGAGACGATCCGCATCTCGGTGCCGGCGATGAGCCTGCCGACCGTGCCGGCGGGGGCCTCGCGCAGGCGGTCCAGGGGCACGACGTGGGTGCCGGGGGACAGTTCGGTCATGCCGTACGCCTGGCCGATCGGGGGCAGGCCCAGGCGTTCGGCGCAGGCGACGGCGAGCCGGGCGTCCAGCGGGGCGGCGGCGCTGATCACGTACCGCAGCGAGGAGAGGTCGTAGCGGCTGACCGCCGGGTGCTTGGCGAGGGCGAGGACGATCGGCGGGGCCACGTACAGGCCGGTGATGCGGTGCTTCTCGATCGCGGCGAGGAACGTCTCCAGCTCGAAACGCGGCAGGACGACGACGGTGGCGCCCTTGCGCAGGGGCGCGTTCATCAGGGCGGTGAGGCCGTAGATGTGGAAGAACGGCAGGACGGCGAGGATGCGGTCGCCGGGTCCGGCCGGGACGGCGGGCTCCAGCTGGGCGAGGTTGGTGGCGATCTGCCGGTGGGTGAGCATGACGCCCTTGGGGGTGCCGGTGGTGCCGGAGGAGTACGGCAGCGCGGCGACGTCCTCGGCCGGGTCGATGCCGGTCTGCGGCTCGGGAGCGGTGGTGGCGAGCAGGTCGGTCAGCGAGCGGTGCCCGGGCGCGCTGTCGCACACGAGGATCTCCCGTATGCCGCCCGCGAGTTCGGCGGCCCGGCGGGCGGTCTCCAGCAGCGGGGAGACGGTGACGATCCAGCGGGCCGCGCTGTCGCCGAGCTGCTTGGCGAACTCCTCCGCGGTGGCGAGCGGGTGCACGGTGGTGACGGCGGCGCCCGCGCGCGTGGCCGCGTAGAAGGCGGTCGGGAACGCGATCGTGTTGGGGCTGTGCAGGGCCAGGACGTCGCCCTTGCGGACGCCCGTCTCGGCGAGGGCGGCGGCCAGGCGCCGGTGGAACCGGTCCACCTGCTCGTACGTGAGGGTGGTGCCGTCCGTGCCGTCGATGAGGGCCGGCTGGTCACCGAAGGCGGCGGCCCGGCCCAGGACGGCCTCGTGGATGGGGAGTTCTACGGGCGGAACGTCTGCGTACGCGCTGCGGAACACGGTTCCTCCTCGCACAGGGCGCCTAGTACGACTTGGGCAGGCCCAGGGTCTGGTGGGAGACGTAGTTGAGAATCATCTCCCGGCTCACCGGAGCAATACGAGACACGCGCGCGGCCGTTATCAACGAGGCGAGCCCGAACTCACGCGTGAGCCCGTTGCCGCCGAGGGTGTGCACGGCCTGGTCCACGGCCTTCACGCAGGCCTCGCCCGCCGCGTACTTGGCCATGTTCGCGGCCTCGCCCGCGCCGATGTCGTCACCGGAGTCGTACAGACGGGCCGCCTTCTGCATCATCAGCCGGGCCAGCTCCAGGTCGATGTGCGCCTGCGCCAGGGGGTGCGCGATGGCCTGGTGGGCGCCGATGGGGGCCTTCCACACCGTGCGGACGCGGGCGTACTCGACGGCCTTGGCGAGCGCGTAGCGGCCCATGCCGATGGCGAACGCGGCAGTCATGATCCGCTCGGGGTTGAGCCCCGCGAAGAGCTGGAGCAGCCCCGCGTCCTCGTCGCCGACCAGCGCTTCGGCAGGCAGCCGTACGTCGTCCAGGATCAGCTCGAACTGCTTCTCGGCGGCATTGAGTTCCATGTCGATCGGGCGCTTCCGGAAGCCCTCCGCGTCCGTCGGGACGATGAACAGGCAGGGCTTGAGGCGTCCGGTGCGGGCGTCCTCGGTACGGCCGACGATCAGCACGGCGTCGGCCATGTCGACCCCGGAGATGAACACCTTGCGGCCGGTGAGCAGCCAGTCGGCGCCGTCCCTGCGGGCCGTGGTGGTGATGCGGTGGCTGTTGGAGCCGGCGTCGGGTTCGGTGATGCCGAAGGCCATGAGGCGGGTGCCGTCCGCCAGCGCGGGCAGCCAGCGGGTTTTCTGGTCCTCGGTACCGAAGCGGGCGATCACTGTGCCGCAGATCGCCGGTGAGACGACGAGCATCAGGAGGGGCGAGCCTGCGGCGCCCAGCTCTTCGAGCACGATGGACAGTTCGGCGATACCGCAGCCGCCTCCTCCGTACTGCTCGGGGAGGTTGACGCCGAGGTAGCCGAGTTTTCCTGCCTCGCTCCAGAGTTCGGTGGGGGGCTTGCCCTCGGCGACGGCGCGGGTGAGGTAGTCGCGGCCGTAGCGCTTGCCGAGGGCGGCCACCGCGGATCGGAGGGCCTGGTGCTCTTCGGATTCGACGTGGATGGTCATCGGACTCCTTCGGGCTGCGGGTGATCCGTGGCTGGGCGCGCAGTTCCCCGCGCCCCTAGGGTGTGTGCACCACCGCCAGCAACGTGCCCGGCTCCACCTGCTGGCCCGGCTCGGCGTGCAGGGCGGTGAGGATTCCGGTGGTCGGGGCCGAGATCCGGTGCTGCATCTTCATCGCCTCCAGCCATATGAGGCCCTGGCCCGCCTGAACCGTTGCCCCTTCTGTCAGACCGTCGGCGATCTTGACCACCGTGCCCGGCATCGGGGCCACCAAGGACCCCGGCGCGAGCTGGGCCGCCGGGTCGGGGAAGCGGGGCAGGGCGATGAGGCGGGTGGTGTTGACGTGGACCTGGTCGCCGTACCGGGCCACCTCGAACCTGCGCCGCACCCCGTCCACTTCGAGCACCACCAGACGCGCGTCGGCGTGCACGACCCGGACCCCGTCGGCGGCCAGGCCCTGCCTCGTGTGCCGGTACCGGACCTCGTGCTGCTCGCCGTCGATCTCGTACCGCTTCACCTGCGGCTGGGACGGAACGTTGCGCCAGCCGCCGAAGCGGGAGCGTCCGTGGGCGTCGGCGAGGGCGGCGGCCAGGGGGGCGTGGGGGTCGCGGGTGGGTTCGGTCAGGGCGTCGAGGTGGCGGTCGTAGAAGCCGGTGTCCATGCGTCCGCTCGTGAACTCCGGGTGGCGCAGGGAGCGTACGAGCAGGTCGCGGTTGGTGACCGGGCCGTGGACCGCGGCGGACTCCAGCGCGCCCGCGAGCCTGCGGATCGCCTCCGCGCGCGTGGGCGCGTGGGCGACGACCTTGGCGAGCATCGGGTCGTAGTGGACGCCGATGGTGTCGCCGTCGGTGTAGCCGGTGTCCAGGCGGACGCCTTCGGGTACGGCGAGGCGGTGGAGGGTGCCGGTCTGGGGGGCCCAGTCACGGGCGGGGTCCTCGGCGTAGAGGCGGGCCTCGACGGCGTGACCGCGCGCGCGTGGGGGCTCGCTGTCCAGGGCGTGGCCCTCGGCGATCCGGATCTGTTCCGCGACCAGGTCGAGGGCGAAGACCGCTTCGGTGACGGGGTGTTCGACCTGGAGGCGGGTGTTCATCTCCAGGAAGTGGGCGCGGCCGTCGGCGACCAGGAACTCGACGGTGCCCGCGCCGACGTAGGAGACGGCGCGGGCGGCGCGTACGGCCAGTGTGCGCAGCTCCTCCGCGAGCGCCGTGGTGAGTCCGGGCGCCGGGGCCTCTTCGACGACCTTCTGGTGGCGGCGCTGGAGGGAACAGTCGCGGGTGCCGAGCGGCCAGACGGTGCCGTGGGTGTCGGCGAGGATCTGCACCTCCACATGGCGGCCGTGCTCGAGGTACGGCTCCACGAAGACCTCGCCGTCACCGAAGGCGCTCGCGGCCTCGGCGCGCGCGCCGTCCAGCGCGGTCCGCAACTCGTCCAGGCGGCGCACGATCCGCATCCCGCGCCCCCCGCCGCCGGCCGCCGCCTTCACCAGGACGGGCAGGTCGGCGTCGGTGACGGCGGCCGGGTCGAGGGGGGTCAGGCCCATGAGCCGCTTGGCGCGGGTCTTGGACGCCATGGCCTCGATGGCCTGCGGGGGCGGGCCGATCCAGACCAGGCCGGCGTCGATCACGGCGCGGGCGAAGCCGGGGTTCTCGGAGAGGAAGCCGTAGCCGGGGTGCACGGCGTCGGCGCCGGACGCCAGGGCCGCCTTCACGATCAGGTCGCCGCGCAGGTACGTCTCGGCGGGCGCCGCGCCCGGCAGCCGTACCGCCGTGTCGGCCACGCGCGCGTGGAGCGCGTTCTCGTCGGCGTCGGAATGCACCGCGACCGTCCGGATTCCCGCCTCACGGCAGGTGCGGAAGACACGGCAGGCGATCTCGCCCCGGTTGGCGACGAGCACACTGGAAATCACGGGATCCCTCACATCCGGAAGACGCCGAAGCCGCCGCGCGCGCCCTCGTAGGGCGCGGTGTGCAGGGCGGAGAGGCACAGGCCGAGGACGGTGCGGGTGTCGCGCGGGTCGATGACGCCGTCGTCGTACAGCCGCCCGGACAGGAACATGGGCAGCGACTCGGACTCGATCTGCTGCTCCACCATGGCGCGCAGGGCGGCGTCCGCGTCCTCGTCGTACGGCTGCCCCTTGGCCGCCGCCGACTGCCGGGCGACGATCGACAGCACGCCGGCGAGCTGCTGCGGGCCCATGACGGCGGACTTGGCGCTGGGCCAGGCGAACAGGAACCGGGGGTCGTAGGCCCGGCCGCACATGCCGTAGTGCCCGGCGCCGTACGACGCGCCCATGAGGAGCGACAGGTGCGGGACCCTGCTGTTGCTGACCGCGTTGATCATCATCGCGCCGTGCTTGATGATCCCGCCCTGCTCGTACTCCCTGCCGACCATGTAGCCGGTGGTGTTGTGCAGGAACAGCAGCGGGATGTCGCGCTGGTTGGCGAGCTGGATGAACTGGGCGGCCTTCTGCGACTCGGCGCTGAAGAGGACGCCCTGGGCGTTGGCCAGGATGCCCACGGGGTAGCCGTGCAGGGCCGCCCAGCCGGTGACCAGGCTGGTGCCGTACAGCGGCTTGAACTCGTCGAAGTCGGAGCCGTCCACGATCCGGGCGATCACCTCGCGCGGGTCGAACGGGATCTTCAGGTCGCCGGGGACGATGCCCAGCAGCTCCTCCGGGTCGTACCGGGGCGGCTCGGCCGGGCCGGGGTCCGGGTACGCCTTGCGGTGGTTGAGGCGGGCCACGACCCGGCGGGCCTGGCGCAGCGCGTCCGGCTCGTCCAGGGCGAAGTGGTCGGCGAGGCCGGACACGCGCGCGTGCATCTCGGCGCCGCCCAGCGACTCGTCGTCGCTCTCCTCGCCGGTCGCCATCTTCACCAGCGGCGGGCCGCCGAGGAACACCTTCGCGCGCTCCTTGACCATGATCACGTGGTCGGACATGCCGGGGATGTAGGCGCCGCCGGCGGTGGAGTTGCCGAAGACGACGGCGATGGTCGGGATGCCGGCGGCGGAGAGCCGGGTGAGATCGCGGAAGATGGCGCCGCCGGGGATGAAGATCTCCTTCTGGGACGGCAGATCGGCACCTCCCGACTCCACCAGGCTGATGCAGGGCAGCCGGTTGGCGAGCGCGATGTCGTTCGCGCGGAGGGCCTTCTTCAGGCTCCACGGGTTGCTGGCACCGCCGCGCACCGTCGGGTCGTTGGCGGTGATCAGGCACTCCACGCCCTCGACCACGCCGATCCCGGTGACGAGGGAGGCCCCGACGGGGTGGTCGCTGCCCCAGGCGGCCAGCGGGGACAGCTCCAGGAACGGGGTGTCGGGGTCCAGCAGCAGCTCGATGCGCTCGCGGGGCAGCAGCTTGCCGCGCTTCCGGTGCCGCTGGACGTATTTCTCGCCGCCGCCCGCGAGCGCCTTGGCGTGCTCGCCCTCCAGTTCGGCGAGCTTGGCGAGCATGGCCTCGCGGTGGGCCTGGTAGTCGGGGCCGGTGGGGTCGAGAGCGGTCCGCAGAACCGTCACAGCAGAATCTCCGGGATGTCCAGGTGGCGGGAGCGCAGCCATTCGCCGAGGGCCTTGGCCTGTGGGTCGAAGCGGGCCTGCGCGGCGACGCCGGCGCCGAGGATGCCCTCGACGACGAAGTTGAGCGCGCGCAGGTTCGGGAGCACGTGCCGGGTGACGGGCAGGTCGCGGGTCTCGGGCAGCAGCTGCCGGAAGGCGTCGGTGGTCAGCGTGTGGGCGAGCCACCGCCAGGCCTCGTCCGACCGCGCCCACACCCCCACGTTGGCGTTCCCGCCCTTGTCCCCACTGCGCGCCCCGGCGACCAGCCCGAGGGGCGCCCGGCGGGTCGTACCGGGCGGGAGGGGTTCCGGGAGGGGCGGGGGCGGTACGACATCGAGGGGCCGGGTGTCCTGGGGCGGCGGCACGGGGATACGGCGTCCGTCGTGGAGGACGGCCATATGGTCTACGTCCCCATGGGGCACGAGCACATCCTCGAAGACCCCATAAGGGGCACCCTTTCCAGGTGGGGACAGCATATGGAAGCCCGGGTAACTGGCGAGGGCCAGCTCCACTGCGGCCCCGCTGAGCGCCCGCCCCACGACCCGCTGGTCCGGGTCCCGTACGACGAGCCGCAGCAGCGCGCTGGCCGTCTCCTCGGTGTCCGCGTCGGCCCGGTCGGTACGCACCAGATCCCAGCGGACCTCACGCGGCGGCGACTTGGCGAGCACGTCGGCGAGCTGCTCCCGCACCAGGGCCGCCTTGGCCTCGACGCCGAGTCCGGTGAGGACGAAGACGACCTCGTTGCGGAAGCCGCCGAGCCGGTTGATCCCGGCCTTGAGCGTGGGCGGCGGCGCCTCCCCGCGCGCCCCCTCGATCCGCACCCGGTCCCGCCCGTCCTGGCTCAGCCGTACGGTGTCCAGCCGGGCGGTGACGTCGGGCCCGGCATACCGGGCGCCACCGGTCTCGTACAGCAGCTGCGCGGTGACCGTGCCCACGTCCACGAAGCCGCCGGTGCCGGGGTGTTTGGTGATCACGCTGGTGCCGTCGGCGTGGATCTCGGCGAGCGGGAAGCCGGGACGCCGTACGTCCCCCTCGCCGAAGAACGCGTAGTTGCCGCCCGTCGCCTGGGTCCCGCACTCCAGCACATGCCCGGCGACGACGGCACCGGCGAGGCGGTCATGGTCCGCCGCCTCCCACCCGAAGTGGGCCGCGGCGGGGCCGGTGACGAGCGCCGCGTCGGTCACCCGGCCGGTGACCACCACGTCGGCGCCGGCCCGCAGGCACGCGGCGATGCCGAAGCCGCCGAGATAGGCGTGGGCGGCGAGGGCGTCCGGGTGGGCCGCGCTCAGGTCGTCGCCCTCGACGTGCGCGACCCGCGCCGGGATGCCGAGCCGGTCCGCCAACTGCCGTATCGCGTCGGCGAGTCCGGCGGGGTTGAGGCCGCCCGCGTTGGTCACGATCCGCACGCCGCGTTCGTGGGCGAGACCGAGGCAGTCCTCCAGCTGGCGCAGGAACGTGCGGGCGTACCCGGCGGCCGGGTCCTTCAGCCGGTCGCGGCCGAGGATGAGCATGGTGAGTTCGGCGAGGTAGTCACCGGTGAGGACGTCGACCTCGCCGCCGGTGAGCATCTCGCGCAGGGCGTCGAACCGGTCGCCGTAGAAGCCGGAGAAGTTGCCGATGCGCAGCGGATTCACCGGCCGGTCTCCTTCCGCGGGCGGCCGGTGCCGGGCGGGCCCGCGAAGGCCTGGGCGATGTCGAGCCAGCGGTCGGCGTCCGGGCCGACGGCCGTCAGCGCGAGGTCGTCGCGATGGGCGCGCCGGGTGACCAGGAGGCAGAAGTCGAGGGCGGGCCCGGTGACGCGCTGGGCGGCGCGCTCGTCGCCGTACGCCCACACCTGACCGGAGGGCGCGGTCAGTTCCACCCGGAACTCCTCGGCCGGCGGGGTCAGTCCGTGCACCCCGAAGGCGAAGTCGCGGGTCCGCACCCCGAGCCGGGCCACATGCCGGAGCCGGTCGGTGGGTGGGCGCACCACACCCAGAGCGTCGGCGATGTCCAGCCCGTGGGCCCAGGTCTCCATCAGTCGGGCCGTAGCCATGGAGGCGGCGGACATGGGCGGGCCGTACCAGGGGAAACGGGCACCGGCCGGTGCGCCGCGCAGGGCCCGGTCGAGGGCGGTGCGCCCGCCGCGCCAGGCCGCCAGCAGTTCGGCGGGCGGGAGTACGGCGCCCTCCTCCGCTCCCTCGTCCACGAACGAGCCGGGTGCGGCGAGCGCCTTCTCGACCAGCGCCTGGAAGGCGTCGGCGTCGGTGACGGCCAGCAGGGCCGAGCGGTCGGTCCAGGTGAGGTGCGCGATCTGGTGGGCGACGGTCCAGCCGGCTGCCGGGGTGGGCAGGCTCCACTGCTCCGGGCTCAACTCGGCCACGAGCAGGTCGAGTTCACCGCTCTCGGCACGCAGGTCGTCGATGACGGGCGTCGGGTCGGCCATGGGGGGAGCATGGCAGCGGCGCCAGAAACAATCAAGCGTGCTTGCATGAATTGACGGCCGCAGGACCCGGACCCTGGTGAGCGCGGTCCGGGCGGAACCCGGCGAGGACAGTCCGGGCGGATCGGCATGCTCCGCCCGGACCGGAGGTCACACCGCTTCCACCGGCGGATACACCGGCTCCCACCGGGCCGCCCGTACCGCCGCCTCGACGTCGTCCAGGCCGGCCCGGGCGACGCCCTCCTCCACCGCCGCGCGGGCCACGGCCACGGCGACCGCCTCCGAGGTGGCGCGCAGGTCACGGATCGGCGGGAGGACCGGCGCGTCGGCGCGGGCGACCTCCGTGTCGCCGGTGCGGCGGGCCACCGCGTCGGCCGCCGCGCGGAGCATGCGGTCGGTGATGCGGGAGGCCCGGGCGACGATCACACCGAGGCCGAGGCCGGGGAAGACGAGCGCGTTGTTGGCCTGGCCGATCTCGTACCGCGTACCGTCCCGCTCGACCGGGGCGAAGGGGCTGCCCGTGGCCACCAGGGCCTTGCCGTCGGTCCAGTCGAGCAGGTCGGCGGGGGTGGCCTCGGCGAGGTCGGTCGGGTTGGACATCGGCAGGATGATCGGGCGCTCGGTGTGCCGGGCCATCTCGCGGACGAGCTCCTCCGTGAAGGAGCCGCCCTGGCCGGAGGTGCCGATCAGGATGGTCGGGCGGACCCGGCGGACCACCTCGTCCAGCGGGATGCCGGGCAGCTTCTCGTCCCGGCGCCAGCC
This sequence comes from Streptomyces sp. NPDC052721, assembly GCF_040678315.1. Lineage (NCBI taxonomy): Bacteria > Bacillati > Actinomycetota > Actinomycetes > Kitasatosporales > Streptomycetaceae > Streptomyces > Streptomyces sp. NPDC052721. The sequence continues at coordinate 150,982 of NZ_JBFATL010000002.1, read as the reverse complement.
GTCCACCTCGTCGGCGGGGCGGGCGTACTGCTTCTGGACGTCCCGGAGCTGGTCGCCCTGGTCGGTGGTGAGCAGGCCGTAACGGTCCACGCACCAGAAGCGGGCGGTGGCCCGCTCGGCGGACAGGCCCTCGGAGACCAGGGCGTCGCGCAGCTGGTCGGCGACGCCGATGCCGGCGGTGCCGGCGCCGAAGACGACGATCCGGTGCTCGGGCAGGGGCATTCCGGCGGCGCGGACGCCGGACAGGACGGCGGCGAGGTTGACCGCGCCGGTGCCCTGGATGTCGTCGTTGAAGGTGCAGACCTGGTCGCGGTAGCGGTCGAGGATGCGGCGGGCGTTGGCGGTGCCGAAGTCCTCCCAGTGCAGCAGGGCGTGCGGGAAGAGCCGGGTCGCGGTGGTGACGTAGGCGTCGATGAAGGCGTCGTAGGTGTCGCGGTCGGCGCGGGGGTGGCGGTTGCCGAGGTAGAGGGGGTTGTCGAGGAGTTCCTGGCGGTTGGTGCCGACGTCGAGCATGACCGGAAGGGTGCGGCGCGGGTCGATGCCGGCGGCGGCCGTGTAGACGGCGAGCTTGCCGACGGCGATGTCGATGCCGCCGACGCCCCAGTCGCCGATGCCGAGGATGCCCTCGCCGTCGGTGGCCACGATCAGGTCGACGTCGTCGGGGCCGAGGCCGTGCGCGCGCAGGGAGCGTTCGATGTCGTCGGGGGCGTCCACGGAGAGGTAGACGCCGCGCGGGCGCCGGTACTCCGTGCTGTAGCGGCGGATCGCCGTGCCCACGGTGGGGGTGTAGACGATGGGCAGCATCTCTTCGAGGTGGTCCCCGACGAGCCGGTAGAACAGCACCTCGTTACGGTCGTGCAGCGCGGTCAGATAGACGCTCTTGGCCAGGTCGCCCGCCTGGTCCCGGAACTGGCCGTAGGCGCGTTCGGCCTGCTCGTCCTGGGTGAGCACGCGGGGCGGGACCAGTCCGACGAGGTCGAGGGCGCGGCGCTCCTCCTCGGTGAAGGCGGTACCGCGGTTGATCCGGGGATCGGCGAGAACGGCCCGCCCCCGGGCGGTGACCTTCAGCGGGCTGGGGTTGGTGTCACGAGCGCCGGTCACGAGATCCGCCTTCCGTCCGTCTTCGCCCCTTCAGGCCACACTCAGGAGTGTGCGGGAGAGGGACGGGATGTGCAGGGTGAGCGGGTCTCGCGCAACCGGGCGGCCGTCGAGCCTCAGGCCTCCGGTGCCCGGAGGCCGGGCTTCGCCCGGGCTGTCTGGGTGCGCACCGCGCCGATCGTCGCCGCTATGACCAGCGTGATCGCGGCGGCCTCGGTCGGGGTGAGGGACTGGCCGAGGATCAGGAAGCCGGCCGTGGCCGCGATGGCCGGTTCCAGGCTCATGAGGATGGCGAAGGTGGGGGCCGGCAGTCGGCGCAGGGCCAGCAGTTCGAGGGTGTAGGGCAGCACCGAGGAGAGCAGGGCCACCGCCGAGCCGAGGGCGACGGTGGTGGGGTTCAGGAGCCGGGTGCCGGCCTCGGCGATGCCCAGGGGGAGGAAGAGGAGGGCCGCGACCGCCATGGCCAGCGCCAGGCCGTCCGCCTGCGGGAAGCGGCGGCCCGTACGGGCGCTGAAGACAATATAGGCCGCCCACATGGCGCCCGCGCCCAGGGCAAAGCCGACACCTGTGGGGTCCAGATTGCCGAAGCCTCCGCCGCCGAGCAGGAAGACGCCGGCGAGGGCCAGGCCGGCCCAGAGGGCGTTGATCGCACGGCGGGAGGCCAGGACGGAGAGGGCCAGGGGGCCGAGGACTTCGAGGGTGACCGCCGGGCCCAGCGGGATGCGGGCGACCGCTTCGTAGAACAGGCCGTTCATCGCGCCCATGGTGATACCGAAGACGACCACCGTCCCCCAGTCGGTCCGGGAGTGGCCGCGCAGCCGGGGCCGGCAGACCAGCAGGAGGACGACGGCCGCGGCGAGCAGGCGCAGGGTGACGACTCCCAGGGCGCCGGCCCTCGGCATCAGCGTGACCGCCAGCGCGCCGCCGAACTGCACCGAGATGCCGCCGGCCAGCACCAGCCCGACCGGTCCGAGTGGGCCGAGAGGGCCGCGCGGGGCGGAGGGACGCCTGCCCCCGCGAGATGTGGTCGGCGTCGGCGTGGTGGTGCTGGGCGGGGTGGTCACGAGCGGTCCTGGGCTTGGTCGGGTTCGTGCATCTGGATGTACTGCCAGGTCCAGGGTAATGGACTTGAACAGGTGCGTGAACCCTTGACGGGACTGTCCCGGATGCTGGGATCAGGTGCCCGGCCACGCCTCCTGGTCACGGAACAGCGGACGGCCGTCCGGCAGGGCCGAGGGCATGTGCCCCGCGCTCGGGGAGCGGCCTCAGCGGCGGGCCAGATAGAGGTCGAAGGCCTTGTGCAGCAGCCGGTTCAGCGGGAAGTCCCACTCCCCCGCGTACTCGACGGCCTCACCGCCCGCGCCCACCTTGAAGCGGAGCAGGCCGAGCAGAGGGTCGGACTCCTCCAGGGTGTCGGTGATGCCCCGGAAGTCGTAGACGTGCGCGCCGAGTTCATGGGCGTCGCACATCATCCGCCACTGCATGGCGTTGTTGGGCTGCACCTCGCGCTTGCGGCTGGTGGAGGCGCCGTAGGAGTACCAGACGTGCCCGCCGACGGTCAGCATGGTGGCCGCGGCGAGGACGTCCCCGTCGTGGTGGGCGAGGTAGAGCCGCATCCGGTCGGGATGCTCCGCGGTGAGCGCGGTCCACATGCGCTGGAAGTACGGCAGGGGGCGCGGGATGAAGCGGTCGCGTTCGGCGGTCTCGGTGTAGAGGCGGTAGAAAACCGGCAGGTCCTCCGGCCCGCCCCGGACGATCTTCACGCCCGCCTTCTCGGCCTTCTTGATGTTGCGCCGCCACTGCTGGTTGAGCCCGCGGTGGACGTCCTCCAGGGACCGGTCCGCGAACGGGACCTGGCACACGTACCGGGGCTGCCCGGCGGCGAACCCGTCCTCCCCGCCGGACCCGGTCTGCTGCCAGCCCATGCGGCGCAGCCGCTCGGCGAGGTCCAGGCCCGGCCCGTACGACGTCGCCGGTACGTCGCGCAGCCGGTGCGCGCCGGGGTCGGTGATCGCGGCCTTGACCGCCTCCGGGCTCCACCGCCGGGCCACCACGGGCGGCCCCATCTTCACCGAGAAGGCGCCCCGGGCCTTGAGGTGGGCCAGCATCGGCTCCAGCCAGCGCTCCAGGTCGGGCGCGTCCCAGTCGATGACGGGCCCCTCGGGGAGGTACGCCAGATACCGCTTCAGCCTGGGCAGCGGCCGCAGCAGCACCAGCCCCGCCCCCACGAGCCGCCCGTCCGCCTCGAACCATCCCAGGCTCTCAGCCCGCCAGTCGGGTTTCACGTCCCCCCACGACGGCACCTGCATATGGCTGACCGAGGGCCGCTCCGCCACGAAGGCGAGGTGCTCGGCACGGGTGAGGGGACGGAGGGTGAGCGACATGGGCGGGGCTCCTTCGACGACGGGTGCGGTTCCTGCGGTGAGGCCGGTGCCACGACGGTGAGGACGCCGGCGTCCGTGACGGTGCCGCTGTGCCGGTGACGATGCCGCCGGCGTCCATGCGGATCGCGGGTGTCCTCACCCTACGAAGCGTCCCGCCCGTCCTTGGGTCCCCACGCCTCCAGCACGTCCGTGTCCGTCGCCCGGGCGAACAGGAAGTAGTCGGCCCACGCGGCGATGTCCGGGTAGGCGCACTCCCGGGTCAGCCGGGCCACCGCCGCCGGTATGTCGTACGGCGTCACGCGCAGGTCGGTGCCGGGGCCGAGGAGGCACCAGTGGGCGCCGGGACGGCCGTAGGGCATGCCGACGCTGCCGGGGTTGACCACCAGGCGGCCGTGGGCCAGGCGGACATAGGGCATGTGGGTGTGGCCGCAGACGACCGTGCCGATGCCGGGCGGCAGGCCGGTGAAGACCTCCGTCCAGCGGGCGGGGCGCGAGTCGACCAGGACCAGTTCCTCGTCGTCGCGCGGGGTGGCGTGGCAGAAGAGGACCGGGCCGAGGCCGCGCACGCACAGGGTCCGGGTGCGCGGCAGGGCGGCCAGGAAGTCGACCTGGTCCGGGCGCAGCGCCCGGGCGGCGTACGGGCCGATGGGGTCCGGGATCTCCGCGCGCTCGCCCCGCCGGTACTCCACCAGCTCCCGGTCCGCGTTGCCGCCGATCCACAGCACCCGGTCGCCCTGCTCGCGCAGCAGGTCCAGCACCTCGACCGGCTGCGGGCCCGCCGCGATGTCCCCGGTGAGGACGATCCGCTCGGCGGCGGCCACCTCGGGCTCCGCCAGGACCGCCTCCAGGGCGGGCAGCACTCCGTGGATGTCGGAGAGCACGGCCAGGCGTGTGTACTCCTGGGTCACTCGGCGCCCCCCGCGGGCCGGTCCAGTGCCTCGGCCAGTACCTCCGCCAGGTGCCGGCCCCGGACTCCGGCGAGTTGGTCCAGCTGGGTGCGGCAGGAGAAGCCGTCCGCCAGGATCACCGTGTCCGGCGGGGCCTGCCGTACCGATGGCAGGAGCTGTTCCTCCGCGCAGGTCCGGGAGACCTCGAAGTGGCCTTTCTCGAAGCCGAAGTTGCCCGCCAGGCCGCAGCAGCCGCCGCTCAGGTCTCCGGTGAGGCCGGCGGCGGCGCGCAGCCGGCGGTCTGGGGCGTCGCCGAGCACCGCGTGCTGGTGGCAGTGGGTCTGTCCGGCGACCGGGCGGTCGACGGCGGGCGGGGTCCAGTGCGGGGCGTGCCGTTCCAGGGTCTCGGCGAAGGTGCGGACGGCGGCGGACAGCCGGGCGGCGCGCGGGTCGTCGGGCAGCAGGTCCGGGAGGTCGGTGCGGAGGGCCGCGGCGCAGCTCGGTTCCAGGACGACGACCGGGACCGCGGCCCGCAGCACCGGTTCCATCAGGTCCAGGGTGCGGCGCAGGACCGTGCGGGCACGGTCCAGCTGGCCGGTGGAGAGGTAGGTCAGTCCGCAGCAGACCCGGGCCCGGCGGGCCGCGAGCAGCGCGGTCACCGCCCTCGTCCTGCCGTCCGCGATCGCTCCCCGGCGCAGCAGCAGCGTCGGCGGCAGGGCCACGCGCAGCCCGGCGGCCTCCAGCACCCGCACGGCGGCCCGGCCGACGGACGGCGCCAGATGCTCGGTGAAGGTGTCCGGCCAGAGAACGACCAGGTTTCCGGCGCCCGGGTCGGGCAGGTCGCCCGCGCCCGGTGCGGGCCGGTCCCCGGCGCTCCCAGCCGGCAGCCCTCCAGCACCCCCGGCGCCCCCGGCACCCGCGTCAGGCCCCCGGCTGCGCCACCACCCCGTGAACGTCTGTGTCGCCAGTCGCGGGAGCTCCCGTTCCGGTGTGATCCCGGCCAGCCGTTTGCCGAGGCCGGCCAACGGGCCTACCCGGGCCAGGGCGTTGACCAGCGGAGCCATCCGCGTGCGGGCGGCCCAGCGGAGCCATTCCGGGAGCCGGCCCATGGTGTGGTGGGCGGCGGGGCGGCGGCGGCCGGCGTAGTGGTGGTGCAGGAACTCCGCCTTGTAGGTGGCCATGTCGACGCCGACCGGGCAGTCCGAGCGGCAGCCCTTGCAGGACAGGCACAGGTCGAGGGCGTCCCGGACCTCCGGGGACCGCCAGCCGTCGGTGACCAGCTCGCCCGCGAGCATCTCGTGCAGCAGCCGGGCCCGGCCGCGCGTGGAGTGCTCCTCCTCGCCGGTGGCCCGGAAGGAGGGGCACATCACGGCCGGGCCGGCCGCCGTGGCCGTACGGCACTCGGCGACGCCTACGCAGCGGCGGACGGCCGCGGCGAAGTCGCCGCCGTCCGCCGGGTAGCCGAAGACCACGTCGACCGGGCGGCCGGGCAGGACGGAGAAGCGGAGGTTCGTATCGAGCGGGGCCGGGCGGACCAGCATGCCGGGGTTGAGCAGGTCGTCCGGGTCCCAGACCGCCTTGGCCCGCTCGAAGAGCCGGACCGTCTCCTCGCCGTACATGCGCGGCAGCAGTTCCGCGCGGGCCTGCCCGTCGCCGTGCTCCCCGGACAGCGAGCCGCCGTGGGCCACCACCAGGTCGGCCAGTTCCTCGGAGAAGCGGCGGAAGCGGCCGGTGCCGGCCTCGGTGAGCAGGTCGAAGTCGATGCGGACGTGGATGCAGCCGTCGCCGAAGTGGCCGTACGGCGTGCCCCGCAGGCCATGGGCGGCGAGCAGGGCGCGGAAGTCGCGCAGGTAGCCGCCGAGCCGGGCGGGCGGCACGGCGCAGTCCTCCCAGCCGGGCCAGGCCTCCGTGCCGTCCGGCATCCGGGTGGCCGTGCCGGACGCGTCCTCGCGGATGCGCCACAGGGCCCGCTGGTCCGTCGGGTCGGTGACGACCAGCGCGGACACGACGTCGGCGGCGCGGACGATCTCCTCCGCCCGCGCGCGTGCCTCCGCCGCCGTCTGCCCGCCGGTCTCCACGAACAGCCAGGCGCCTCCCGCCGGCAGCCCCGCGCCGGCCGGCACCAGGTCGGCGGCCATGCCCTCCACCGTGAGCGGCCGCAGCGGCAGCAGGCCGGCGGCGGCCTCGGCGGCCGCGCTCTCGTCGGTGTACGCCAGCACGGCCAGGGCACGCGCGCGCGGGGCCTCGACCAGGCGGACCACGGCCTCGGTGAGGATGCCCAGGGTGCCCTCCGAGCCGCAGAAGGAACGGGCGACGTCCGCGCCCTTCTCCGGCAGCAGCGCGTCCAGCGCGTACCCGGAGATACGGCGGGGCAGGTCAGGGAACCCCGTGCGCAGCCGGGCCAGTTCTCCCTCGGCCAGCTCCCGCAGCCCCTCCGGGGCGCCCGCCCAGCCCGGCCCGAGCCGCAGCCGCTGCCCGCGCGTGGTGATCACGGACAGCTCCCGCACGCTGTCCGCGGTCGTGCCCCAGGCGACCGAGTGGGAGCCGCACGCGTTGTTGCCGATCATCCCGCCGAGCGTGCACCTGCTGTGCGTCGACGGGTCGGGGCCGAACCGCAGCCCGTGCGGGGCGGCGGCCTCCTGGAGCCGGTCGAGCACGAGCCCCGGCTGCACGACGGCCGTGCGGCTGCCCGGGTCAAGCTCCAGCAGACCCGTCATGTGCCGGGTGAAGTCCAGCACCACGCCGGTGCCGGTCGCCTGCCCGGCGATCGACGTGCCCCCGCCCCGCGCCACCACCGGCACCCCGCGCGCCCGGCACACCTCCAGCACGGCGGCCACGTCGTCCGCGTCCCTGGGGGCCACGACCCCGAGGGGCACCCGCCGGTAGTTGGACGCGTCCATGGTGACCAGCGCCCGGGCGGTGGCATCGAAACCCACCTCGCCCCGCACCGCCCCGCGCAGCGCACCGGCAAGCTCGGCGACGCCGGCACCCGCGCCCTCGGCCCCGGCACCCCGGGCACCCCCGGCCGCCCCCGCAACACCCGCTCGATCCGTCATGCGTCCAGAATGCATCCGCTCACGGACAGTCACCGCATGTTTTCCACAGGCCCGCGCGTATCGTCGTACAACCTCACAAGTCCACGTCCCGGTGATCTCGTCTCATCGGACGGACACGTCTCCGCCTCGCTTTCCGCCACCGGCTAACCTCGTGCCGTGGCCGACATCCAGATTCCCGCAGACATCAAGCCCGCCGACGGACGCTTCGGCGCCGGCCCCTCCAAGGTGCGCACCGAGGCGCTGGACGCCCTCGCCGCCACCGGTACCTCCCTGCTGGGCACCTCCCACCGGCAGGCGCCGGTGAAGAACCTGGTCGGCAAGGTCCGAGAGGGCATCTCCGAGCTGTTCTCCCTCCCCGAGGGCTACGAGGTCGTCCTCGGCAACGGCGGCTCCACCGCCTTCTGGGACATCGCCACGCACGGCCTGATCGAGAACAAGTCGCAGCACCTGAACTTCGGCGAGTTCTCCTCGAAGTTCGCCAAGGCCGCGAGGCTCGCGCCCTGGCTGGCCGAGCCCACCGTCATCGCCTCCGACCCCGGCACCCACCCGGAGCCGCAGGCCGAGGCCGGCGTCGACGTCTACGCCTTCACCCACAACGAGACCTCCACCGGTGTCGCCATGCCGATCAAGCGCGTGGCCGGCGCCGACGAGGGCGCGCTCGTCCTCGTGGACGCCACCTCCGGCGCGGGCGGCCTCCCGGTCGACATCGCCGAGACCGACGTCTACTACTTCGCCCCGCAGAAGTCCTTCGCCTCCGACGGCGGCCTGTGGATCGGCGTCTTCTCCCCGGCCGCGATCGAGCGCGCCGAGCGGATCCACGCCTCCGGCCGGCACGTCCCGGAGTTCTTCTCGCTGCCCACGGCGATCGACAACTCCCGCAAGAACCAGACGTACAACACCCCGGCCCTCGCCACCCTCTTCCTCCTCAACGAGCAGCTGGAGTGGCTCAACGGCCAGGGCGGTCTCGCCTGGTCCACGGCCCGTACGAAGGACTCCTCGACCCGGCTGTACAGCTGGGCGGAGGAGGCCAAGTACGCCACCCCGTTCGTCTCGGACCCGGCCAAGCGCTCGCAGGTCATCGGCACGATCGACTTCTCCGACGAGATCGACGCCGCCGCCGTCGCCAAGGTGCTGCGCGCGAACGGCATCGTGGACACCGAGCCGTACCGCAAGCTCGGCCGCAACCAGCTGCGCATCGCGATGTTCCCGGCGATCGACCCGGCGGACGTCGAGGCGCTGACGAAGTGCGTCGACTACGTGATCGAGAAGCTGTAGCCGTTCCCGGCGGTACGACACGAAGGGGCGCCCGGTGAGCACCGGGCGCCCCTTCGCGTACCGACGGTGGCCGGCCACGCGGGAGCGCCTGGCCCAGCGGCGCCGGCGGGCGTCGGAGTGCCGGCAGGCGCCGGTTCCGCTACGGGCGCCCCTGTGGGAGCCCTCCGACGACGTGGTCCGGCCGTACGTCCTCAGCCCTGACGCCCGGAGGACACGCGAGCACGGCCGGGCCGCGCGTTCAGCCGCGCCGCAGCCGCCGCAGGCCGAACAGGGCCGCCACACCGACCACGACGATCACGGCTCCGACCTTGAGGCTCCCCCCGCCGCCCTTGTCCGCCGACGCACCGGACTCCCCCTTCGCCGAGGGTGACTCGGCGTCGGGCCGGCCGGGGGCGTCGACGGCCTGTACGGCGCTGTCGGCGCCCTCGCTGCCGTACATCAGCTTGGTGCCGTCGGCGGAGTACGACACGGACTCCCCCTGCCCCTGCAACGGGACGTCCAGGCGCCCTTCGCGCTCGATCCGGCCGCCGTTCCAGCGGTAGTGGATGCCGCCGAAGTAGCCGCGCACGGCGAGGTCCCGGCCGTCCGGGGAGAACGCGGCGTCGGTGGCCCACAGGTCGACGGCGGCGAGGGGCTTGAAGACGTTCGCGCCCGAGGTGGAGAGGGTGGCCGGGCCCTCGTACAGGTGCCCGCCGTCCTCCTTCTTGTCGATGATGTAGACGCGCCCGGTCTTCGGGTGGACGAGCAGCGACTCGGCGTCGCGGGGCCCGTCGGAGTACTTCACGACGTACTGCGTGGCGGTGACCGTCTGGTCCGTCAGGTTCTTCGGCTCGGGCAGCCGGTAGATCCACACGTAGGGCCACCTGCCGCCGAAGTTGTCGCCGATGTCACCGACGTAGATCTCGTTGTGCGGCCCGATGGAGACGGCCTCGACATCACGCGGGGAGCCGATGCCGCGCAGGGTGATCCGGGCGACGGTCTTTCCGGTCGCGCTGTCCACGGCGTAGAGGTACGGCCCGTCGTCGCTGTCGTTGTGCGTCCAGTAGACGCCGGGGTGCAGCCGGGAGGCGGCGAGCCCGCTGGACTCGGTGATCCGCGGGTCCTTCAGGGTGAACCCCCGGTCACCCGCTCCGTCGGCGGTGCCGTCGGCGGCGGAGGCGGCGGAGGCGGGCAGCGCGCAGGCACCGGCGAGCAGCACCCCGGCGAGGACGGCGAACGATCGACGCATGCCCCAAGCCTGCCATTCCCGCCGGGGGTTCAGCGCCCGCGATCGCCGGCGACCGGGGGACGTGGTCCGCCTCACAGCCACCACCGGTCCCAGGAGTCACGGAGATCGTCCATCATGACCGGATGCTTAGGTTCATGCCCGTGGGCGACTCCATGACGATCGGGAGCGCGGGCGAACACACATGGCGTTACCGGCTGTGGCAGCACCTGTGCGTGGCGCACGACGGCCCGTTCACCTTCGTCGGGCCACGCGAGACGCTCTACGACAAGCAGGCCGACGCCCCGACGTCCCTCGCCTACGCCGACCCCGGCTTCCCGCGCGCCCACCTCGCGGGCTGGGGAGAGGGCTGGCTGCACATGGCCCCGCTGATCGGGGACGCGGTGCGCGCCCACCGCCCCGACGTCCTCCTGGTCTCGCTGGGCCTGATCGACCTCGGCTTCTACACGAACGCCGAGCAGACGGCGGAGAACGTACGGGCCTTCGTCGCGGGCGCCCGGGAGGCGGACCCGCGCATCCGGATGGTGCTGCTGCCGGTCATCCCGAACATCCGGGCGGCGGCCGACGCGCCCTTCGCCGAGCAGGTCGACCGGTTCAACGTGCTGCTCGCCAAGGCGGTGGCCGACCTGGACGAGCCGCGCTCGCCGCTCCTGCTGGCCTCACCGCCGGAGGGGTACGACATCCACACCGACACCTACGACGGCACGCATCCCAACGCGCGCGGGGAGCACCTGATAGCGGAGGCGTTCGCGGGGGCGATGCGGGAGGCGTGGGGGGTCGGCGGGGTGTACGTGGCCTGATGGCTTCGACCGGATTCCGGCGCATCTCGGCCGGGGTACGTATCGTTGTACCGCGCGGCCGCACTCTTCCGGGGAGCGGCCGGGGAGGAGCGCCACGATGACCGTCCTGGAAGACAGGATCGAGATCAAGATGGCTGATGCCAACACCACGCGCTTGGACGAGTGGTTCGAGCGGCTTGAGCGGATGCCCGTCCCCGACGGTTACAAGGTCGAGGTCGTGGGGGGCGATGTCTTCATGACGCCGCAGCGGGACGTCCACTGGCAAACCATCCGCGAGATCCTCTGGGCGCTCGAAGACCGCTTCGGGAGGCGCTCGGCGCGCGTCTTCTCGGACGTCCGCATCGACTTCCCCGGCAACGGGAACGGCTTCTGCCCCGACGTGGCCAAGTTGCGCGAAGGCGCGGCGAGGGACGACGACGGACGCTGGCGTCACGAAGACGTGGAGTTCGTCGCCGAGGTGGTCTCGAAGGGGACGGCCCACAACGACTACGGGCCCAAAAAGACCGCGTACGCTCGCGCAGGGGTCCCGGTGTACCTCATCGCCGACCCGTACCAGGGCAGGTGCCATGTGTACACGGAGCCCAAGAAGGGCGAGTACACCTGCGAGATGCGCGTCGATTACGGAACCGACGCCGACCTCACGACAACCCCGCTCGGCCTCACCCTCAGGACCGACGCCTTCCCCCGCGACTAGGCCCTGTCGTCAAACTCCCGTCTGCCGCGCTCCGGGCGGACGACGGGAGTTTGACGACAGGACCTAGGCCGGCAGGTGCCGTGCCGCGAATTCCAGTTCCAGTCTCACCTGCTTGATCCGCTCGTCCACGACCAGCGAGCCGTGCCCCGCGTCGTACCGGTACACCTCGTGGACCGCGCCCCGGTCCTCCAGTCTCTTGACGTAGTTGTCGATCTGGCGGATCGGGCAGCGCGGGTCGTTGACGCCCGCCGAGATGTGGACGGGGGCCTTGACCTGGTCGACGTACGTCAGCGGGGAGGACGCCTCGAAGCGCTCCGGGACCTCCTCCGGGGTGCCGCCCAGCAGGGTGCGGTCCATGGCCTTCAGGGACTCCATCTCGTCGTGGTACGCGGTGACGTAGTCCGCGACGGGCACCACCGCGATGCCCAGCGCCCAGGCCTCCGGCTGGGTGCCGACGCCGAGCAGGGTCAGATAGCCGCCCCAGGAGGCACCGGTCAGGATCAGGCGGGCGGGGTCGGCGAGCCCGGAGGAGACCGCCCAGTCGCGCACCGCCGCCACGTCCTCCAGCTCGATCAGGCCGACCCGGTGCTTGAGGGCGTCCGTCCAGGCGCGGCCGTAGCCGGTGGAGCCGCGGTAGTTGATGCGGACCACCGCGTAGCCGTGGTCGACCCAGGCGGCCGGGCCCGCCGCGAAGGAGTCGCTGTCGTGCCAGGTCGGGCCGCCGTGCAGGTCGAAGACGGTGGGGAGGGGGCCCGTGGCGCCCGCGGGCTTCTGGATCAGCGCGTGGATACGGCCGCCGGGGCCCTCCACCCACACGTCCTCCACGGGCACCGACGCCGGGCACGCCATGCCCGGAGGGTCGAGCACCACACCGCCGGCCGTGGAGCGGACCGCCGGGGGCTCGGCGGCCGACGACCACAGGTACTCCACGCTGCCGTCGGGGCGGGCCGTCGCGCCGGAGACCGTGCCGGGCGGGGTGGGGATGCGGGTCAGCTCGCGGGCCGCCACGTCGTACCGGAACAGCTCGCTGCGGGCCTCGAAGCCGTGGACGATGAGCAGGGCCGAGCCGTCCGGGTACCACTCGGCGCTGACGTCACCGGGCAGGTCCAGGACCAGGTCGGTCTCCTCGCCCGTCGCCACGTCCCACACCAGCGGTTCCCAGCGGCCCCGGCGCTGGTGGCCGATGAGCAGCCGGGTGTCGCCGTCGACCGGGGCGAACCCCAGCACCTCCAGGCCCAGCTCCTCGGTGCCGCCCTTGGTGTCGTCCAGCTCGGCGACCGTCGTGCCGTCCGGGCGGAGCACCCGCAGGGCCGCGTGCATGGCGTCGCCGTGCTCGGTGTGCTCGACGGCGATCAGGGAGCCGTCGTGCGAGAGGTCGCCGACGCCCGCCGACTCGCGGTGGCGGTAGATCTCCAACGGGTCCGCGCCCTCGCGGGCCAGGTGGATCGTCGTACCGTCCTCGTCCGTGGAGCGGCCGACGACCGCCGTGCGGCCGTCGCGGGACAGGGCCAGGCCGGCCGGGTAGGACGGGTCGAGACCGGGCACGGCCGGCTCGTCCGGGCCGCCCGTGAAGGGCTGGCGGCGCCAGATGCCGAACTCGTCGCCGTCCTTGTCGTCGAACCACCAGATCCAGGCGCCGTCCGGGGAGAGTACGCCGTCCGTCGTGCCGTTCGGCCGGGCCGTCGCCTGGCGCTGCTCGCCCGTCGCTCTGTCCCAGGCGTACAGCTCGTACGTCCCCGTCGCGTTCGACACGAACAGGGAGCGGTCCGGCGCGTCCTCCGCCCAGTCGGGCAGCGACACCCGCGGTGCCCGGAAGCGCTTCTCCCAGTCCGGCATGTCGGGTGTGTGCCGCGTGCTCGGCGTACTGCTCTCGTTCATGGCCCCAGTCATGCGCCCATAGTGCCTGGCCGCGCCGACAATGGGGTGGCGGGTGCGCGCAGCCTGTGGATAACTTCCGCGGCATGAGCGTTTCCGCCACTTCTCCGTCCGTCCCCGAAGACTCCCCGTCCGCCCCCGAAGGCTGGCGTGAGGACAACCGGGCCATGTGGGACGAGAGGGTCCCCCTCCATGTCGCCGGGCCCTTCTACGACCTCGACGGCTTCCGCACCCGCCGGGACGACCTGCGGGACTTCGAGAAGGAGGAGGTCGGGGACGTCACCGGGAAGTCGCTGCTGCACCTGCAGTGCCACATCGGCACCGACACCCTCTCCTGGGTCCACCGCGGCGCCGCCCGCGTCGTCGGCCTGGACTTCTCCGCGCCCGCGGTGGAGGCGGCCCGCGCCCTCGCCGCCGACCTCGGCTACGGCCCCGACCGGGCGGCCTTCGTCACCAGCGACGTGTACGACGCGGCCGAGGCCGTGCCCGAGCCGTCGTACGACATCGTCTACACCGGGCTGGGCGCCCTGTGCTGGCTGCCGGACCTGCGGCGCTGGGCGCGGACGGCCGCCTCCCTCGTCGCGCCCGGCGGCTTCCTGTACCTCGCCGAGTTCCACCCGATCACCGAGACCCTGGACGACGAGACCGGCACCCGGATCGTGCGCGACTACTTCACCCGGGACCCGCAGGTGTGGAACGAACCGGGCACCTACGCCGACCTGGAGGCCGTCACCGTCCACAACCGCAGCGTGGAGTGGCTGCACTCCCTCGGCGACGTGGTCTCCGCGCTCGCCGCGGCGGGGCTGCGCATCGAGTTCCTGCACGAGCACGACGTGTCGCTCTTCCCGCGCTTCGAGAACTTCGAGGTGCGCGACGGCTACCACCGCTTCCCGGCGGACCATCCGCGGATCCCGCTGATCTACTCCCTGAGGGCGAGCAAGAGCTGACCCGAGGCCGGGACGCCGGGGCGGGCGCCGTACCGTGGAGGGCGTGTACCGGTTTCTGCTGACACCCCGCTGGTGGGGCATCAACGTCTTCGTGCTGCTCGCCATCCCGTTCTGCGTCTTCATGGGGTCGTGGCAGCTGAGCCGGTTCGAGGGGCGGGTGCAGGACCATCGCGCCGCGACCGAGCAGGCCGCTTCCGGCCGGGGCGAGGCCGCGCGCCCGCTGGACTCGATGCTGCCCGTCGACAAGAGCACGTCGGGCCGGCGGGTCACGGCGAGCGGGCGGTACGGGGAGCAGTTGCTGGTGCCCGGGCGGGAGCTGGACGGCAAGCGGGGCTTCTACGTCCTGACGCTGCTGCGCACCGGTTCCGGCAAGGCGCTGCCGGTGGTGCGGGGCTGGCTGCCGGGTACGGCGGACGCGGCGAAGGCGCCCGTGCCGCCCCGTGGTGAGGTCACCGTCACCGGTGCGCTGCAGGCGTCCGAGACCCCCGGGGACAACGGGGTCAGCGCGCAGGGCGGGCTCCCTGCCGGGCAGACCTCGGCGATCAGCTCGGCGTCGCTGGTGAACCTGGTGCCGTACCGGCTGTACGACGCCTGGGTCACCCTGGACAAGGGGGACTCGGGGATGAAGGCCGTGCCCGCGAGCGCGCCGGGTGGTACGGGGCTGGACCTCAAGGCGTTCCAGAACCTCGGTTACACCGGCGAGTGGTTCGTGTTCGCGGGCTTCGTGGTGTTCATGTGGTTCCGCTTGCTGCGCCGAGAGCTGGAGTTCCAGCGGGACGCCGCGCTGGGCCTGGTGACGGAGGAGTCGGAACAGCCGCCGGTACCGACCGGCTGACCTGCGCCCGGAAGGGGTGCGGGGAACAGCGCGACCAGCCACGACGGGCCCGCGGCAGCGCACGCTCCCCCGGACGGACAGCGTCCCCGCACCCCGCTTTCGTAGCGGAGCGTCAGGCGCCCGCGAGCACCCCGGTGTAGTAGACCGTCCCCGCGCACGCCCCGGACACCACCGCCGTCGCCGTCGGCGAGCCCCCCTGTGCCGTGTGGGTCACCGTGATGCTGCCGTCGGCCGCGCCGTCCTCGGTGGCGAGTTGCGGGGTCGTGCCCTCGGAGCCGGTGCTGTCGGTGGTGGCGCCGGAGGCACTCTGGGTGGGTGACGGATCGGGGGTCGGACCGGTCGGGCCGGGGTCGTCCGGACTGCTGTCGCCGCCGGTGGTGGGGCAGGTCTCCGAGGGGACGAAGGCGAACTTCTCCTCGTACGCCGCGCCCGGCTGGAGGACCAGCCCGGTGATCTCCTGGGAGGGGTCGGGCAGGGCGGTCGCCGCGTCGCCGGCCACGTGCCGGGCGGTGACGATCTTGGCCGGGTCGGCGGCACCGGCGGCCGTGGGCGTGATGCTGCCCTCGCCGGCGACCGTGCAGGCGGTGCCGGAGATGTTGGTGACGCGGAAGGTGCCGTAGACGACCCCCGCGGTGTCGGGCGCGTTCGCGCTGCCGGTGGCGGAGCCCAGCTGGGTCGCCGTACAGAGCGGGACGCCCGAGGCCGGCGTGGCGGAGGGGTCGGCGCCGCCGGTGGAGGCGCCGCCGCTGCCGGGCTTCGTGCCCTTGTCGTCGGGCTTGCCGGACTCCGTGCCGGGCGTGACCGTCGTACTGCCGGCGTCCTGCTGGCCGCCCTTGCCGGTGCCCTTGTCCTTGCCCTGGCCGGTGCCGCCCTGGGCCTGGGAGGACTGGCCGGCCATCGCGGTGTTGGGGTCGGAGCCGCCGGCCTGGGAGACGTGTACGAGGGCGGGGATCGCGGTGCCGATGAACAGGGCCGCCGCGGCCATGCCGACCACCGCCTGGCGCTTGCGGGCGCGGCGCGCGGGGACGGCCCGGCGCAGGTGGTCCAGGGTGCCGGTGCGCGGTTCGATGTCGTCGACCGCCGAGTGCAGCAGCCGGCGCAGGGCCAGTTCGTCGGAGTCGGGCCCGTCCAGGCTCGGGACTCCGTCGAGCCTCTCCGGGCCCTTGTCGTCGGGGCCGTGGTTCACAGTTCCGTTCCCAGCGTGCGAGGGGGTGTGCTGTTGCCCGTTGCGCTCTGTCGGCTCGTGCCAGGCGTAGGGCTCATGACGTTCGTGGGAGTGGCGCTCATGGGAGTGACCGTCATGGGCGGCGCCCTCTTCGGCGTGGTCGCTCATGCCGGTGTCCCCATGGCCACCCGCAGCGCGGCGATGCCCCGCGAGCCGTACGCCTTGACCGAGCCCAGGGATATGCCGAGCGTTTCGGCGACCTGGGCCTCGGTCATGTCCGCGAAGTAGCGCAGCACGAGCACCTCGCGCTGGCGGCGCTGGAGTCCCTTCATCGCCTTGATGAGGTCGCGGCGCTCCAGCTGGTCGTAGGCGCCCTCTTCCGCGCTCGCCATGTCGGGCATCGGCTTGGAGAGCAGCTTCAGGCCGAGGATGCGCCGGCGCAGCGTGGAGCGGGAGAGGTTGACGACCGTCTGCCGCAGGTAGGCGAGGGTCTTCTCGGGGTCGCGGACGCGCTTGCGGGCCGAGTGGACCCGGATGAAGGCCTCCTGGACGACGTCCTCGCAGGAGGCGGTGTCGTCGAGGAGGAGGGCGGCGAGGCCGAGCAGCGAGCGGTAGTGCGCCCGGTAGGTCTCGGTGAGGTGGTCGACGGTCGTGCCGGCGGCCTCGGTCGCCACGGTACCCGCGGATTCCTCGGCGCCGTCACGCTGACTGGGTATGCGGGCGGGCCGCGCTGCGGGCATGGGCGCGATCACCGGCATGCCGCCGGGCGGGCGGGGCCGGAGCGCCGCGCGAGGCCGCAGGGCCGTGCCGCCGCGGGCCACACTGAGTTCGAGTACCTCTGCCACGCCTGTTGGACACGCTTCCCCCCTCGGGGGTTGTACGTGCCGGGCGTCACATGTGCGACAACCGGCGGTGCCTCAAGTGCCGTCATGCGTCCCGCTCTTCCCTTATGTCCCATATGAACGGGCGCCCCCACGCCCCGACCACGGCGTCCCCACGCCAGGATCATCACGTCCCCAGGTCCCGCAAGGGTGACCGCAAAGACGCTCCCCGCCTCCGTACGGTTGCGGAAGGCGGGGAGAGAAATCCTCTGCCGCAGGGAGGGAGTGGTTCAAGGGATTTGGACCATGCTCCCGGCCACAGTGCTTACAGAGATCCTACAAACTTCAACGGCTACGTGGGGCCGGACAGCTCGGCGGCGATCAGCTCCGCGATCTGCGCGCAGTTCAGCGCGGCGCCCTTGCGCAGGTTGTCGCCGCACACGAACAGCTCCAGCGCGGTCGGGTCGTCCAGGGCCCGGCGCACCCGGCCCACCCAGGTCGGGTCGGTGCCCACCACGTCGGCGGGGGTGGGGAACTCACCGGCGGCCGGGTCGTCGCACAGCACCACGCCCGGCGCGGTCGCGAGGATCTCGCGGGCGCCGTCGACGCCGACCTCCCGCTGGAAGCGGGCGTGGACGGTCAGCGAGTGCGTGGTGATCACCGGCACCCGGACACAGGTCACGGCGACCGGCAGCGCCGGCAGGCCGAGGATCTTCCGGGACTCGTCGCGGACCTTCATCTCCTCCGACGACCAGCCGTCCTCCCGCAGCGATCCGGCCCACGGTACGACGTTCAGCGCGACCGGCTCCGGGAACGGCCCGGTGTCGTCCCCGACGGCCCGCCGTACGTCCCCGGGCTTGGTGCCCAGCTCGGTCCCGGCGACCAGGGACAGCTGGGCCCGCAGCGCCTCCACGCCGGCCCGCCCGGCCCCGCTCACCGCCTGGTACGACGACACCACCAGCTCGCGCAGCCCGAACTCGGCGTGTAGCGCGCCCAGGGCGACGATCATCGTCAGGGTCGTGCAGTTGGGGCTGGCGACGATCCCGCGCGGCCGGGACCGTGCGGCGTGCGCGTTGATCTCGGGCACGACGAGCGGCACGTCCGGGTCCATGCGGAAGGCACCGGAGTTGTCGACGACGACCGCGCCGCGCGCGGCGGCGACCGGCGCCCACGCGGCGGCGACCTCGTCGGGGACGTCGAACAGCGCGATGTCGACCCCGGCGAAGGCGTCCTCCGTCAGGGCCACCACCTCGACCTCCTCGCCGCGCACGGCCAGCTTGCGGCCGGCCGAGCGCGGGGAGGCGATCAGGCGGATCTCGCCCCAGATGTCCGCGCGCTGGGACAGGATCTGGAGCATGACCGTGCCGACGGCTCCGGTCGCTCCCACGACCGCGAGCGTCGGCTTGCCGGTCATCGGACCGTGTCCCGGCTCATCGGCCGGTGCCGCCGTAGACGACGGCCTCGTCGCTGTCGGAGTCCAGACCGAAGGCGGTGTGCACGGCGCGGACGGCCTCCGGCACGTCGTCGGCGCGGGTGACCACCGAGATGCGGATCTCGGAGGTCGAGATCAGCTCGATGTTCACGCCGGCGTCGCTGAGGGCCTCGAAGAACGCGGCGGTGACACCCGGGTTGGTCTTCATACCGGCGCCGACCAGCGAGATCTTTCCGATCTGGTCGTCGTAGCGCAGCGAGTCGAAGCCGATGCCGGAGCGGTTCTTCTCCAGCGCGTCGATGGCCTTGCGGCCCTCGGTCTTCGGCAGCGTGAAGGAGATGTCCGTCAGGCCGGTGGAGGCGGCGGACACGTTCTGCACCACCATGTCGATGTTGATCTCGGCATCGGCGATGGTCCGGAAGATCGCGGCGGCCTCACCCGGCTTGTCCGGCACGCCGACGACCGTGATCTTGGCCTCGGAGGTGTCGTGCGCGACACCGGAGATGATGGCCTGCTCCACCTTCTTGTCCCCAATCGGCTCACTGCTGACCCACGTGCCCTGCAGTCCGCTGAAGGACGACCGGACGTGGATCGGGATGTTGTAGCGGCGGGCGTACTCCACACAGCGGTGGAGCAGCACCTTGGAGCCGGAGGCCGCGAGCTCCAGCATGTCCTCGAAGGAGATCCAGTCGATCTTCTTCGCCTTCTTCACCACGCGCGGGTCGGCCGTGAACACGCCGTCGACGTCGGTGTAGATCTCGCAGACCTCGGCGTCGAGCGCGGCGGCGAGCGCCACGGCGGTGGTGTCGGACCCGCCGCGGCCCAGCGTGGTGATGTCCTTCTTGTCGGCGCTCACGCCCTGGAACCCGGCGACGATGGCGATGTTGCCCTCGTCGAGAGCCGTCCTGATCCGGCCCGGCGTGACGTCGATGATCCGGGCTTTGTTGTGGACCGAGTCGGTGATGACGCCTGCCTGGCTGCCGGTGAAGGACTGGGCCTCGTGGCCCAGGTTTTTGATCGCCATCGCCAGCAGGGCCATGGAGATCCGCTCTCCGGCGGTCAGCAGCATGTCGAATTCCCGCCCGGCAGGCATGGGAGAAACCTGCTCGGCGAGATCGATCAGCTCGTCCGTCGTGTCGCCCATCGCGGAAACGACGACGACAACCTGGTTGCCGTTCTTCTTCGCTTCCACGATCCGCTTGGCGACGCGCTTGATGCCTTCGGCATCGGCTACGGAGGAGCCTCCGTACTTCTGCACGACAAGGCCCACGTGCGCTCCTCGCTCGGTTCGTTTGTGTCGGCTCAGTCTATCGAGCGTCCGAATTCCACCACCCTGCTCCCGCATGGTGAGACATCCGCCCGCCCGGTCTCGACCCCTGCCCAGCGATCGGCACACCACTCGGAACGTGCCCTGGCTCACAGACCGCCGGGCCCGGACACGGCCCGGTCAGGCTAGTGCCCGGGGCGGATTCCGAGGGGTCCGCCGATCTCCTCGGCCATGACGCGGCCCGCCTCGAACTCCAGGGTCTCGTCGCCCATGGCGGCCTGGTCGGTGTCGAGGCCGTCCAGTTCCTCCAGGGGCTGGTTGAGGCGGACGTGGATGAGGACGGACTGGAGGGCGCGCAGCACCGCGGAGGCCGTCGGGCCCCAGTTGGAGAAGTAGGAGAACTGCCACCACCACAGGGCCTCGGTGGTGCGGCCCGCGCGGTAGTGGACCATGCCGTGCCGGAGGTCGGTGATGATGTCGGCGAGGTCGTCGGAGAGCCGGGCGGGCACCGGTGCCCTGCGGGGCTCGTACGGGTCGAAGACCTCGGAGTAGACGTCGATCGGGTCCAGGAGCCGGGCGTAGTTCTCGCGCAGCTCGTCCACGTCCGGCTCCGGGCCCGGGTCGGGCTCGTAGCGCTCCTCGGGAACGATGTCCTCGTGGGCGCCCAGCCGGCCGCCGGCCAGCAGGAGCTGGGAGACCTCAAGGAGGAGGAAGGGGACCGCCGATTCGGGCTCGTCGCCCTTCGCCACCTCCGTGACGGCCACCAGGAAGCTCTCGACCTGGTCCGCGATCTGGACCACGAAGTCGTCCGGGTTCTGCGCCGAGGCGTGCAGTGTGGCGTCAGACATCTAGGAGTCGTCTCCCCTCGAAGGCGCGGCCGAGGGTCACCTCGTCCGCGTATTCCAGGTCGCCACCCACCGGGAGGCCGCTGGCCAGGCGGGTGACCTTCAGGCCCATGGGCTTGATCATGCGGGCGAGGTACGTGGCCGTCGCCTCGCCTTCCAGATTCGGATCCGTGGCCAGGATCAGTTCCGTGACCGTCCCGTCGGCCAACCGCGCGAGAAGTTCTCGGATACGCAGGTCGTCGGGCCCCACGCCCTCGATCGGGCTGATCGCGCCGCCGAGCACGTGGTACCGGCCCCGGAACTCGCGGGTGCGCTCGATCGCGACGACGTCCTTCGGTTCCTCCACCACACAGATGACGGAGGGGTCGCGGCGCGGGTCGCGGCAGATGCCGCACAGCTCCTCCTGCGCCACGTTGCCGCAGGTCGCGCAGAAGCGGACCTTCGCCTTCACCTCCAGGAGCGCCTGCGCGAGCCGCTTCACGTCCGTCGGCTCGGCCTGCAGGATGTGGAAGGCGATCCGCTGCGCGCTCTTGGGACCGACGCCGGGCAGCCGCCCCAGCTCGTCGATGAGGTCCTGGACCACGCCTTCGTACAACGGACTGCCCTTCCTGGAGACCTTTCGGTACGTACGGTAGTTGCCTCGCGCCTCAACCCGGAAGGCGGAGGCGTCAGAACGGCAGGCCCGGGATGCCGCTGCCGCCGCCCAGCCCCTGGGCCAGCGGGCCGAGCTTCTGCTGCTGGAGCGCCTGCGCGTTCTCGTTGGCCGCCTGTACGGCCGCCACGATCAGGTCGGCGAGGGTCTCGGTGTCCTCCGGGTCCACCGCCTTCGGGTCGATCTTCAGCGCCCGCAGCTCACCGGCGCCGGTGACGGTGGCCTTCACCAGACCGCCGCCCGCCTGTCCGTCGACCTCCGTGTTCGCCAGTTCCTCCTGCGCCCGCTGCAGGTCCTGCTGCATCTTCTGGGCCTGCTGGAGCAACTGCTGCATGTTGGGCTGGCCACCACCGGGGATCACGATCAGCTCCTCGCCGTCTTCTCCGACGTTCTTCCTCCGACGTTTTTCTCCGTCGTGAATGAGCCTACGTGGTCCACGCGGCCACTGCTCCGCCACTCTTTCGGGTGAGAACAACGTGAGTCCTATACCTGATCAAGGCCCTCTTACGAGCGGAAAAGCCGGGAAAGCCCCCTCTCCGCCACCCGTTGGGCGGTAGGAAGGTGGCCGCGTGTCGGCAGGGTACGTCACGCGACGTGACCGGTCGTGTTCAGTAGGGAGTGCCGGGTGGGTCAGCCGGAGATGCAGCCCGAGGGTCCGCCTCAGGACGGGCCGGGCGAGGGTGCGGCCGGGCTGCGGCCGGGCGATCTGACCGGGCGGGCCTTCCCGCTCGGGGACTGGGGCGAACCCGCCGAGCGGCTGGACGAGTTGTACCGGTGGGTGGAGCGCCGGGCGCTGGAGACGGCCGCCTGGTATCTGCGGGACCGGGTGTGGAAGCGGCGCGGGGCGCGCGTGCTGCGGGTCGGGGCGATGGCCGGGGCCGTGGCCGGGGCGGCGCTGCCGCTGCTGGATCTGACCGGGGTGGCCGCCGGGGTGGCGCCCTGGGGCTGTCTGGCGTTGCTGTTCGCGGTGTCCTGCGTCGGCATCGACCGGTTCTTCGGGGTCACGTCCGGCTGGATAAGGGACGTGGCCACGGCCCAGGCGGTGCACCGGCGGCTCCAGGCGTTGCAGTTCGACTGGGCGTCGGAGTGCGTGCGGGAGGTGCTGGGGCCGGCGGAGGGTACGGCGAGCGAGGCGGCCGAGCGGTGCCTGTCGGTGCTGCGGCGGTTCTCGGAGGACGTCACGGAGCTGGTGCGCACGGAGACGACCGACTGGATGGTGGAGTTCCGCACGGGGTCCGCGCCGCTGGGCATCCAGACGGCGGTGGCGACGGTGCCGCGCCAGGAGGCCGGGGGCCCGAGTGCCCGCTTCCCCTTGCCACCGGCGAACGGCAGCCGCCCGAACATGCCCCGGCAGCGGCCACCGGAGCCGCGGTGAGCGGTCCGGAGGGGCGCCGTATGACCGAAGTCACTCCTTGCTGTAGGTGAGGCTCTCCCCGCCGCTCGTCTTCGCCCGCTTCAGCCGTCCGTCCGGCAGCAGGGTGACCTCGGTGGCTTCGCCCGGGGTGCAGGAGGAGGCGGGCTCGCCGCTGGTCACGGTGGACGGCCCGATCTCCAACGGCCCGTCGCCACCGGGCTGTTCGGCCAGCTCCGCCTCGAAGACGCAGTGGTACGACCCACCGCCCTCGGTCGGCCCGTCCGCGACCAGCGTCAGCACGGTGTCGCCCACCTCGCCCTGCCGGATGGTCAGTTCGCGGGTGTTGGCGCCGCCCGCGTTGTCGATGGTCGTCCGCCAGGTGCCCAGATAGGCGTCCGGTACCGCGCCGGCGGTGGAGGCGGAGGGGGACGGCTCCTCCGTCCCGGACGGGGAGGGTGTGCCGGAGTCGTCCGGCGGGCCGGAGGTGACGGTGGGTGCCGGGGTGACCGTGCCGCCGCCCTTGTCGTCCGTCCCGCCGCCGTTCCTCATCAGCGCGTACACCGATCCGCCCGCGCCCAGCGCGACGACCAGCGCGACCACGACGAGCAGCGCGGTGGACCGCCCGCCGCGCCGTTCGGGCGCCACTGGGACGCCGACGGTGGGCGGCCCGTACGGCGGGGTGGACCCGGGCGGCGGATACCCGTAGCCGACGGGCTGGGAGTGCGGCGGATGCGGCTGCGCGTAGGGCTGCTGCGGATACGGCTGCGGCGGCGGGTACGACGGCTGCGGCTGCGGCACCCCGTACGCCGGTCCGAACCCGGCGGACGCGGGCGGCGCACCGGGCGGCGGCGGAGCCTGGGCGGAGACCACGGTGGGCAGGTGGTCGACGCTCCCGGCGTCCCCGCCGTCAAGGACGGCGGCATGCTCGGGCCCCCCACCCGCACCACCCTCCGGGTTCTCGACCTCCAGCAACCGCACCGCGTGCCTGCCCAGCTGCGCGACCAGCGAACTCGGCAGCCAAGGGTCCCGGGACCGCCCCTCGGCCACGGTGTCCTCCACCCCCGTCCGCTCCAGGATCGCGTCCAGCGAAGGGCGGGCCCCCGGCTCCTTGCGCAGGCAGTCCCGGACGAGGTCGGCGATCCCCTCCGGCACCCCGGTGAGATCCGGCTCCTCCTGCGCGATCCGGAACATGAGCGCGTGCGCGCCGCTGTCGGCGTCGCCGAAGGGCGACGTCCCGGTCGCCGCGTACGCCAGCACGGACCCGAGGCAGAACACGTCGCACGCCGGCGTGATCCGGTCGCCGCGCACCTGCTCGGGCGCCATGAACCCCGGCGACCCGACGAGCGCCCCGGCCCGGGTGAGCCCTTCTCCGCCGGCGGTCGCCGTCTCCCGCGCCCGGGCGATCCCGAAGTCGATCACGCGGGGCCCGTCGATGGTCACGAGCACGTTGGACGGCTTGAGGTCCCGGTGCACGATCCCGGCCGCGTGGATGTCCTTCAGCGCGTGCGCGAGCCCGGCGGCCAGGATCCGTACCGACCGCTCGGGCAGTGCCCCGTGGTCGTGTCCGACGACCTGCTGGAGGCTCGGCCCGGCCACGTATCCGGTCGCCACCCACGGCACGGCCGCCTCGGTGTCCGCGTCCAGCACGGGCGCGGTCCAGTACCCGCCGACCCGGCGCGCGGCCCGCACCTCCTGCCGGAACCGCGCCCGGAACTCCTCCTGCGCGGCCAGTTCCTCCCGGACGAGCTTCACGGCGACGGTCCGTCCCCGGTCCGACCGCGCCAGATACACCTGCCCCATGCCGCCGGCGCCGAGCCGCGCCAGCAGCCGACAAGCACCGATCAGCTGCGGATCCCCCGGCCCCAGCTTCTCCATCCGCGTCCGCCTTCCCCCCATAGGTCTGCGACGACCGAGAATAGTGCGGTGGTACGACGAGGGGCCCCTCCCCCGTCGACAACCTGTCGCGCTTTGCCCCCGCCCACGGAACAAGACGCCGATAGGCCTCCCGCATCGCGGACCTCTACGCTCGGCCGCATGACCCCTCAGCCCAGCCCCGAAGCCGGCGCCGCGGTGAAGGCCGCGGACCGTGCGCACGTCTTCCACTCCTGGTCCGCCCAGGACCTCATCGACCCGCTCGCCGTCGCCGGCGCCGAGGGGTCGTACTTCTGGGACTACGACGGCACGCGGTACCTGGACTTCACCAGCGGGCTCGTCTTCACCAACATCGGCTACCAGCACCCGAAGGTCGTCGCGGCGATCCAGGAGCAGGCCGCGCGGCTGACGACCTTCGCGCCCGCGTTCGCCGTCGAGGCCCGCTCGGAGGCGGCCCGGCTGATCGCCGAGCGGACCCCCGGCGACCTGGACAAGATCTTCTTCACCAACGGCGGCGCGGACGCCGTCGAGCACGCGGTGCGCATGGCCCGGCTGCACACGGGCCGTCCCAAGGTGCTCTCGGCCTACCGCTCGTACCACGGCGGCACCCAGCAGGCCGTCAACATCACCGGTGATCCGCGCCGCTGGGCCTCCGACGGCGCCGCCGCCGGTGTCGTCCACTTCTGGGCGCCGTTCCTGTACCGCTCCCGCTTCTACGCCGAGACCGAGGAGCAGGAGTGCGCCCGGGCGCTGGAGCACCTGGAGACGACGATCGCGTTCGAGGGCCCGGCGACCATCGCGGCGATCATCCTGGAGACCGTTCCGGGCACCGCCGGGATCATGGTGCCGCCGCCCGGCTATCTGGCCGGGGTGCGCGAGCTGTGCGACAAGTACGGCATCGTCTTCGTCCTGGACGAGGTCATGGCCGGCTTCGGCCGGACCGGCGAGTGGTTCGCGGCCGACCTGTTCGGTGTCGTCCCGGACCTGATGACCTTCGCCAAGGGCGTGAACTCCGGTTACGTCCCGCTCGGCGGTGTCGCCATCTCGCAGAAGATCGCCGAGACCTTCGGCAAGCGCCCCTACCCCGGCGGCCTCACCTACTCCGGCCACCCGCTGGCCTGCGCCGCCGCCGTCGCCACGATCAACGTGATGGCGGAGGAGGGCGTGGTGGAGAACGCCAAGCGGCTCGGCGAGAGTGTCGTCGGACCCGGCCTCGCCGAGCTGGCGAAGCGGCACCCGAGCGTCGGCGAGGTGCGCGGTGCCGGCATGTTCTGGGCGCTGGACCTGGTGAAGAACCGGGAGACCCGTGAGCCGCTGGTGCCGTACAACGCGGCCGGCGAGGCGAACGCTCCGATGGCCGCGTTCACGGCCGCCGCCAAGCGGCACGGCCTGTGGCCGTTCGTGAACATGAACCGCACCCACGTCGTCCCGCCGTGCAACGCGAGCGAGGCCGAGCTGAAGGAGGGTCTGGCCGCGCTCGACGCCGCGTTGAGCGTCGCCGACGAACACACGGTGTGACCGTACCGTGCCTGCCGCCGGGCGGGTCCGAACGCGTAAGGTGACGTGCTCGTAAGTAACAGCGACTCGCGTAGACCGCGAGTCCGTACGAGTACGTCACCCGGACGTGTGAGGAGAGGCACGGACATGCCCGGCAACGGCACCGTGACGCGCAGCACCCTGCGCCAGCAGATCGCGGACGCGCTCCGTGACGAGGTGCTGGCGGGGCGGCTGCGCCCGGGCCGGGCGTTCACCGTGAAGGAGATAGCCGACCAGTACGGCGTCTCCGCCACCCCCGTCCGCGAGGCGCTGGTCGACCTGTCCGCGCAGGGCATCCTGGAGGCCGACCAGCACCGCGGCTTCCGCGTGCCCGAGTACTCGGTCACCGACTACCGGAACATGATCGAGGCGCGCAGCCTGGTCACCGACGGCATGTTCCAGGCCCTCACCGCCGGCCACCCCGCCTTCCGCACCCCGCCCGAGGACCCCCGCACGGCCACCGCCCTGGCCACCGTGCGCCGCCGCGGCGAGGAGGCCCAGCGGGCCGCGAGCGCCGGCGACCTCACGGTCCTCATCGGCTACGACCTGCGCTTCTGGCGCGAGCTGAGCGCCCTCTTCGGCAACCCCTACCTCGGCGACTTCCTGCACCGTCTGCGCGTGCAGTCCTGGGTCTGCGCGGTGCAGCACCTGCTGCGCCTGCCCGACCTGCGCGGCCGGCTCTGGTCCGGGCACACCGAGCTGGTCGACGCGCTCGCCCGGCGCGAGGCCGACACGGCCCGCGCGATCGTGGCCGCCTCCAACGCCGACTCGCTGGCACTGCTGGAACACCTGACCAACGGGTAAGTGACCGGTACGGCCCGTCCGGTCCGTACGAGGGGAGCCGTCCCGGGGCCGTACCGACTACCCTTCCCTGACCACCTGCTGCCGTGCGTGACCGCGCGCCTGCCGATGTAGGAGCCCTCTTTTGGCCTGTGACCTGTGGCTGGTACCGCTCGTGGACGTGTTGTGCCACACCCCGGACAACCCCTTCGCCGAGGAACTCGCGCAGTACGACAAGGCTCTCGCCGAGGCCGGCCTGCCGCCGGTGCCGGTGTACCAGTACATGCCGGGCCTGTCCGGTGACGTCGCCCCGGTCGCCGGTTTCGACTACGACGCCCTGCACTTCCTGCGCCGGGCCTACCTGCTCCAGGTCTGCGGACTGCCGGTGACCCCGGTGGACGAACTGGGCGGCGACTACGAGCAGTTGCTGGAGATGTTCGAGTCGACCGCCCAGCAGTCCCACCTGGTCTGGCACTACGACCACGCGGGCGCGTACGTCCCCGTGGACTTCCCGCACCCGCTGTCGAACGACGAACTCCTCGCGGGTGGCGGTCCGTTGGGCTCCTCGCAGACGCTGCTGCGGGAACTCCAGCACGTCGCCCCGACCATCGGCATCGACCCGGCGAACCCCCCGGCTCCCCCCGCCCCGCCCACGGCCCCGACGGAGCTGGAGGAGCCGGCCGTTCCGGCCCCGTACGACCCCAGCCCCTTCGCCCGCGAACGGCACGTCTGGCTGGGCCTGCACGCGGCGGCGACCCGCTCGCTGGCACAGGGCTCGATGATCGTCTTCAGCTGAGCACGGTCCGCAGCAGCAGGGTGTGCACGAACCGGTCCGGCGCCGTGGGCCGGTAACGCCACCCGAGCGGCCACGTGGGCCCGTCCAGCGCCGGGACGGGGATGAAGCTGACCCGGTACGGGCCGCTGGTCAGCCGGGTCACATGATCCGGCCAGGGGTGGTGCGCGGTACTCCCGGGCGCGACGAGGAAGTACACGCACCGGCGCCCGCTGGAGGACTCGATGACGGGCCCCGGATCGCCCCCGGTGAGCCCCGCGAGCCGGTCGGCGACGTCCCGGCCGTGGCCGTCGTCCAGCCGTACGGCGTCGAATTGGACCCCTGCCTTGCGGAGATGGATGCCGGTGGCGGGAATCCACTCCACCGACAGGTGACTTTGCGTATTCATGCCGTCAGTGTCAGTGCCGGGCGCTACCTTCTTCCATAACTCTGCGTCCACTTCCCTAAACGGTCTGGAGTCGACGTGGAGTGCCGATGACCGGTTGAGTTCGGTTGAGTCCGGGGGTGACCGCAATGGCGCGGGCAGAGAACAAGGTGGAAGCGGGCGGTACGGCGCATCTGGTGGCCGCCCTGGCGAAGGCGCTGCGGGAGCAGCTCGGCCTCACACAGGAGGAGCTGGGCAAACGACTCGGGTACACGGCGTCGGCGATCAGCGCGATGGAGACGTGCGCGCAGCCGGCGAGCGACAAGATGCTGGTGGGTCTGGAGGAGGAGATCGGCGGCGGCCTGGGAATCTTCCAGAAGGCCCGCAGGTGGATGCTCCTGGAGAAGTACCCGGCGCGGTTCAGGGGGTTCTCGGAGATGGAGGCGGGGGCGATCACGATCAGCTCCTACGAGACGCTGGTCGTGGACGGGTTGTTCCAGACGGAGGAGTATGCGCGGGCGTTGATCGGCGGCGGCTATCCGCCGGTCTCCGAACAGAAGCGCGAGGAGTTGGTCGAAGCGCGGCTGGCTCGCAGGGCCCTCTTCGACCGCGATCCCGCCCCGATGATCGAGCTGATCCTCGAAGAGAGCGTGCTGCGGCGGCCGTTCGGGTCCTGGGAGATCCTCCGGGGACAGCTGCGCTCGCTCATCGAGGACGCGCAACGGGACAACGTCTGCCTTCAGGTGCTTCCGCTGGAGCGGGGACTACGGGGCACTTATGCAGGCGCTCGGGGCTCCATGAAGCTCGTCGTGACCAAGGACCATGAACACGTCGTCTACATGGAGATCGAGGACCAGGGCATTCTGGTCAGCGACCCGCCGGAGGTGTCCCAACTCGCCCACCGCTATGCGAAGATCCGGGCACAGGCTCTGAGTCCGGACGACTCGATCAGCCTCATCGAACGGTTGGCAGGGGAGAAGCAATGACCGGCACCGGAACCCCTCGGTGGTTCAAGTCCAGCTACAGCGACGACGGCGGCGGTAACTGCGTGGAAACCGCGTACACCTGGCGCAAGTCCTCGTACAGCGACAGCGGCGGCGGCAACTGCGTGGAGGTCGCCTCCTGCCCCGCCACCATCCACATCCGCGACTCCAAGACGCCCGACGGCCCCCACCTCTCGGTCAACCCGGACGCCTGGTCGGCGTTCCTGGGCCACACCGCGAAGTGAGGGCCGTGCAGTGAGGGCCGTGCGGCGGCGGTCTAGAGGAACGAGTTGATCTCGATCGTCTCGTCGCGGCCCGGGCCCACGCCGATCGCGGAGATCGGCGCTCCGGACATCTCCTCCAGCGCCTTGACGTAGTTCTGGGCGTTCTTCGGGAGGTCGGAGAAGGACTTCGCCTTGCTGATGTCCTCGCTCCAGCCCGGCAGCATCTCGTAGACCGGCTTCGCGTGGTGGAAGTCGGTCTGGGAGTACGGCAGTTCCTCCACGCGCTTGCCGTCGATCTCGTAGGCCACGCAGACCGGGATCTGCTCCCAGCCGGTGAGGACGTCCAGCTTGGTGAGGAAGAAGTCGGTCAGGCCGTTGACGCGGGTCGCGTAGCGGGCGATGACCGCGTCGAACCAGCCGCAGCGGCGGTCACGGCCGGTGGTGACACCGCGCTCGCCGCCGATGCGGCGCAGGGCCTCGCCGTCCTCGTCGAACAGCTCGGTCGGGAACGGGCCCGCGCCGACGCGGGTCGTGTAGGCCTTGAGGATGCCGATGACCCGGCTGATCTTCGTCGGGCCCACGCCGGCACCGGTGCAGGCGCCGCCGGCCGTCGGGTTGCTGGACGTGACGAACGGGTACGTGCCGTGGTCGATGTCCAGCAGCGTGCCCTGACCGCCCTCGAAGAGCACGACCTTGTCGTCCTCCAGGGCCTGGTTGAGGACCAGGACCGTGTCGGCGACGTACGGCTCGATCTGCTCGGCGTAGCCCAGCAGCTCCTCCACCACCTGGCCCACGGCGATCGCGCGCCGGTTGTAGAGCTTGGTGAGGATCTGGTTCTTGACGTCGAGGGCCGCCTCGACCTTCTGGGTCAGGATCGACTCGTCGTAGAGGTCCTGGACCCGGATGCCCACGCGGTTGATCTTGTCGGCGTAGGTCGGGCCGATGCCGCGCCCGGTCGTGCCGATCTTGCGCTTGCCGAGGAAGCGTTCCGTCACCTTGTCGACGGTCACGTTGTACGGCGTGATGATGTGCGCGTTACCGCTGATCAGGAGCTTTGACGTGTCGACGCCACGCTCGTTCAGACCGCTCAGCTCGGAGAGCAGGACCGACGGGTCGACGACGACACCGTTACCGATGACCGGCGTACAGCCGGGCGACAGGATTCCGGAAGGGAGGAGGTGAAGCGCGTACTTCTGGTCGCCCACGACGACCGTGTGGCCGGCGTTGTTGCCGCCCTGGTATCGCACCACATAGTCGACGGAGCCACCGAGCAGGTCCGTCGCCTTTCCCTTGCCTTCGTCACCCCACTGAGCACCGAGCAGCACAAGTGCGGGCACGCGCGTACACCCCTTCCGGGCGGGGCATGTCCAAGGTCGGGGGCTTGGGCGTAAGGTTCACCGCCGCGTACCACTGCGACCGCCGTTGGTCGCACAACCGTCGGACCGGATGCCCCGGAATAGACGAAGCCCCTGGCGCAATAGCGCAAGGGGCTCTTGCACAAAGATGCTACCCGAGGAAGCGAGGCAGGACCGAGGTGGCGACTTTCGCGACGTCCGATCAGCTGCTGGTGATCATCGATCCGGCGGCACGGCAGGCGGACGGAGAGTCCGTTCGGATCGCGAAAGACGTGCTCAGCGCGGGTGCGGCGGCGAAGGTGTGCCTGCCCGACGGGCCGGAGGAATTCGCCCGCGCGCTCGGCCGAAGGGGGTCCCGGCGGCCGGTCGTGATCGGTGACGACCGGGCGCTGGTGCGGGCCGTCACCCTGCTGCACCGGCAGCGGGAGCTGGCCGGATGTGCGCTGTCGGTGGTCCCGGTGGGGGACGCGGCGCTCGCCGAGTCGCTCGGAGTGCCCGGCGGGACGGTGGCGGCGGCGCGCGCGGTCCTGGACGGCGCCGAGCGGCGCCTGGACCTGCTGGTGGACGACAGCGACGGGGTCGTGCTCGGCACGCTGGGCATACCGCCGACACGGCCGGCCGCCGCCGAACCGGATCCGGTCGCCTCGGAACGGCCCTGGTACCGCTCGCTGGCCCGCACCCTCGCCCCCCGCCCTGTCCGCCTGTCCGCCGTACCGTCCCCGCGCGCGACCCGGCTGCGCGTGGAGGTGGACGGGGAGACGGTGGTCGACCTGGACCAGCCGGTCGAGGCGGTGTCGGTGACCCCGGGCCGGACCGGGACGGCCTCGGTGGAGGTGCGGCCCCTGTCGGTGGGCGCGGAGGCGACCCCGCTCCTGGCCTCCGGCCACACCGTGACGGTCACGGGAGCGGACTTCCGCTACCGGGCGGACGCGGCGGTCTCGGGTCCGGTACGGCGGCGGACGTGGCGGGTGCTGGAGGGCGCGTGGGCGCTCACGCTCCCCCGTACCCCTTCTCTCGATGTGCCCGCGGGCGTTCCCTCGGGCGGGCACCAGTGATCAGCGCAGCTCCACGCTCAGCCCCTCCAGACCCCGGATCACAAAGTTCGGTTTCCGGTTCGGGTCCTTCGCCAGGGTCAGGGTCGGGGCCTGGGTGAGGAGGGCTGTCATGGAGGCCGCCAGTTCCATGCGGGCCAGGGGGGCGCCGATGCAGTAGTGGATGCCCGCGCTGAAGGAGATGTGCGGGTTGTCCTCGCGGGTGAGGTCCAGGCGGGCGGGGTCGGTGAAGACCGCCGGGTCGTGGTTGGCGGAACCGAAGAGCATGGCGATCTCGGAGCCCCTCGGGATCGTCGTGCCGTCGATCTCGATGTCGTCCAGGACCCAGCGTTCGAAGAGCTGGAGCGGGGTGTCGTAGCGCATCAGCTCCTCGACCGCGGACGGGATCAGGGAGTGGTCCGCGCGGAGGGCCGCCAGCTGGTCCGGGTTGCGGAACAGCGCCCACCAGCCGTTCACCGTGGCGTTGACCGTCGCCTCGTGGCCCGCGTTGAGGAGCAGCACCGCCGTGGAGATCATCTCCTGCTCCGTGAGGCGGTCCCCCTCGTCGTGGGCCGCGATCAGCCCCGAGATCAGGTCCTCGCCCGGGTCCTCGCGGCGGGCCGCGATCAGCTCCCGCAGGCAGTCCGAGAACTCCACCGACGCCCGCACCGCCCGCGCCGCCGTCTCCTCGGACGGGTTCAGCTCGTACATGCCGCAGATGTCCGCCGACCAGGGGCGCAGCTGCCCCCGGTCCCCCTCCGGAATGCCCAGCATCTCGGCGATCACGGCCACCGGCAGCGGCTCCGCCACGTCCGTGAGCAGATCACCGCCGCCGTTGCCGGCCAGGGCGGCCACCAGGTCGTTCGCCAGCCCGTCGACGTACGGCCGCAGCCGCTCCACCGTGCGCGGCGTGAACGCCTTCGACACCAGACGCCGGATCCGGGTGTGGTCCGGCGGCTCCAGGTCGAGCATGCCGTGGTCGTTGAGGATGTGGAACGGCTCGTGCTCCGGCGGGGGCGGGGTACGGCCGAACTCCTCGTGGCTGAACCGGTGCTGGTACGTCCGGCCCAGCCGGCGGTCCCGCAGCAGCGCCGAGACGTCCGCGTGGTGCGGGACCAGCCACTGGTCGGTCGGCTCGTACCGGATCACCCGGCCGCGGGCCCGCAGCTCCGCGTAGGCCGGGTACGGGTCGGCGACGAACGCCGGGTCCCAGGGATCGAACGCGAGGTCGGTGGAGCCTGCCATGCGGGGACGCTAGCGCGCCGGGCGACGCCTGACCAGGGGGGGCTGCCCGCACGGTTCAGACCTTCACGGCTCACACGACGGGCTCTGTGCTGACCAGGACGTAGTCGAAGTACAGCGGGTCCCCCTCCTCGTCCACGGGGTACTCGAACGAGCTGTTGTTGGCGAAGGACATCTTCAGCTCGGGCAGGGCGTGGATGCCCAGGTCGTCGTCGTACGAGACGGTGTGGCCACGCTCCTCCAGCTGCTCCACCAGCTCTTCGCCCGGAGTACGGAAGACGTCCAGCTCGTCGAACGTGACGGTGATGTCGGCCGCCTCGTCGCGGAAGCGCCACAGCTCGACGGCGGTGAGCGTGCCGCCCTCGGGGAAGGACAGGACGTACTGGAACGCGGAGTCGTCGAAGTTCACGACGTACTTGCCCGGGGGCCGCTCGGCTCCCGGCCGGTGGCTGACACGGCCCAGCGTCGGGGCGATCTCCATCGCCTCGTCGAACGGCATACCGAACCGGAACGGCCCGACGCCGGCGTGCGGCCGGATCTCGACATCCATGGGTGCTCCTTTCCCGTCGATGGTCAGTACTACCGGATCACCACTACCGGATCACCGTAGTAGCTCGTTCACGTCGACGGTCCATCCCCGTTTCGTCAGCATCTCCTGGAAGGGCTTGTTGTCCTTCAGGCTGTTGACCATGTCCTCGATGTGCTGGTCGTACTTGCCCGGGAACCTGCGCTTGATGTCGTCGATGTCCATCCGCATCGCCTCGGTGATGCGCCCCTGGTTCACCAGCTCCCGCTGCCAGGTCCGCCAGGCCTGCGCCTGGAGGTCACTGCCCGTGCTGTAGAGGTCACGATGGTCGTCGTACTCCATCCGGATCGCCGGACCGTTGTTGACCTTCTGCTTCTTGTGCGGCTTTCCCGCACGGTAGAAGCCCGGGTCGGTGATGTTGCGCCAGGCGTCCTTCGGAGGGATGTGGTTGACCTCCATGCTCTGCGGATACTGCGTTCCGTCCGCCCTCCGGTTCGCCGGCAGCAGTCCGCCGTACCAGCCACCGATCTGCGTGCACCCCTTGGCGACCAGGCCCTCGGGGTCCATCCAGGTGTGGGGGTTGACGACGTACGCGGCCGGGTTCGGTGCGGGCACCAGCCCCAGGGGGTCAGCCGAGACGTAGCGGGCCGTCTCGGGGTCGTAGTGGCGGTTCAGGTTGTAGTGCAGGCCCGTCTCCGGGTCGGCGTACTGGCCGGGGAAGCGCAGCGGCGTATGGGCCCGGGCGTCGCGGTTGCGGGCCGTGATGCCCCAGACCGTGGAGCGCTTGTACCAGGCGACGTCGCCCCGCTCGTCCACGAGTTCGGTCGGGGTGCCGATGAGGTCGGTGACGATGGCGAAGAACCGGCTGTCCACCTCGCGCCGGCCGGCGTCGGCCGGCAGGCGGCGCTCCAACTGGGCCATCGGCTGCGGCCCTTCGTACTCCCAGGTCAGCGTCACGCCGGTGGCCGTGTCGGTCTCCTCGGCCAGCTGGGTTCCGTCCCAGGCGAAGCGGACCGTGGCCGCGACGCCCTGCCCGTCGCGGCGCATGCGGTGCTTGGCGGTGCGACGGCCCAGCGCGTCGTACGTGTAACGCCACACGGTGCCGTCGGGGGTGGTGCAGGAGACCAGGCGGTCCTCCGCGTCCCAGGTGTACCGCCAGGTGTCGGGCTTGCGGGACAGGCGCCGCTTCTGGCGCAGCACGACGCGTCCCGCGCCGTCGTACTCGTAGCGCACCCCGTCCCCGCCGAGCAGCCGGGTCCCGTCGTAGACCCGCGTGCCACGGCTCCCGGAGTGCGGGGCCCGGTCGGGCCAGTGGGCGTCCGTCTGGTTGCCGACGGCGTCATAGGCGTAGCGCTCCGACCAGTCGCCCGCGGTGACGCCGAGCGGACGCCCCACGGGGTCGAGGTCGACGTGCCAGTCCAGGCCGTCCTGCCGGTCCGTGACGTCCGTCAGGAAACCGTCGGCCCGGTAGCCGTAGGAGCGGTCCCGGAGCGTGCCGCGGGGCGTGGTCAGCGAGCGGGCCGTGAGGCGGCCGGTCACGTCCCACCGGGAGGTGAGCGTCACGGGAGCCGGCCCGGGGCCGACCGTGCGCCGGGTCTCGCGGCCCAGCAGGTCGTGGGTGAAGCCGACCGTGTGGCCGGCGAGGTCCACGCGCACCCGGTTGCCCGCGTTGTCGTAGGAGTACGACGTCGTGGCCCCGGTCGGTGTCGTGCGGGAGACCAGTTCGCCGTGCCGGTCGTAGCCGAACCGCATGCTGCGCCCGTCGACGGTCTCCGCCAGCAGACGGCCCAGGGCGTCGCGTTCCAGGGTGAGCGAGGAGGCCGGGGAGACGGCGGTGACGAGCCGGTCGGCGTCGTCGTAGGTGTAGCGGGTGACCACGCCGTCCGCGTCCTTCGCCAGCACGTTGCCCACCGCGTCGAAGGTGAAGGCGATGCGCTGCCCGAGCGGCGTCGTCCGGGCGACGAGGCGGCCCGCGGCGTCGTACTCGTAGCCCGTGGTACGTCCGTCGAAGTCGGTCTCGGAGTCGGTGAGGCCGCAGGGACCGTACCGGTAACTCCACACCTTTCCCTGCGGGTTGCGGACCGTGCTGATCCGCAGCTCCGTGTCGTACGTGAACTCGTACCGCGCCCCGTCCTTGCCCGTGCGGGCGGCGAGCAGGTCGAACCAGGTGTACTCGAAGCGGGTCACACCGCCGAGCGGGTCGGTGTGCGTGAGGCAGTTGCCCTCTTCGTCGTACGTCCACGACTCCGTGGCCCCGTCCGGTGCGGTGCGCCGGGTCAGCCAGCCGTCCGCCGTCCACTCCAGGCGGGTCACGGAACCCGCCGGGTCGACCGACTCGTACGGCCGGCCGAAGGCGTCCCGGCGCACCGTGTAGGTGGCGCCCCGCGGGTCGGTGACGGAGAGGGTCAGGCCCGCCTCGTCGTGGGTGCGGGTCTCCGTCTCGCCGGTCGGGAACGTGACCGTGGCCACCGCGCCCGTCGCGTGGTGGGTGAACGTGGTCGCGGTGCCGTCCGGTGCGACGACCGCGGTGCGGTTGCCCCGCTCGTCGAACACGTTGCGCCACACGGTGCCGTCCGGTCCGGTCGTCGTCTCCGGCAGGTGCAGCGCGTTGTACGTGGTCGAGGCCCGGCGCCCGTCCGGGTAGTGGACGGTGACGAGGTTGCCGGCGTCGTCGTACGTGAACCGGGAGGTCTGACCCAGCTCGTCGGTGCGGGACAGCAGGTTGTCGTGACGGTCCCACTCGAAGTGCACGGTGTTGCCGAGCGGGTCGGTCTCGCTGAGCGTCTGGCGGAGCTGGTTGAAGCGGGTGACGGTGACCGCGCCG
Organism: Streptomyces sp. NPDC052721; assembly: GCF_040678315.1. Taxonomy (NCBI): domain Bacteria; kingdom Bacillati; phylum Actinomycetota; class Actinomycetes; order Kitasatosporales; family Streptomycetaceae; genus Streptomyces; species Streptomyces sp. NPDC052721. The sequence continues at coordinate 114,840 of NZ_JBFATL010000002.1, read as the reverse complement.
GTGGAGTCGGTGAAGCGGGTCTCCCGGGCGGCGGTGTCGTAGGCGAAGCGCGAGGAGAGCGCGCCGTCGGGGCCGATCGTCTCCACCACCCGGCCGGCCGCGTCGTACACGTAGCGGTAGGTGTGGCCGTTGCGGTCGGTCCACGAGGTGACGCGGTGCTCGTCGTCGTAGGTGAACCGCAGCGGCACGCCCCGGGAGCCCGACACGCCCACCAGGTCATGGGCCCCGTCGTACGTGAACGAGGCGACCCGGACCGGGCCCTCGGGGGTCTGAAGGTCGAGGGCCGTGACCCGGGCCGGATCCGTGTCCCGGATGACGCGCACCCGGTAGCCGCCCTCGTGGACGAGCACCGTGGGCAGGCCGTCGTCGTCGCGGACGAACCGCACGCCGTTGCCGTTGCGGTCCTCGATGTCCGTCAGCCAGTACAGCCCGCCCGAGGAGTACGGGCTGCCGGTGAAGCGGCGGGTCACACCGGAACGGACGTCGATCGTGGCGTACGTGACCTCGCCGAGCGCCGATCGCTCCACGAAGGTGAGGGCGATCCGCTCGCCCTCCACCGGCAGCACCTCCTCGCCCGCCTCGTGCGGCAGGTGCGGATAGACGAGCAGGGACCCGTCGGGGCGGGCCCAGACCGCGCCGGTGCCGGCCGGTTCCAGCCGCTCGTCCAGGGTGGAGGCCCAGCTGGGGCCGAAGCAGTGCCCGTACCCGTATCCGGATATGTGGGTGCGCCACACCACCAGCGGCAGCACACCGGGCAGTGCGAGGTCCGTCTGGGAGAGCACCATCTCGCCGCTCGCCAGGTCGACCGGGTCGGTCTTGCAGCGGCGCTGTCCCAGGGCGATCGCCTTCTCGCGGACGCTGTCCAGTGCCGTGCGCAGCGACGCGGGGCGCTTGCGGCCCGGTCCGCCGCCCCGCCCGTGGCCGCCGCCGGCGCCGTCGCCGCCCTTCTTGCCGCCGTCGATGGCGTTGACCCGGTCACGGACGCCGAGATCGATGCCCTTGTGCAGGCGGGAGGTGGCCTTCACCCGGTCCGGGATGGTCTCCGTGACATGCTTGGCGATCTTGGACAGGGCCTTCTCCGTGCCCTTCAAAGCGCCGTCCAGGACCGAGTCGAAGGCCTTGGTGAAGGGGTCCCTGCCGTGCGTACGGCCGAAGGCGCCCCTGGCCTTCACCAGCGAGCCCGAGCCCGCCCGGTGCAGCTCGCCGCCGTGGAAGGAGACCTTGCCGGCGCCGTCCTCGAACTCGACGTGGTCGATGACGGTCCGCTTGCCGGCCCCGGCCCCGCCTCCGCCGCCGCCGGCCGAGGCCAGCTGCATGCCGCCGCCGTGCCTGCCGCCGGGCCCGCCCGAACCGCCGGAGCCGTCCTGTTGACCCTCGCCCGGCCCGGGAGGCAGCGAGAAGGCGCCGTCCACCAGGTCGAAGACCATGTCCTCGACCATGGCCTCCAGCTTGGCGTTGACCGGCTCGGTCACCCGCGCCACCAGCTCGTCCACGATCCGGTCTGCGGCCTCGTCGATGATCCGTTTGACCGCCTGGCGCATCGCCGCGGTCTCGGCCGCCCCGATGACCGCCGACAGACCACCGGTGACGACGGCCAGACCCACCGAAATGCCCAACGAGGCGGCCATCGCACCGAGTTCGATCTCGGCCTTGGTCTTCATCCCGAAGATGACGTCCGCGACCACATCGCACGCGTCCGCGAACAACCGGGCTATCTCCGGGACCTTCTCCAGATGCCCCGCCTTGACGTGCGACCAGTGCTTCTCCATCGCGTCGACGGCCCATCCCTCCGATGAGGACAGGATCCGGGACACCGCCAGATGCGCGTCACCGCCATGACCCTCGAACTTGTCCGCGAAGTCCCGCATGGCGTCCGCCATTTCGCGGTAGTCGTCCTCATCGACGTTCGGCCAGTTGATCCCGATGAAGTCCAGGATCTCGTCGGCCCATCCGGGCAGAACGTAGCCCATCCCCCGTGTGCCTTCCCGTCACCTCGAAGCCGTTCGCACATGCGATCCGCATGCATACACCTTCGAACACTAGTCGGCAACAGGGCGGCCCCGCACGTGACATGACAGACGGTCAGCCGGGCGTCACCAGCCGCGCCTCGTACGCGAACACCGCCGCCTGGGTGCGGTCGCGCAGGCCCAGCTTCACCAGGATCCGGCTCACATGCGTCTTGATCGTCGACTCCGCCACCACCAGACGCCCGGCGATCTCCGCGTTCGACAGGCCCTGGGCGATCAGGATCAGTACCTCCGTCTCCCGTTCCGTCAGTTCCCCGTACGCCGCCTGGGCCGCCGGCATCAGGCGGGGCGTGTCCGCCAGGCGGGAGAACTCCGTGATCAGGCGCCTGGTGACCGAAGGGGCCAGCAGGGCCTCGCCGGCCGCCACCACCCGCACCCCGTCGGCCAGCTGGCGTGCGGAGGCGTCCTTGAGGAGAAAGCCGGAAGCTCCCGCGCGCAGCGCCTGGTACACGTACTCGTCCAGGTCGAACGTGGTCAGCACCAGCACCTTCGCCGTCTCGTCGGCCGCGACGATCTCCCGGGTCGCCTCGATGCCGTTCAGCTCCGGCATGCGGATGTCCATCAGGACGACGTCCGGGGACAGCTCACGGACCCGGTCCACCGCCTGGCGGCCGTTGACCGCCTCACCGACGACCTCGATGCCCGGCATGGCGTTCAGCAGCACCGAGAATCCCTCGCGGACCATCATCTGGTCGTCCGCGATCAGTACACGGATCGTCATGCCCCGTCCTCGATCGCAGGGGCCGCCGCCGGCACCGGCAGGAACACCGCCACCTCGTAGCCCCCCTCGTCCGTGGGGGCCGCCGTCATCTCGCCGTTCAGCATCGAGACCCGCTCCCGCATCCCCGTGATGCCGTGCCCGGCCCCGGGCGAGGGCTTCACCAGATTCGGCGCCGGGACCGGGCCGTTGACTATCCGCAGACCCAGCCCGCCCAGGACATAGCCGATCTCGACGCGGGCACGCGCGCCCGGCGCGTGACGCAGGGTGTTGCTCAGCGCCTCCTGCACGATGCGGTACGCCGACAGCTCCACCCCCTGCGGCAATTCCCGCACCGCGCCGGTCACCGCCTTCTCCACCTCCAGACCGGCCTCCCGCACATTCGCGAGCAGCCCGTCCAGATCGGCCAGGGTGGGCTGCGGGGCGTCCGGGGCCTCGTAGTCCTCGGCACGGACCACCCCGAGGACCCGGCGCAGCTCGGTCAGCGCCGCCACCGCGTTCTCCCGGATGGTCGCGAACGCCTTCTCCAGCTCCGGGGGCGGGTTCTCCACCCGGTACGGCGCGGCCTCCGCCTGGATGGCGACCACCGACATGTGGTGGGCGACCACGTCGTGCAGCTCCCGGGCGATCGTCGTGCGCTCCTCCAGCAGGGTGCGCCGCGAACGCTCGTGCTCGGTCACCGACTGCTGGGCGGTCACCTCCTGCTCGGCCTCCCGGCGGATGTGCCGCACCGTGACGACCAGCAGGGCCAGCGCGGACAGCACCAGCATGGGGGCGGTGTCGGTGTCGTAGCGCCCGTAACCGAAGACGGTCTCGGCCCAGAAGCCGTACAGCGCGGTCAGCAGCCACATCCAGGCCGCCGTGCGCGGGCGGGTCCGGATCGCCACGACCGTGAGCACCAGCAGATGCGAGACCAGGCTGCCCGGCAGCCACGGCCAGCTGCCCCAGTCGCTGCCCAGGGCGGACGTGGCCGCCGCCGCCGCGAACGACAGCCAGAACGCGCCGACCGGACGCACCAGGGTCAGCAGCACCGGGGCCAGGGCGAGCAGCCCGCACAGCAGGGACTGCGCGCCGGCGTCGGTACCCGCCATGCCGGCGAGCATCGCCACGAGCCCGCCGGCCACCACCACCGCGTGCGGGGTCCAGGCCGCGCGGGCCCGCGTCCGCTCGGACAGGTGGCGGGTGAGGCGGCCGTCCACCGCCATGCGGGGCAGCGGCCGGTAGGCGAAGGCCTCGTGGAACAGGTCCTGCCGCAGCCCGCGCAGGGCGTCCGCGGCCAGCCGGAACTCAGGGCTGCGCGGCCTGCCGGCCGCGCCCGGCGGTGTCGTCTGCGTGTGCGTCGTCTCGGTCACCTGCCACACGGTAGGCGTGGCCCGGCCTCCCGGTCGTCCCCTTGGAGAGGGGTCCTCGGGGGTCCGTCTCAAGTACTACGGGTATCACCAGGCAAGCTGGGCGATCTCCTCCGCCACCACCGCGCAGGCGTCCGCCGCCGGGTCGATCAGGGGGAAGTGGCCCACGTCCTCCAGGAGGGTCAGGCCGACCATCTCGCCCGCCTTCGCCGCGGCCTCCGCGTAGGACTCGGCCACCGGCTGCGGTACGACCAGGTCGGTGCGGCCCTGGACGAGGGTCGTGGCGATGCCCGTCGGCAGGAGCAGCACCGGGTCCGCGTACGGGCGGCGTCCGGCGAACGCGTCCGTACCGCCCAGGAGTTGGAGGGACGCGTGCGCGCAGACCTCCAGTTTCTCCGCCACCTCGAAGTCCGCGATGGGCGCGAGGGCGACGACGCCCCGCAGATCGGCCGGGCCGTCGGTGCGCCACGGCGCGTCCGGGGGAAGGACATGCCGGGCCGCCGCCCACAGCGCCAGGTGCCCGCCCGCCGAGTGGCCGGTCAGGACCGTACGGCGCGGGTCCGCCTGCGGCAGCGCCTCACGGACCAGGGCGGGCAGGGCGTCCAGGGCCGCCGCGATGTCGTCGAAGGTGTCGGGCCAGCGGCCGGCCGGCGGCGTGCCGTCGTCCGGGGTACCGGCTGAGTCCTCGCCGCCGCGTCTGTACTCGACGTTGGCCACCGCGAAGCCCCTGCGGGCCAGGTGGTCCGCGAAGGGGGTGATGTGGCGGCGGTCGTAGCGGGCGCGCCAGGCGCCGCCGTGCAGGACGACGACCAGCGGGGCGAGGGCGCCGGGAGCGGCGGAGTCCGGGCCGGGGCGGGGAGCGTAGAAGTCGATCACCTGGTCGGGGTGGGCACCGTACGCGGCGGTGACGTCGGGGTCGACCGGGGAGTGCGAGAAGGCCGACTCCTCTTCGGCGGCGGCGCGGGCTGCGGCGGCGTCGTCCGGCATGCTCCAACCTCTCAGCGACGATGGGGTACCTCCCAGGCTTTCGGCACTGGGGGAAGGTGTGGCGGACCAGGTGGGAAATCGGCCGTTGGCGGGGACGGTACCAGGCCGGTGACGTGCGGGGACACGGGGATGTCACGCACGGTGAGGCCGCCCGGTCCTCCGGGCCGTGCGAGGCGCGGTGCGGGGGCCGTCGCACGCCCGGTGCGGGGCCCTCCGGAGGCGCGGTGCGGGGGCAGTCGCACGCCCGGTGCGGGGCCCTCCGGAGGCCCGGTGCGGGGCCCTCGGAGGCGCGGTGCGGGGGCCGGGGAAACCGGGCTCGAGCGCCGGCGGCCCCGCCCCACCGCGCCCGCCCTATGCCAGCTCCTCCCCCAGGACCCGGGCCGCCCGCTCCACGTCCCGGAAGCCCACGTACAGCGGGGTGAAGCCGAAGCGGAGGACGTCGGGGTGGCGGAAGTCGCCCACCACGCCCCGGGCGATCAGGCGTTTCATCACCTCGCCCGCGTCCGGGCAGCGCAGGGCGATCTGGCTGCCCCGCTCCGCGTGCCGCTCGGGGGTCACGCACTCCACCCGGCCCGGCTCGGTGTACTCGTCCACGCACCGCAGGAAGAAGTCCGTCAGCGCCAGGGACTTGGCGCGGACGGCGTCGACGGACACCCCGTCCCAGACGTCGAGGGCGGCCTCCAGCGCCAGCAGGGAGAGGATGTCCGGGGTGCCGACCCGGCCGCGCACCGCACCCGCCGCCGGGGTGTACGACGGGCTCATGCCGAACGGCTCGGCGTGGGAGTTCCAGCCGGGCAGCGGGGAGTCGAAGCGGTCCTGCAGCTCCCGGCGCACGTACAGGTACGCCGGTGAACCCGGGCCCCCGTTCAGGTACTTGTAGGTGCAGCCGACCGCGAGGTCCACTCCGTGCTCGTCCAGGCCCACCGGCAGCGCGCCCGCGCTGTGGCACAGGTCCCAGACCGCGAGGGCGCCGCAGGCGTGGACCGCGGCGGTGAGCGCCGGGAGGTCGTGCAGCCGGCCGGTGCGGTAGTCGACGTGGTTGAGCAGCACGGCGGCCGTGCGGTCGCCCAGCGCGGACGGCACCTCGGCCGGGGTCACCGCGCGCAGGGTGCGGCCGGTCAGCCGGGCCGCCGACTCGGCGATGTAGCCGTCGGTGGGGAAGGTCGTCGCGTCCACCAGGAGTTCGTCGCGGCCGTCGTCCGCCATGCGGATCGCGGCGACCAGCGCCTTGAAGACGTTGACGCTGGTGGAGTCGCCGACGACGATCTGGCCGGGCGCCGCGCCGACCAGCGGGGCGATCCGGTCGCCGACCCGCTCGGGCGCCGTCCACCAGCCGCTCTCCTCCCAGGAGCGGATGCGCAGTTCGCCCCACTGGCGGCGGACGACGTCCGCGACCCGGTCGGGGACGTGCGCGGGCAGGGCGCCGAGGGAGTTGCCGTCCAGGTAGACCCCCGCGGAGGCAGCCGCGTCATCGGACGCGGTGTCGAGGACGAAACGGTCGCGCAGACACGCCAGTTCGTCGGCCTCGTCCAGCTCCTTCGCGAGCAGGGACAGCTCAGACATGGGACCTCGCCGTCCACAGCTCGGGGAACACGTTCTTGCGGGCGCGCTTCTCCAGCCAGGCCACACCGGCGGAGCCGCCCGTGCCCGCCTTGGCGCCCATCGCGCGCCGGGTGGCGACCAGGTGGTCGCTGCGCCAGCGCCAGACCAGTTCGGCCACGTCGCTCAACGCCTCCCCGAGGCGGGCGAGTTCGGCGTTCTGGTCGCCGGAGTAGATCTCCGTCCAGGCCGCCTCGACGGCGTCGGAGGGCTCGTAGCGCCGGGAGACGTCGCGGTGCAGCACGGAGTCGGGGATCGCGTGGCCGCGGCGCGCGAGGAGCCGTACCACCTCGTCGTACAGGCTGGGCTCGTGCAGCGCCTTCTCCAGTTCCGCGTGGACGCGCGGGGCGCCGCGGTGCGGTACGAGCATGGACGCGGACTTCTCGCCGAGCAGGAACTCCAGGCGCCGGTACATCGCCGACTGGAAGCCGGAGCCCTCGCCGAGCGCGCCGCGGTAGGAGTTGAACTGCGCCGGGGTCAGCTGGCCGAGCGGCTTCCAGGAGGCGTTCAGGGCCTCCAGCTCCCGCACCGAACGCTTCAGCGCGGCGAGCGCGGTCGGCACGTCGTCCGCGCGGAGGGCCTGCGCGGCCGTCTCCCACTCGTGCACGATGACCGTGAACCACAGCTCCATGACCTGGGTGGTCACCAGGAAGACCATCTCTCCGGGGTCGTCGGAGAGGGTGTGCTGGAGGTGGGTGAGGACGTCCGCCTTGACGTAGTCCTCGTACGGCGTCGTCCCCGCGAAATCGAGATTCGGGGTCTCGGGCTCAGCGGCCTCGTAAGGGGGGTGAGCCTGTTGGGACATCGCTGTCTCCTGTTGTTGCTCCGGGTAGCGGTCCGCCCCTGCCGATGCCGGCACGGGGGCCCCGGTCCCCATACGGAATCCTCCGCAATCACCCCTGATACGGCAAGGCCGATCAGGTCTCATGCCGGGCGCCGCCGCCGAGGGGCGCGCGTCCGGCGACGACCAGCAGGGCGGCCAGGGCGAGCAGCAGGGCCGCCGCCGACAGGGCCGCGCGCAGACCGAGCGAGGAGGCCAGCGCGCCGCCCAGGACCCCGCCGGCCGGCATGCTGCCCCAGGCGAGGACCCGGTACGCGGCGGTCACCCGACCGGTGAGCGCGTCCGGGACACGGGCCTGCCGTTCGGAGACCGTGACCACGTTCCACACCACCACCATCAGCCCGTTGACGGCCAGCAGGGCCGCGGCGAGCGCGGCCGGGCGGCAGACCGTGAGCAGGCCGAAGGCCGTCGCCGAACCGGCGGCGGAACCGGCCAGCAGCAGCCGGTGGGACAGCCGCCGGGACAGCGGGGCAGCGACCAGGGAGCCCATGACGCTGCCCACGGCACTCGCGGTCAGCAGCAGCCCGTAGCCCGCGCCGTCGAGGTGCCACTGGTGCTGGGCGAACAGGACCATGACACCCCAGGCGGCCGCGCTCCCCGTGCCCAGCAGGACCGTCGCCAGGGCGAGCACCCGGACCACCCGGTCGTCGCGCAGCCAGCGCAGCCCCTCGGCGACGCTGTGCCGCAAGGACGGGGTCCCCTCCGGCGTGGACGTCCGCGCCGGGCGGAAGCGGCCTCGGACACCCGCCAGCAGGGCCACCCCCAGCAGGTAACTGACCGCGTCGATACCGGCCGGCAGCCAGCGTGCGACCGCGAACAGGGCGGCACCCGCGGCCGGCCCCACGAACTGGACGAGCACGGTCGAACCGCCCTGGAGAAGGCTGTTGGCACGGACCAGCGAGCCGGTCCCGGCCACGGCGGGGATCACCGCCTGCACGGCCGTGTCGAAGAAGATCTGCGCCGACCCCAGGGCGAACAGCACGACCAGCAGCAGCCAGATGTTCCCCACGCCGAACGCCACCGCCGCCGCCAGGGCCGCCACGAGCAGCGCGCGGCAGCTGTCGGCGATCAGCAGCACCTTCCTGCGGTCCCAGCGGTCGACCAGCCCGCCCACCAGCAGCCCCAGGAACAGCCAGGGCGCCTGCACGGCGGCGGCGGCCGCGGAGACGAGCACCGGGTCACGGGTCCAGTACGTGGCCAGCAGGGGGAACGCGCTCAGCTCCAGCCCGTCACCGAGCCCGGAGACCGCCGCCGCGGTCCACAGCAGCCAGAAGTCCCGCGACAGCCCCATGAGCCCCGGCCTGAGCGCCCCGGAAGAGGCGTCGCGGCGCGGGGCCAGGGCGGACTCGTGCGCCACCTGCGGGTCAGCCCAGGGTCTGGGCCGCCGTCGGCGAGGAGTCCTTCAGGAACTGCGTGCAGCGCTCGTACTCGTCCTGCTCGCCGATCGCCTGGGCGGCGCGGGCGAGGGCGTGCAGGGCGCGCAGGAAGCCACGGTTCGGCTCGTGCTCCCACGGCACCGGGCCGTGACCCTTCCAGCCGCTGCGGCGCAGGGCGTCCAGGCCACGGTGGTAGCCCGTACGGGCGTAGGCGTACGACTCCACGACCGAGCCCCGCTCGAACGCCTCGTCGGCCAGCTGGGCCCAGGCGAGGGAGGAGGTGGGGTACTTGGCGGCGACGTCCGCCGGCGCGGTGCCGTTCGCCAGAGCCTCGCGGGGCGCCGGGTCGTCGGGGAGGTGGGTGGGGGGCGGACCGCCGAGCAGGTTCTCGTGAATCGTCATGGCTTCAGTTTGACGCACGGGCAGGGCGGCCTGCTCGACGCGGGGCACGAGCACCCCCCGAGGGCCGCGAGCAACTCCGCGACCAGCCCCCGCCGGCCCGCGGCCGAACACCCACACCGGCTGCACCCCACGCCTACCCACACCCAGCCGAGCACCCCCCAAGGGCCGCGGGGAACTCCGCGACCAGCCCCCCCCCGGCCTGCGGTCAGGAAGCGCCCGGCGCTCAGCCCGGCGGCCGGCCCGTCTCCAGCGGCGGAGCCGTCACGTTGCCGTGCGTCCGGCATTCCGGCCGCCGGCACCCCGGCGCCGGCCGGCGGACCAGGGCGAACGCGACCGCCGAGCCCACCAGCAGCGCCCCCGCGCAGATCGGCATCGCCCGGTCGAACGCCGCGTCGAACGCCGTGGGCGACCGGTACGCCTCCGGCCCCATCCCCGCCAGCAGCGGCAGCGCCGCCACGGCCAGCAGCCCCGCCGCCCGCGCCGCCGCGTTGTTGATGCCGCTGGCCAGGCCCGCCCGGGCGGTGTCGACGGAGGCGAGGACCGTGGCCGTCAGGGGCGCGACCAGGGTGACCATGCCGGCGCCCATCACGAGGAGGGCCGGGAGCACGTCGGTCAGGTAGCCCGCCCCCTTCCCCACCCGCAGCATCAGCAGCATCGCCGCCGCGCACAGCAGCGGGCCCACCGTCAGCGGCAGGCGCGGCCCGGTGCGGTCGGCCAGCGCGCCGGAGCGGGAGGAGAACAGCAGCATCAGGGCCGTGGTGGGCAGCAGGGCCGTACCGGCGGCGAGCGGCGAGTAGCCCGCCACCACCTGGAGCTGGAGCGCGGTGAGGAAGAAGAAGCCGCCGAAGGCCGCGTACACGCACAGGGTGACGAGATTGACCGCCGTGAACTGGCGCGAGGCGAAGATGTCCGGCGGGAGCATCGGGTCGGGCCGGTGCCGCTCGACGTGCACGAAGGCCACTGCCGCCGCGAGGCCCGCCGCTCCGGTCAGGGCCACCGCCACGGAGCCGGCCCGCGCCTCGATCAGCGCGTACGTCAGCAGGGCCAGGGCCAGGGCGCCCAGGACCGCGCCGAGGACATCGAAGCGGCCGTGCGCACGGTGATCCGTGGATTCCGGTACGTGCCGCAGTGCGATCGGCGCGCACAGCAGCGCCACGGGCACGTTGAGGAGGAACACCCAGCGCCAGCCGGGGCCTGCCACCAGCCAGCCGCCGAGGAAGGGGCCGACGGCGGCGCCGATCCCGCCGAAGCCGGACCACAGGCCGACCGCCCGGCTGCGGTCGTCGGGGTGGAAGGACGCCTGGATGAGGGCGAGCGAGCCGGGGGTGAGCAGGGCCCCGCCGATGCCCTGGAGGGCGCGGGCGGCGATGAGGATCCCGGAGGTGGGGGCCAGGCCGCACAGCAGGGAGGCCGCCGCGAACCAGACGACCCCGAGGACGAAGATCTTCCGGCGGCCGTAGCGGTCGCCCAGCGAGCCGCCCAGCAGGATCAGGCCGGCCAGCGTGACCATGTACGCGTTGACCGTCCACTGGAGGGCGGCGAGGCTCGCGTCGAGGTCGTGGCCGATGCGCGGCAGGGCGACGTTGACGACGGTGGAGTCCAGCATCGCCATGCTGGAGCCGAGGACGGTGGTGAGCAGGATCCACTTGCCCCGGGGCGAGGCGAGCCGGACGTCGGGCATGTCCCCAGGTATACAGCGGGCCCGGCGGCATGGACAGCCGTCGGACCCACTGGAACGCCGTACCGCTTACTTGATCTTGTTGCCCGCCGAGCGCAGGTTCTGCGTGGCCTGGACGACGCGCGCGGCCATGCCCGCCTCGGCCAGCTTGCCCCAGGTGCGCGGGTCGTAGGCCTTCTTGTTGCCGACCTCGCCGTCGACCTTCAGGACGCCGTCGTAGTTCTGGAACATGTGGCCGGCGACCGGACGGGTGAAGGCGTACTGGGTGTCCGTGTCGATGTTCATCTTCACCACGCCGTTCTCCAGCGCGGTCAGGATCTCCTGCTCGGTGGAGCCGGAGCCGCCGTGGAAGACGAAGTCGAACGGGGAGGCCTTGCCGAACTTGGCGGCGACGCCCTCGCTCAGCTCCTTCAGCAGCTCGGGGCGCAGGACGACGTTGCCCGGCTTGTACACGCCGTGCACGTTGCCGAAGGAGGCGGCCAGCAGGTAGCGGCCCTTCTCGCCCAGGCCGAGGGCCTCGGCGGTGCGGATCGCGTCGTCGACGGTGGTGTACAGCTCGTCGTTGATCTCGTGGGAGACGCCGTCCTCCTCGCCGCCGGTCGGGGTGATCTCCACCTCCAGGATGATCTTGGCGGCGCGGGCCTGCTCCAGCAGCTCCTGGGCGATGGAGAGGTTGTCGGCGAGGGTCTCGGCCGAGCCGTCCCACATGTGGGACTGGAACAGCGGGGTGAGACCGGCGTCGACGCGCTTCTTGGAGAGCGCCAGCAGCGGACGCACGTACCCGTCGAGCTTGTCCTTCGGGCAGTGGTCGGTGTGCAGGGCGATGTTGACCGGGTACTTCTCGGCGATGATGTGCGCGTACTCGGCGAGCGCGACGGCACCGGTCACCATGTCCTTGCTGTACTGCCCGCCGAGGAACTCGGCACCGCCGGTCGAGATCTGGACGATGCCGTCGCTCTCCGCCTCCGCGAAGCCGCGCAGCGCCGCGTTCAGGGTCTGCGAGGACGTCACGTTGATGGCCGGGTAGGCGAACTTGCCTGCCTTCGCCCGGTCGAGCATCTCGTTGTAGACCTCGGGGGTTGCGATGGGCATTCTGTCCGCTCCTTGTGTTGCGGTTGGCGTTCTGCGTTACGGCCCTGACCTAGACCTGGGGTGCGACGTCATCGTCGGCCCCATCTTTCCAGACATGGGGCGCTGGGTCGGCGCCCCGGTCAAGTGCAGGTCACACCGCGTCGTCAGTCCAGACCCAGTTCATCCTTCGAGAAGGCGAACCGGTACGGAACGCCCGCACCGGCCTCGATCTTCTCGGCGGCGCCGGTCGCCCGGTCCACGATGGTGGCGACGGCGACGACCTCGGCACCGGCCTCGCGCACGGCCTCGACGGCGGTCAGCGGGGAACCGCCGGTGGTGGAGGTGTCCTCCACCACCAGGACCCGGCGGCCCGCGATGTCCGGGCCCTCGACGCGCCGCTGGAGTCCGTGCGCCTTGGCGGCCTTGCGGACGACGAACGCGTCGAGCCTGCGCCCGCGCGCGGCGGCGGCGTGCAGCATGGCGGCGGCGACCGGGTCGGCGCCCATGGTGAGCCCGCCGACCGCGTCGAACTCCAGGTCCGCGGTCAGATCCAGCAGCACCTGGCCGACCAGCGGGGCGGCCTCGCCGTCGAGGGTGATGCGGCGCAGGTCGACGTAGTAGTCGGCCTCCAGACCGGAGGAGAGGGTCACCTTGCCGTGCACCACGGCCTTGTCCTTGATCTGCTGCAGCAGCGCGCCACGTGTGCCTGGCGGCATTACTTCGTTGACGTCCGTCATGCCGACCAGCTTAGAGGCGCCGCCAGCTCCAGGTGGTGGCGGCTTCCAGCGGTTCCAGCGGGGTGACCAGGCGCGGGAGGGTGTTCAGCCCGTTGGGCGGCCCGGTCTGCGGCTCCACGCAGACGGCCTCGGCCTGCTCGTCGTAGACCACCACCCACTCCTCCCGGCTCGCCACCTTCAGCTCCAGCTGTGCGGGCCAGGTGAGGGTGACGTCGACGCCGCCGGGCATGCCGAAGCAGTCGTCCCAGGGGCCGGGCCGCGGGTCGACGCGGTTGCCGGTGGGCAGGTGGTCGGCGCCGCGCTCCTCCTGCCAGGCGGGCTTGAAGTCCAGCCGGACGTCCTCACCGCCGAGGTTGCGGTGGAACCACGGGTGCCAGCCGAGCTGCGCCGGGAAGGAGTCGTCGTACGTCTCCACGGACATCGTCAGCGTCAGGCCGTCCTCGGCGAGCGCGACGATCTGGGTGACGCGGGCGGGGTGCGGCCAGGGGTCGGTCAGCTCGTACGTGATCACCGCCTCGTCCTCCGTGACGCGCGCGGTGCGCCAGGCGCCGTCGCGGGCGGTGCCGTGGATGGCGTGCGGCGGGGAGTTGAGCGGCATCTGGCGGACGGTGCCGCCGTCCAGGAAGCGGCCGTCCCGGATCCGGCCGCACCAGGGCACCATCGGGAAGCAGCCGTAGCGGGGCCCTTGCCGCAGCAGTTCCAGGGAGCCGATTCTGAGGCTGCTGAGACGGCCGCCGTTGCCCGGGCTGACGCGTGCTTCCGCTTCGCCTGCGGTCAGCGTGATGTCTTCGTTACTCACGGGAAGACAGTACTTGGGGGAGCACGGTGCCGACTGCGCCCTTGCGGGGGCGCCTTCGCTCAGCGGCGTTTTCTCAGTGCCCTGCTCACGACGATCGCCGACGCCACGGCCAGTGCCGCCGCCGGTGCCGCCCAGCGCAGTGCCGATGTCGCCGTGACCGTCTGCGGCGCCGGGACCGGCGCGTAGCGGCCGCGCGGCGGCGCGTGGTCGACCTCCTCGGCGCTGCGGCCGATCATCGTGCGGCGGGCGTGCGCGGCCTCGGCGGGGGGTTCACCGGTGTCCGCGAAGTCGCCGGTGGGGCCGTCGGTGGAGGCGGTGACGATCCCGGTGTCGGCGTCCGTGTCCGTGCCGGTGTCCCTACCGGTGTCCGTGTCGAGGTCTTCGTCCGCGTCCGGGGCCAGGGCGGACGGGGGGATCTCGGTCTCGAAGACGGAGGTGCGGGTGGTGTCGGCAGGGGGCTTCGGCTGCTCGTCGGCGCCGGCGTCGGCGGCCAGCGACTCCAGGAAACGGTTGAGCAGCCGGGTCGCCGCCGCGGTCACCGTCTCCGCCGGAAGTTCCGTGATCCGGCCGGTCGCGTCCGCCGTGCCCTCGGCCGTGACCGTGCAGCCGCCCTCGGTGTCCGCGAGGCGCAGGGTCAGGGCGAGCTTGACCGCGCCGGTGCCGCGGGCCTCGGTGGCGTCGCCCACGACGGCGTACGTGCCGTCCTCGCGGGCGGTCACCCGGACCGTGCCGCGGTAGGTGACGGAGTGTCCGCCGACCCGCAGCTTCAGCCGGCCGGTGATCGGTTCGGCACCGGCGTCCTGCTGCAGGCCGGGGATCGCCCGGGCCACGCGTGTCTGGTCGGCCAGTGCCGCGCCGATCCGCTCGGCGGGGGCCGGGACGAAGACCTGGTGCTCCATGTCCGTGGAGCCTACCCAGTTGTCGCCGGAACTCACCCGGTCGTGAAGCCTCTCAATACCTCGGACGCACCAGGGTGGACACCGGCACCCCGGCCACCCGCGTGCGTTCCGCCGCCCGCGCGTCCGCCGTCAGCTCGGCCTGCGTCAAGGTCCCCGCCCGCGCGCGGCCCACGCGCAGAGCGGGCGCGGCCTCCCCGCGCGTCGCCAGCAGGAACCCCCAGTCGTGTGGTGCCCGGGACGCCCCCGTCGAGCGGTCGGGGCCGGCCGCGAAGGCGGAGTCGTGGCCGGGCACCCGGTAGGGCGAGGCGGCGAAGCCGGCGGCGCGCAGGGTCGCGGCGACGGTCCAGAAGGCGCGGGGCCGGGCGGTGACGGGACCCGCGTGCACCGCCAGGCGGCCGTGCGGGGCCAGGACGCGGCGGGCCAGGCCGTAGAACTCCTGGGAGTACAGCTTGGTGCTGGCGGTGATGCCGGGATCGGGCAGGTCGCTGATCACGACGTCGTACGCCGGTCCGCGCGCCTGTCGCAGCCAGGTGAGCGCGTCGGCCGTGGTGACGCGCACGCGCGGGTCGGCGAGCGCGTGCCCGTTGGCGGCGGACAGGCCGGGGTCGCGGCGGGCCAGCCGTACCAGGCCGGCGTCGAGTTCGACGATGTCCACGCGGCGCACCCCGGGGTGGCGCAGCACCTCACGGGCGGCCAGGCCGTCGCCGCCGCCGAGGACCAGCACGCGCGCGTGCGGCCCGGTCAGGGCCGGCCCGACCAGGGCCTCGTGGTAGCGGCGCTCGTCCCGGCCGCCGACCCGGAGGCGGCCGTCGAGGAAGAGGTCGAGGGGTTCGCCGTGGGTGCCGCCGGCGAGGACGACCTCCTGGACGCCGGTCTGCACGGCCACCCGGACGTCCGTGCCATAGACGGCGCGCCGGGCGGCCCGTTCGAAGTCGCCGGCGAGAGCGGCGGCGGAGGCGAGGACGCCGAGGACGGTGAGCCCGGCGAGGAGGAGGGTCCAGCGGGCGCGGCGGGTGAGGTCGCGGCGGAAGAGGCCGAGGACCAGGGCGCCGCCCGCGACCACGTTGACCGTGCCCGTCAGCAGGGCGCCCGTCAACTGGCCGAGGAACGGCAGCAGGAGGAACGGGAAGGCGAGGCCGCCGACCAGCGCGCCCACGTAGTCCGCGGCGAACAGGTCGGCCACCGCGCCGCCCGCGTCCTGCCGGCGGATGCGCTGGATCAGCTCCATCAGCAGCGGGACCTCGGCGCCGATGAGCAGGCCGATGGCGAGGGAGAAGCCGACCAGGAGGCAGCGTGGCCCGTCGGCCCACATCCCGCCCCAGCCGGCGGTCCAGGCGAAGACGGCGTACAGGGCCATGGCGCTGCACCCGCCGATCAGCGCGAGGGCCGACTCGACCGCGCCGAATCCGGCCGCCGCGTGGCAGCGCAGCCGCTTGGCGCCGAGCGAGCCGATGCCCATCGCGAAGACCATCACGGAGAGCACCACGGAGGCCTGGGTGACCGAGTCGCCCATCAAGTAGGAGGCGAAGGCGACCAGTTCGAGTTCGTACACGAGTCCGCAGGCCGCGCACACGAAGACGCACACGAGGACCAGGAACCGCCCGGTGCCGGGCCGGACGGGCAGCCGTGCGGGGCCCGTCCAGGAGGGCGGGGCGCCCGGGGGCGCGGGGGCGTGCGGTTCGATCACGCTGCGACGTTACGTCACTTGCTCGGCACCCTTCGTCACCCACACGTGTGGATCTGAGGGCGGTTGACGCATCGCGGGTTTATGTCGCCGCGGGGTGCTGAGCCGCCGCCCGTTTCCGTGCCCCGACCCGGGTCCGGGTGGCCACCAGCTGGCCGTCCTGCGGATAGGCGTGCCAGGTGCGCCAGTGCACCTGGCCCTCCTGGTGCTGGGCCAGCAGCGCGGTGAAGGCGTGCGGGCTGCCCGGGAAGACTCCGGCGAGGCCGTGCGGATGGTCGGAGACGAGGGCCAGCAGCTCCTGTGCGCGGCCCGCGAACGAGCCGGGGGTGAGCACCTCCACGCGGGCGGCGAACTCGTATTCCCAGTCGCCGACGCGCTTGGCGACGCCCAGCGGCAGCGGGGTGCTGGAGCCGGGGATGCAGGCGACCGTCTCCGAACAGCGGCCTCGCTCTTCCTCCAGGAGCACCTGGTGGGACGCGCCGAGCAGTCTCAACTGCAGCTTCGCGCCGGCGAGTTCGAGATCGAGGGTGGCCAGGGCGGGCAACGGCTCGCGTCCCAGGGCCCAGGCGAGATCGGCAGCGCGCGTATCGGTGTAGGTGGTGTTCAGGGTCGTGAGCATGGATCGGCTCCGCTAACACGCAAGGAGGGGGAGATCGGCCATGTCAGCCCAGCCGGCCCGGCCGGGGTGGGGAGCCTGGGGGACGTCCGAGGGGCTGCGTTGGCGATTTAGAGGGAATCATGAACAGTGGCGCCGCCACAGCGTTTTTACCCAACTTCGTGGGGTTTCCATCCCTCAGAGGGCTCCACAGCTCAACTGTTCAACCACCGCGTGCGCCGGGCGCGAGAAACGGACGCGGCCGGGCGCCCGCCGGGAGGTCTCCCCCGGCGGGCGCCCGGCCGTGTGCGGCCCGGATGCGGATCCCCCCGTTCCGGAAGCTCGGCTGCCCCGTGTCAGCCGCCTCCGCCGCATCCGCCCCCGCCGCCGCACGACGAACCCCCGCCGCAGGACGAGCCCCCGCCGCAGGACGAACCGCCTCCACAGGAGTGCCCCCCGTGCCCCCCGTGCCCCCCGTGCCCGCCGTGTCCCCCGTGCCCGCCCGACGAGCCGGAGTCGCCGCCGGCCCACCAGCTGTTGCCGCCCCCACTGCCCGCGTAGCCCGCCGACGACGCCGACGCGCGGAACGCCCGGTTCCGCCGGCCGGCCTTGCCGAGCGGCACCCGGCCGCGCCGGTTGCGGCGGTTACGGCCCGCCGCCGCCGCGATGACCAGAACCACGGCCACCGCCAGGATGATGCCGACGGTCATGGCGTCACCCTCCTTCCGTTCCCCCGAAGCGGCCCCCCGTGGGCGCCTCGCTCTCGCCGCGTCCTACCGCGGTGACCGGGGGATGCCCGGCCGCGCCGGACCGCAAAGCAGAGTTGAGGAACTCCAGAGCTTGAGCGCAGGATGACCGGCATGACCTCCAGCGCACGCCCCCACCTCAACCGCCGGCTCGCCGCGTTCGGGACGACGATCTTCGCCGAGATGTCGGCGCTCGCCGTGGCGACCGGGTCGATCAACCTGGGCCAGGGCTTCCCCGACACCGACGGGCCCGAGAAGATCCGGGAGGCCGCCGTACGGGCGCTCCGCGACGGCCGCGGCAACCAGTACCCGCCCGGCCCCGGCATCCCCGAGCTGCGCACCGCGATCGCCGCGCACCAGCTGCGCCGCTATGGCCTGTCCTACGACCCCGACACCGAGGTGCTGGTCACGGCGGGCGCGACCGAGGCCATCGCGGCCGCGCTGCTGGCGCTGGTCGAGCCGGGGGACGAGGTGGTGGCGCTGGAGCCGTACTACGACTCGTACGCGGCGAGCATCGCGATGGCGGGCGGCACCCGGGTGCCGGTGACCCTGCGGCCCCACGCCGGCGAGGGCGCCGGCTTCCGGCTGGACCTGGACGAGCTGCGCGCGGCGGTCACCGACCGCACCCGGCTGCTGCTGATCAACACCCCGCACAACCCGACCGGCACCGTCCTCACGCGCGCGGAGCTGACCGCGGTCGCCGAGCTGGCGGTGGAGCGGGACCTGCTGGTGGTGACCGACGAGGTCTACGAGCACCTGGTCTTCGACGGCGCCGAACACCTGCCGTTGGCCACGTTCCCCGGGATGCGCGAGCGGACGGTCAGCATCGGTTCGGCCGGCAAGACCTTCTCGTTCACCGGCTGGAAGGTCGGCTGGGTGACGGGCGCGCCGGAGCTGGTCAGCGCGGTCCGCGCGGTGAAGCAGTTCCTGACGTACGTCTCCTCGGGCCCCTTCCAGTACGCGGTGGCCGAGGCCCTCGCCCTGCCCGACTCCTACTTCGAGGAGTTCCGCCGGGGCATGCTGGCGCGCCGGGAGATCCTGGCGGAGGGGCTGACGGCGGCGGGCTTCGAGGTGTTCCGGCCGGCCGGGACGTACTTCATCACCACCGACATCCGGCCCCTGGGCGAGAAGGACGGCTTCGCCTTCTGCCGTGCGCTGCCGGAGCGGGCGGGCGTGGTGGCCATCCCGAACGCGGTCTTCTACGACGACCGGGAGGCGGGGGCGCCGTTCGTGCGGTTCGCCTTCTGCAAGCGGGAGGACGTCCTGCGCGAGGCGGCGGAGCGGCTGCGGCGCATGTGAGCGCGGGGAGTCCGGTCCGGGGGCGGAAGGCCCCCGGACCGGCCGGGTCCGGTTACTCCCCGTCGTCCTCGGGCTGCTCGGAGTCGTTGACCTCCTGCTCCAGGCCGAGCTGCTCGACCAGCCACTTGTCGAACTCGATCGCGGCCCGCACCCAGCTGACCGTGGAGGAGACGAAGTGGTTGATGTCGACGCCCGTGCCGATCAGCATCTGGGCCTCGCCGATCAGGCGGACGGTGCCGTCGTCGTGGGTGTGGGTGTACACCTTGGGCCACAGGGTGCGGCGGTTCCAGTCGTCGATGGACTCCAGCAGCTGCGGCTTCTCGTCGATCTTGTGCGGCCGGTCGTAGAAGGTCCGCACCGAGAAGATCGCCTGCTCGGCCTCTCCCCGGAACATGAAGTAGGTGCGGAACTGCTCCCACGGCGCGGCGAGGTCACCCTCCTCGTCGACGACGTACTTCAGCTCCATCTGGTCGAGAAGCTGCTTCACCAGGTCCTGATCCGGGAGGACGGGGCCCGCCGGTCCTGGCTGCGGTTCGGGCTGGCCCCCGAAGTTCGGAATCGAGGACGGGTCGATGCTCACCGTGTTTTTCCCTTCATGCGGATGCGGCCATCCTCCCCCAGGAGGGGCGGGGGATGGCAACCCCATGCCGCCTGTCAGCCGAGGGCGGAAAGGGGACCGGCGGGGCCGTGGTGAGCGATGATGCGGTCATGCGCATACCCGGAGCGGTGCGAGCGGCCCTGTGGGCCCTGTGGTGGGGCTGCCTGGCCTTCTCGGTGTGGTTCTTCTGGTCCCTGTACGACGCCATGAGCAGCGTCTGAGCGGCCCGCGCACCACGACGGCCCCTGCCCGGCAGCCGGCCGGGACAAGGGCCGTGGTGTGCCCGCGTGCGGCCTACAGGGTCTTCCCCGTCGCGGGGCCGACCAGCAGGCCCTCGCCGAAGCGGTCCACGCGGACCGTGTCGCCGTCCCTGACCTCGCCGGACAGGATCTCCTTGGCGAGCCGGTCGCCGATGGCGCTCTGCACCAGCCGGCGCAGCGGCCGGGCGCCGTAGGCCGGGTCCAGGCCCTCCTCCGCCAGCCAGGCCAGCGCCTCGGGGGTGACGTCCAGGGTGAGCTGCCGCTCGGCCAGCCGCTTGGCCAGCCGGTCGATCTGGAGCCCTGCGATCCGCTCCAGCTCGGGCCTGGTCAGCGCCGAGAAGACCACCAGGTCGTCCAGCCGGTTGAGGAACTCCGGCTTGAAGGAGGACCGGACGACCTCCAGCACCTGCTCCTTCTTCTGCTCCTCCGTGGTCAGCGGGTCCATCAGGAAGTGGCTGCCCAGGTTGGAGGTGAGGACCAGGATGGTGTTGCGGAAGTCGACCGTCCGGCCCTGACCGTCCGTCAGCCGGCCGTCGTCCAGCACCTGGAGCAGGATGTCGAAGACCTCCGGATGGGCCTTCTCCACCTCGTCCAGCAGGATCACGCTGTACGGGCGCCGGCGCACCGCCTCGGTGAGCTGGCCGCCCTCCTCGTAGCCGATGTACCCGGGGGGCGCGCCGACCAGCCGGGCCACGCTGTGCTTCTCGCCGTACTCCGACATGTCGATGCGGACCATGGCCCGCTCGTCGTCGAAGAGGAAGTCCGCGAGCGCCTTGGCCAGTTCGGTCTTGCCGACACCGGTCGGACCGAGGAAGAGGAACGACCCGGTGGGCCGGTCGGGGTCGGCGATCCCGGCCCGCGAGCGGCGCACGGCGTCCGCCACGGCCCGTACGGCCTCGCTCTGGCCGATGAGCCGCTTGCCGATCTCCTCCTCCATGCGCAGCAGCTTCTGCGTCTCGCCCTCCAGCAGGCGCCCGGCGGGGATGCCGGTCCAGGCGGCGACGACGTCGGCGATGTCGTCGGAGCCGACCTCCTCCTTGACCATGGTGTCCTTGGCGACCTCCTCCTCGGCGGCGGAGGCGGCCTCCAGCTCCTTCTCCAGCTGCGGGATCTCGCCGTACAGCAGCTTGGCCGCGGTGTCGAAGTCGCCGTCGCGCTGGGCGCGTTCGGCCTGCCCCCGCAGATCGTCCAGGCGCTCCTTCAGCTCACCGACCCGGTTGAGGGACTGCTTCTCCTTCTCCCAGCGGGCGGTCAGGCCGCGCAGCTCCTCCTCCTTGTCGGCGAGATCGCGGCGCAGCTTCTCCAGGCGGGCGACGGAGGCCGGGTCGGTCTCCTTGCTGAGGGCCAGCTCCTCCATCCGCAGCCGGTCGACGGCGCGCTGGAGCTCGTCGATCTCCACGGGCGAGGAGTCGATCTCCATGCGCAGCCGGGAGGCCGCCTCGTCGACGAGGTCGATGGCCTTGTCCGGCAGGAAGCGGGAGGTGATGTACCGGTCGGACAGGGTCGCGGCGGCCACCAGTGCGGAGTCGTTGATCTGCACCTTGTGGTGGGCCTCGTAGCGGCCCTTGAGCCCGCGCAGGATCGCGATGGTGTCCTCGACGCTCGGCTCGCCGACGAAGACCTGCTGGAAGCGGCGTTCCAGCGCCGGGTCCTTCTCGATCCGCTCGCGGTACTCGTCCAGCGTGGTCGCGCCGATCATGCGCAGCTCACCGCGCGCCAGCATCGGCTTCAGCATGTTGCCCGCGTCCATGGCGGAGTCGCCGCCGGCACCGGCGCCCACGACGGTGTGCAGCTCGTCGATGAAGGTGATGATCTGCCCGTCGGACTCCTTGATCTCCGACAGGACGGCCTTGAGGCGCTCCTCGAACTCGCCGCGGTACTTGGCGCCGGCCACCATCGCGCCGAGGTCGAGCGCGACCAGCCGCTTGTCCTTCAGCGACTCGGGCACGTCGCCCTTGACGATCCGCTGGGCGAGACCCTCGACCACGGCGGTCTTGCCGACGCCCGGCTCACCGATGAGGACGGGGTTGTTCTTCGTACGACGGCTCAGCACCTGCACGACCCGCCGGATCTCCTGGTCCCGCCCGATGACCGGGTCGAGCCGGCCCTCGCGGGCGGCGGCGGTGAAGTCGGTGCCGAACTTCTCCAGGGCCTTGTACTGGCCCTCCGGGTCGGCGGTGGTCACGCGGCGTCCTCCCCTGGCCTTCTCGAAGGCCTCCTGCAGTTTCTTCGCGTCGGCGCCCTGCCCCTTGAGCACGTCCCCGGCCGCGCCGCCCTTCGCGGCGATGCCGATGAGCAGGTGCTCGGTGGACAGGTACTCGTCGCCGAGCGCCTTGGCGCGCTCGGTGGCGTCCGCGATCACGGCCAGCATCTCGCGGTTCGGCTGCGGAGGCGCGACGGTGGACCCGGTCACGCTGGGCAGACCGGCGAGGATGCGCTCCGCGCCGGAGCGTACGGCGGCCTGGTCGGCTTCGACGGCCGCGAGCAGGTCGGTGATGTTCTCGTTGTCCTGCCCCTGGAGCAGAGCCAGCAGCAGGTGAGCGGGGGTGAGGTCCGGGTGCCCCTCGGTGAGGGCACGATTGCTCGCCGCGTTGATCGCGTCCCGGCTCCTGTTGGTCAGCTCGGCGTCCACGTGTGCGTTCTCCTCCTACCCGACCGTCCTGCCTCAGTCAACGTACACAAAGTTGAGTCTATTCCACTCAAGGCAGGTCGCGCACGGGTCCGGCGGTGTCGGTTAGGTTGCACGGCATGGCCTCGCACTCCCAGGACCCGGCTGCCCCGGACGAGCCGTATCTCGCCTTCTGGCGCGAACGGCACCTGTGCACCCTGACGACCCTCCGCCCCGACGGCAGCCCGCACGTGGTGCCGGTCGGGGTGACCTACGACGCCCCGGCACGGCTGGCCCGGGTGATCACGAACAAGACCAGCGCGAAGGTGGCCCATGTGCTCGCGGCCGGGGCCGAGGGGGCCCGGGTGGCGGTGTGCCAGGTGGACGGCCGGCGCTGGGCGACGCTGGAGGGGCGGGCGCGGGTGCGCGCCGAGCCGGAGCGGGTCGCGGAGGCGGAGCGGCGGTACGCGGAGCGGTACGAGCGGACGCCCTCGCCCAACCCGTCCCGGGTGGTGATCGAGATCGAGGTGGAGCGGGTGCTGGGGCGCGGCTGAGCACGGCCGAGACACGGCGGTTTTCGGCCACCGTGGAGTAGGCCCATCTCCCGAAATGTCCCCGCAAACTGCAGCGGCGTCACCGTGTTCAGGTCACGGTGACGCCGCTGCGGGGGGAAGCACCTGAGCGATCTGTTACGACGGGGGAATCGCGTCAGGCACTGCGGGGGGTGGCCGAGATGGTTCGCACGTCGGACGGCGCCGGCTCGGACAGCCGGTGGTCCCGCTGGTCCAGGTTCACAAAGATCATTCCGTACCGGATGGCACAGCGCACCGGCTGGGGCGCGCCACGCGGCTTGCGCAGGCACCGGTACGCCCGCACATCCCCGTCCTCGTCCCGCGTGACGACGACCGGCTCACCGAACACGGTGACCATCAGCGAGTCACCGCTGTGCGGGATGGCCGTGACCAGGTCGATGAAGTGCCAGCCTGAGCGGTAGGCGGTGGCCATTTCGCGGCGGAAGGACCGGTCGTCGGGTGGAGTAGTCATCAGTCAGCCCCAGGTGGTGTCGTCCACACCATCGGAATGAGCCGTCCCGGTGCTGCCGTCACTCACAGCGACTGTCCGGGGAGCCACTCCCCAGGTCGTATCGCCCGCGACGTCACGCTTCGCACCGGAGAGGCCACTCAGCGCGCCAATGGCCACAACGGTGGAGAAGGCGACGGCAAGCATCGACCGAAGCAATTTGTTGCGCATATTCGGCTTCGTCCTCACTTGAAGGTCCCCTCTTCCCCCGTCGGACAAGACGATGTCTCATTTGGGCACGTCATGGCCACACGATCGGTGCATCATGTTCCTGCATGTTCAGGACCCTGGGGGGTGGAGATTTGCCATCAAATCGGACCAAAGCGTCACATCCCCATGCCATGTCCGAACTCTGCGAGGAGGGTAGCGGCCTTTACGCCAAGGCGCTGCGCCTGGGACGGATAGCGCGCGCGGAGGCGGAAGCCGCCCCCTGCCTCATGGAGTTCGCGCTCCTGCAGCCGGATCCGGACGACGCGAACTGGCTGCGCCCCACCCCACCGTCCGTCGCCCTGGCCCAGCGGCTCAATCCGATCGAGCGGGAGATCTCCGAACGCAGGCGGCTGTCGATCGAACTGACCGAGGCCTTCGAACCGTTCATGGCGCTCAGCGCCCAGGACACCACCTCCACCCACGCCATCTCGGTACTGGAGGGCCTGGACCGCATCAACGCCGCCCTCGACGCGGCGACGGCCGAGTGCCGCTCCGAGGTGCTGACCGTGCAGCCGACCAGCCGCCGGCTGGAGCACACCCTCCTGCAGGGCCTGGAACGCGACCGCCCCCTCCTCGAACGCGGCGTGCGCATCCGGACCCTGTACCAGCACACCGCCCGCTACAGCCCCGAGACCCTCGGGTACGTGGCCCAGTTCTCCGTCGGGAAGGTGGAGTACCGCACCATCGACGAACTCGTGGAGCGGCTCATCATCTGCGACGAGACCGTCGCCTTCATCCCCGTGCGCGACGACCGCCAGGTCGCCCTGGAACTGCGCCACCCCGGCCTGGTGCGCTACCTGATCAAGGTGTTCGAGTTCATGTGGGCCCGCGCCGTGCCGCTGAGCACCGGCGCCCCCTACGAGACCGCCCCGGACGGCATCACGGACATCCAGCACTCCATCGCCAAGCTCCTGGTCGAGGGCCACGTCGACGAGGCCATCGCCCGCCGTCTCGGCATGAACGTCCGCACCTGCCGGGCCCACATCGCCAAGCTGGCCCACGCCCTCGGCAGCGGCAGCCGCGCGCAACTCGGCTATCTCATCGCCCAGTCCGGCATCCTCGACCGGGAGCACTGAGGCGCGGGACCACCGGGGCTCAGCGCACCGCCGGGGGTTCCTGCTCCGGACCGGCGAGGGCGGTGGTCGGCAGGGGCGGACGGTGTCCGTCGAGCCCGACCTGGGCGATACGGACCCCGAGTTGGGTACGGCTGGCCGCGCCCAGGGTCTCCGACAGACGGGCGATGTGGGCCCGGCAGGTACGCACGCTGATGCCCAGGCGTTCGGCGATGACCGCGTCCTGGTGGCCCTCGGCGAGCAGCGCGGCGATGGACTGCTCGCGGTGCGAGATGCCCTCGATACCGGTGTCGGGGAGCGGGGCCGTGAGGGGGATCGCCAGGCGCCAGAGGCGTTCGAAGACCGTCACCAGGTAGGCGACCAGGGCCGGGTGGCGCAGCTCCAGGGCCATCGTGCGGTCGGCGTTGGCGGGGATGAACGCCACCGTGCGGTCGAAGAGGATGAGCCGGTCGATGACCTCGTCCAGGGTGCGCGCCTCCACCGCGTCGCCCATCAGCTCCAGGTAGTTGAGCAGGCCCTGGCCGTGCCGGGCCACATGCGTGTAGAGGTCCCGCATCCGCACGCCCCGGCCGCGCAGCGCCACCGCCCGGTGCAGGCCCTCGGAGAGTTCGGCCTCCCGCCGGATGCCGCCCGGCTGCACGGTGAGCACCTCGGTGGTACACGCCTCGGTCGCCTCGTCCATCGCGGCCTGGATGCGGGAGAGCCCGTCCAGGACCCGGATGGCGCTGCCCTCGGCCGGCGCCGCCAGCGTGTTCAGCTGCCTCCCCAGGCCCGCGTACCACTCGAACGCGGCCACCGCCGAACCCACCCGCCGCTGGCTCGCGCTGACCTCGTCGTAGACCCCGCGCAGCAGCCGGGTCATGACCTCCTGCGGGGAGGTCGGCACCAGCCAGTCCATGTCGTCCGGGTCGGGGTGCAGCAGGGCGAGCTCCAGCAGGCAGGGCACCGGTTCGGCGTCCGTGCGCGGCACCCGTCCCCGGCGTACGGCACGGGAGTACACCCGGTCCCCGGCTGCACACAGCCGGTCGGCACCGTGAGGATGCTCCTCCGCCCCGCGCCCGGCCATCGCCCATTCCACCCCCGGTGTGCTGCCACTTCCGTGGCGCAACTATGCGCGGCGCCGAACCGGGTCCGCAACACGGCTCCCTCCACGGCGGCCACCGGAAAACCCCGATGCGTCCGGGTTTCGGCACCGGTCCGCGCCGCGCACCGCGACCGGCCGGGGGTGGGACGCGGGCGTCCTACTTCAGGCCGATCGCCGCGCAGGCCGCCTTGTACTTGGCGGTGCAGATGTCGCCGACGGTGTAGATGCCGTCCGCGACGACCGTGTCCTTGACGGTGCGCTTGGTCAGCGCGGTCACCTGGACCAGCTTGGCCGGGATGTCCTTGGTGGTGGGGCTGTCCACCCGGTCCTGGGTGAGGGCGTCGAACTGAATGTCCTTGCCCTGGAGCTTGGTGACGGCCATCTGCGCGGCGGCCTCGGCCTCGTCCGGGTAGGACTTGTAGACGCTCATGTACTGCTCGCCCGTCACCACCCGCTGCACGGCGTCCAGTTCCGCGTCCTGGCCGGTGATCGGGGGCAGCTTGGTGACACCGGCCGCCTTCAGGGCCTTGATGATGCCGCCCGCCATGCCGTCGTTGGCGGAGTAGACGCCGGCGATGTTGTCCCGGCCGATCTCCGCGATGGCCCTGGCCATGTTGGCCTGGGCGTTCTCCGGCTTCCACTTGGTGGTGTCGAAGCTCTTCGCGATGTCCACCTTGCCGTTCAGCTCGGAGAGCGCGCCCTCCTTGAACTGCTTGGCGTTGGGGTCGGTGGGCGAGCCGTTCATCATGACGATCTTGTCGGAGGTGTCGACGCCCGGGCCCAGCGCCTCCAGCAGGGTGCGGCCCTGCACCTCGCCGACGAGTTCGTTGTCGAAGGAGATGTAGGCGTCGATCGGGCCCTCGGCGAGACGGTCGTAGGCGATGACCGGAATGCCCGCGTCCTTGGCCTTCTTCACCTCGCCGGCGATGGCGTGCGCGTCCACGGCGTCGAGCAGGATGACGTCGACCTTGCCGTCGATCATGTTCTGCATCTGCTCGGACTGCCGGGCGGTGCTCGCGTCGGCGTTGGCGTACTCCACCTTGCCCTGCTTCTTGGTGAGTTCGGCCACCTTGTCCCTGATGATGGGGTAGTCGAACTTGTCGTAGCGGGTGTTCGCCTTCTCCGGCAGCAGCAGACCCACCGTGATGTCGTTGCCCTTGGTCGGGCTCGCACTCGCGCCGTCCCCCGTCACGTTCAGCACGCCACAGCCGGCGAGCGAGAGGGTCATCGTGGACACGGCCACGGATATGGCGATACGACGCATGCGAGGGCTCACTTCAGGTGCGTTCCGGACGTGGGCGTTGCTATACGGCCCAGGTGTCTGAAAAGACAACGCGGAGGCCACACCCGGCGTCAAGAAGAATCACTTAACGAGTCCGCAACACCACGCTCAGCTGTATCTGTGGAGGTCACGCGAAACCCCCTGCAAAGACCCTTTACCGACCGTGCACGTCAAGGGAGTTCATGGAAACGGCAAAGACCCGTACAACCACGGCGGTTGTTCTCAGCCACCCGGGTCCCGGCAAGGCGAAGAGGGGCCCGGCATCCGGGCCCCTCTTCGTGTGCGCCTGTGCGTGTCAGTCCTGCTGCTGCCGCTTCGGCCGCCACACCACCAGCGCGCTGGTCTGCTGGACCTCCTGGTACGGGACCAGGTCGCGCCGGTAGGAGGCGTGCACGGCGGCCTCGCGCTGCCGCATCGCCGCCGCCGCGCCGTCCAGGGCCGCCTCCAGCTCCGCGACGCGGGACTGGAGCGCGGCGACCTGGTTCTCCAGTTCGATGATCCGCTTGATGCCGGCCAGGTTGATGCCCTCGTCCTGCGACAACTGCTGCACCTGGCGGAGCAGTTCGATGTCACGGGCCGAGTAGCGGCGGCCCCGGCCGGCGGTGCGGTCGGGCGAGACCAGGCCCAGGCGGTCGTACTGGCGCAGCGTCTGCGGGTGGAGTCCGGAGAGCTGGGCCGCCACCGAGATGACGTAGACCGGGGTCTCCTCGGTCAGTTCATACGGGTTACGTCGACGGCCGTCCATCACTCTCAAGCTCCCTTCGCGGCCTCGAACAGCTCCGCCCGCGGGTCCTCGCCCGCGGTCGCCTCGCGATACGCCTCCAGTGCGTCACGAGCCTTCCCCGACAGGTCCGTGGGGACACGCACCTCGACGGTGACCAGGAGGTCGCCGCGGGTGCCGTCCTTGCGGACCGCGCCCTTGCCCCGGGCGCGCATGGTACGGCCGTTGGGCGTGCCGGGCGGCAGTTTCAGGGTGACGGGCGGGCCGCCGAGGGTCGGAACCCGCACCTCGCCGCCGAGAGCCGCCTCGGGATACGTCACCGGCACGGTGACGGTGAGGTTGTCGCCCTTGCGTCCGAACACCGGGTGCTCGCCCACATGGACGACCACGTACAGGTCGCCGGCCGGGCCGCCCCGCTCGCCGGGCGCGCCCTTGCCGCGCAGCCGGATCCGCTGCCCGTCGGTCACGCCCGCGGGAATGCGGACCTGCATCGTGCGGGACGACTTGGCGCGCCCGCTGCCCTTGCACTCCAGGCAGGGGTGCTCGGCGATCAGGCCGCGGCCCTTGCAGTCGGGGCAGGGATCGGTGAGCGAGAAGCCGCCACCGGAACCCCGGGCGACCTGGCCGGTGCCGACGCAGGTCGGGCACACGCGCGGTGTGCCGTTCTTGTCGCCGGTGCCCGAGCAGGCCTTGCAGGGCGCCTGGGAGGACATCCTCAGGGGCACCGTGGCCCCCTCGATGGCCTCCGTGAAGCTCAGCGTGACCTCGGACTCGACGTCCTGGCCGCGCCGGGGCTGGGTACGCGTGCCCGCGGCGCCGCCGCGGTTGAACAGGCCCCCGAAGACGTCACCGAGTCCGCCGCCGAAGCCTCCGCCCTGGGCGGCGCCTCCGAAGAGGTCGCCCAGGTCGAAGTTGAAGGAGCCGCCGGCCGCACCCGGCCCGGGACGGAAGCCGCCGTTGCCGAACAGCGCGCGCGCCTCGTCGTACTCCTTGCGCTTCTTGGGGTCGCCGAGGACGTCGTTCGCCTCGGAGATCTCCTTGAAGCGCTCCTCTGCCTTGGCGTTGCCCTTGTTGGCGTCCGGGTGGAACTCGCGGGCGAGCTTCCGGTACGCCTTCTTGATCTCGGCCTCGGTGGCGTCCTTGGGGACGCCGAGGACCTTGTAGTAGTCCTTCTCGATGAAGTCCTTGGTGCTCATCCTCGACGCACCCCCTTTCCGCGGTTCCCCTCAGTCGTCACGTCAGCCCTCGTCCGGGCCACCGCTCTCCTTGTCGTCGGCCGCCGGGGCCTCCTCGGCGCCCTCGGCCTTGACGGTCTGCGCGCCGGGCTGCGGTTCGGCGACGGCCACCCGCGCGGGGCGGATGGTGCGCTCGCCGATGCGATACCCGGGCTGCAGGATCGCCACGCAGGTCGTCTCGGTGACGTCCGGCGCGTAACTGTGCATCAGGGCCTCGTGGATCGTCGGGTCGAAGGGCTCGCCCTCCTTGCCGAACTGCTGGAGGCCCATCTTCGCCGCGACGGTCTCCAGCGACTCGGCCACCGACTTGAAGCCGCCGACCAGCTCACCGTGTTCCCGCGCGCGGCCGATGTCGTCGAGCACGGGCAGGAGCTCGGTCAGGAGGTTCGCGATGGCGATCTCCTTGACCGCGGCCCGGTCGCGCTCGACGCGGCGGCGGTAGTTCTGGTACTCGGCCTGGAGCCGCTGGAGGTCCGCCGTGCGCTCGTTCAGCGCCGTGCGCACCTGGTCCAGCTGGGCGACCAGACCGGCGTTGTTCTCTGCGTGTCCGTCCCCGGCCGGGGCCGCCCCCTCCTCGGGGGCGGCCTTCGGCTCGGCGTCGTCGGAGGTGGCGCCGGAGGGGACGTCGGGCTTCTCCTCGAAGCCCGGGGTCTCCTCCGTCATTACGCGGCACCGTCCTTGCGCTCGTCGTCCACGATCTCGGCGTCCACGACGTCGTCGTCGGCCTTGGCCTCACCGGCACCGGCGGAGGCGCCGCCCGCGGCCTGCGCGCCCTGGGCGTCGGCGTACATGGCCTGGCCCAGCTTCTGCGAGACGGCCGCGACCTTCTCCGTGGCGGAGCGGATCTCGGTGGTGTCCTCGCCCTTGAGCTTCTCCTTCAGCTCGGCGACGGCGGACTCGACCTCGGTCTTGATCTCGCCGGGGACCTTGTCCTCGTTGTCCTTGAGGAACTTCTCGGTCTGGTAGACCAGCTGCTCGCCCTGGTTGCGGGTCTCGGCGGCCTCGCGGCGCTTGTGGTCCTCCTCCGCGTAGCGCTCGGCCTCCTCGCGCATGCGGTCGACCTCTTCCTTCGGGAGCGAGGAGCCGCCGGTGACGGTCATCTTCTGCTCCTTGCCGGTGCCGAGGTCCTTCGCCGTGACGTGCATGATGCCGTTGGCGTCGATGTCGAAGGAGACCTCGATCTGCGGGACGCCACGCGGCGCCGGCGGCAGACCGGTCAGCTCGAACATGCCGAGCTTCTTGTTGTAGGCCGCGATCTCGCGCTCGCCCTGGTAGACCTGGATCTGCACCGACGGCTGGTTGTCCTCGGCCGTGGTGAAGATCTCGGAGCGCTTGGTCGGGATCGTGGTGTTGCGCTCGATCAGCTTGGTCATGATGCCGCCCTTGGTCTCGATGCCGAGGGACAGCGGGGTGACGTCGAGGAGCAGGACGTCCTTGACCTCGCCCTTGAGGACACCGGCCTGGAGCGAGGCGCCGATGGCGACGACCTCGTCCGGGTTCACACCCTTGTTGGCCTCCTTGCCGCCGGTCAGCTCCTTGACGAGTTCCGCGACGGCGGGCATGCGGGTCGAGCCACCGACGAGGACGACGTGGTCGATCTCGTTGATGGAGATGCCGGCGTCCTTGATGACGTTGTGGAACGGCGTCTTGCAGCGCTCCAGCAGGTCGGCCGTCAGCTGCTGGAACTGAGCGCGGGTGAGCTTCTCGTCCAGGTGCAGCGGGCCCTCGGCGGACGCGGTGATGTACGGCAGGTTGATCGAGGTCTCGGTCGAGGAGGACAGCTCGATCTTGGCCTTCTCGGCGGCCTCACGCAGGCGCTGGAGGGCCATCTTGTCCTTGGACAGGTCCACGCCGTGGCCGGACTGGAACTGCTTGACCAGGTAGTCGACGACGCGCTGGTCCCAGTCGTCACCACCGAGGTGGTTGTCACCGTTGGTGGCCTTCACCTCGACGACGCCGTCGCCGATCTCCAGCAGGGACACGTCGAAGGTGCCGCCACCGAGGTCGAAGACGAGGATCGTCTGGTCGTCCTTGTCGAGGCCGTAGGCGAGGGCGGCCGCGGTGGGCTCGTTGACGATGCGCAGGACGTTCAGACCGGCGATCTCACCGGCCTCCTTCGTGGCCTGGCGCTCGGAGTCGTTGAAGTAGGCCGGGACGGTGATGACCGCGTCCGTGACCTTCTCGCCCAGGTAGGCCTCGGCGTCCCGCTTCAGCTTCTGCAGGATGAACGCGGAGATCTGCTGCGGGTTGAAGTCCTTGCCGTCGAGCTGGATCTTCCAGTCGGTGCCCATGTGGCGCTTCACCGAGCGGATGGTCCGGTCCACGTTCGTGACCGCCTGGCGCTTGGCGACCTCGCCGACGAGCACCTCGCCGTTCTTGGCGAAGGCGACGACGGACGGCGTGGTCCGGGCACCCTCGGCGTTGGTGATGACGGTGGGCTCGCCGCCCTCCAGAACGCTGACGACGGAGTTAGTCGTGCCCAGGTCGATGCCGACCGCACGTGCCATGGTTGATTCCTCCAGCTGACTTGAGTGGAACAGGCTCAAGTGTGCATGAGGAGACCGGCTGGGTCAACAGACCTGAGCCAGCCAGACTCAACTCTTATCCGTTCCTTACACGCAAGTGCCCGCTGACCTGCGTCGATGACGGGCGGCGACCCTGCGGAGCGGGAGCCAAAAGGAGGACGAGAACGGCGAACGCCACCCCACCGGCCACCCAGAGCACGACCGAGTCCCCCGTCCACCCGGTGTGCACGAGCACCCCCACGAGCACCGAGGAGAAGGAGCCGGCCCCCAGCAGCACGACCGACCCCTGCGGGGTGAGCCCGAGCCGCCGCAGCCGGTGCGCGAGATGGTCGGGGCCGCGCCGCAGCAGCGGGCGCCGGGCCAGCCCCCGGGCGAGGACCACGAGCAGGGCGTCGGCGACGGCGACGGCACCGAGGCAGAACACCACGGCCGCGCTCGGCCCGATGTCGTACCCCGCGCGCGTGAAGACCACCGCCGACGACAGCACGAACCCGGTGAACAGCGAGCCGCAGGCGCCGAGCCCGACCCGCGCGGGATGCCAGTTGTGCATCAGGAAGCCGGTGAGCGCGGCGGCGACGACGCTCAGCAGCACGGCGAGGCCGTCCATCACCTCGGCGGCGGCACAGGCCCCGGCACCGAAGGCGGTGACCACCCCGACCGTCCCGGCCAGCCCGTCGACGTGGTCGAGCCCCTTGAAGGCGAGGGTGGCGAGGACGATCCAGCCGATGGCCAGCATGCCGCCCGGCGCGCCCGTCTCGTCGTACGGAACCACGCAGACCGCCGCCACGGCCGTCCCGGCGACGAGCACGCGCGCGCGGAGCCGCCACACGTCGGCCACCAGGCCCAGCCCGGCGACGGCGGCGGCCGCCATGAGCAGCCGCCCGACCCCGTCCCCGAGCGGGGCGACCCGGGTCCACTCCCCCGTTCCGGCGACCAGGCAGGTGACGGCCACGACCGCGAGACCGCCTAGGAGGGGCAGGGGCCGCTGCCGGCGCCGGTCCAGGATCCCGGCCCTCCGGGCGGGCAGCCGGAGCGCCGCCGTGAGCACGGCGGTGAAGAGAAGGGCTGCGGTTGCGGCGGCGATCCCGTAGAGCACGGCTCTAAGGTAGGGGCGAAAGTATCAATTCGGTACGAATAACACGATCCGATTGGCTGGCGGCGACCCAGATCACCCCGCGCTCTGCTGCATCCCGACGGAAGATGGGGGTAGTCTCAGACGGACTACATAAGTTACCGCTTAGTAATGTCGATCAGCTCAGACAGCTCGTTCCGACCGAGGCCGCCTCAGGAGCCCCAATGCAACTCGCCGCGATCATCGTGTCGCTGGTCCTGATCGTGGTCGGCGTGGCACTGTTCGGCCGCGCCCTCCTGCAGATCTACACCTTCATGCGGCTGGGCCAGCCGGTGCCGGCCGGCACGCGGACCAACGATCCCACACAGCGCACCCTCACCGTGGTCAAGGAGTTCCTCGGCCACACACGGATGAACCGCTGGGGCATCGTCGGCGTGGCGCACTGGTTCGTGGCGGTGGGCTTCTTCACCCTGCTGCTGACGATCGTCAACGCGTTCGGGCAGCTGTTCAAGGCGGACTGGCTGCTGCCGGTCCTCGGCGAGTGGGCGCCGTACAACGTCTACGTCGAGTTCATCGGCACCATGACGGTGATCGGCATCCTCGCCCTGATCGTCATCCGCCAGCTGAGCCACCCGCGCAAGCCGGGCCGCAAGTCCCGCTTCGCCGGCTCCAACTTCGGCCAGGCGTACTTCGTCGAGACCGTCATCCTCATCGTCGGCGTCTGCATCTTCATGCTGCACGCCCTCGAAGGCGCCCAGCACCACGTGGACGGCTACGAGGCCTCGTTCTTCATCTCGTACCCGGTCGTCTCCTGGCTGGAGGGCCTGGACGTCTCCACGCTCCAGAACCTCACCTACTTCTTCGCCGGCCTGAAGATCGCGACCTCCTTCATCTGGATGATCACGGTCGCCCTGAAGACCGACATGGGCGTGGCCTGGCACCGCTTCCTGGCGTTCCCGAACATCTGGTTCAAGCGCAACGCCACCGGCGAGACCTCGCTCGGCGCCCTGCTGCCGATGACGTCCGGCGGCAAGCCGATCGACTTCACCGACCCCGGCGACGACGACGTCTTCGGCGTCTCCCAGGTCGAGCAGTTCTCCTGGAAGGGCCTGCTGGACTTCTCCACCTGCACCGAGTGCGGCCGCTGCCAGTCGCAGTGCCCCGCCTGGAACACCGGCAAGCCGCTCTCCCCGAAGCTGCTGATCATGTCCCTGCGGGACCACGCGCACGCCAAGGCGCCGTACCTGCTGGCCGGCGGCGGCAAGACGATGGAGGGCGAGGAGAAGGCCTCCGAGGAGCAGCTCGCCTCGGTACCCGCGGCGGCGCTGGCCGAGGCCGAGCGCCCGCTGATCGGCACCGCCGAGGAGAACGGCGTCATCGACCCGGACGTCCTGTGGTCCTGCACCACCTGCGGCGCCTGCGTCGAGCAGTGCCCGGTGGACATCGAGCACGTCGACCACATCGTGGACATGCGCCGCTACCAGGTCATGATCGAGAGCGCCTTCCCCTCCGAGGCGGGCACCATGCTCAAGAACCTGGAGAAGAAGGGCAACCCCTGGGGCCTGGCCAAGAAGCAGCGCCTGGAGTGGACCAAGGAGGTCGACTTCGAGGTCCCGGTCGTCGGCAAGGACATCGAGGACCTCACCGAGGTCGAGTACCTGTACTGGGTCGGCTGCGCCGGCGCCCTGGAGGACCGCGCCAAGAAGACCACCAAGGCCTTCGCCGAGCTGCTGCACATCGCGGGCGTGAAGTTTGCGATCATGGGCGGCGACGAGAAGTGCACCGGTGACTCCGCCCGCCGCCTGGGCAACGAGCCCCTGTTCCAGGAGCTCGGCATGGAGAACGTCGCCGCGCTGAACATGGCGTTCGGTGAGGACGACGACGACCCGGCGACCAAGAAGCCGAAGTCGGCGAAGAAGATCGTCGCCACCTGCCCGCACTGCCTCAACACCATCGGCAACGAGTACCCGCAGCTCGGCGGCGACTACGAGGTCATCCACCACACCCAGCTGCTCCAGCACCTGGTGGACGAGGGCAAGCTGATCCCGGTCACCCCGGTCGAGGGCATCATCACGTACCACGACCCGTGCTACCTGGGCCGCCACAACAAGATCTACACGCCCCCGCGCGAGATCATCGGCAAGGTCCCGGGCCTGCGCAACGAGGAGATGCACCGCCACAAGGAGCGCGGCTTCTGCTGCGGCGCCGGCGGCGCGCGGATGTGGATGGAGGAGCGCATCGGCAAGCGCATCAACAACGAGCGCGTCGACGAGGCCCTGTCCCTCAACCCCGACATCGTGTCGACGGCCTGCCCGTTCTGCCTGGTCATGCTCACCGACTCCGTGAACGGCAAGAAGAACGACGGCAAGGCCAAGGAGTCCATCCAGGTCGTGGACGTCGCCCAGCTGCTGCTCGACTCCGTCAAGACGCCGGTCGACCCGGCGGGCGAGACGGAGGCGGAGAGCGAGCCGGAGCCGGAACCGGTGAAGTAACGGCCTCCGGAACCCGACGGCGCCCCCTGACCCGCACAGGCAGGGGGCGCCGTCGTATCCGCTAGGCGTTCTTGGGCGCGGCCTGCTGCACCACCTCGAAGGACCACAGGGTGGAGCCGGAGGCCGCCGGCTTCGGGCGCTCGCCGCCCTCGCCGCCACCCTGGTGCGCGGACTTCATCGGCCCCTCCATCCACGCCTGGAAGGACTCCTCGTCACGCCAGCGCGTGTACACGAGGTACTGGTCGGTGCCCTCGACGGGCCGCAGCAGCTCGAACCACTCGAAGCCGTCCGAGTTCTCCACGGCGTGGGCCCGCGAGGCGAACCGCTTCTCCAGGACCTCCCGCTGCTCGGCGGGAACGGTCAGCACGTTGATCTTCACTACGCTCATGCCACCATCCTGACCCACGACACGGCCGGGGCACGGGTGCCGCCGCGACTCGAATGTGCGCGTACCGCCGCGGTTGTCATGGGGCCGATGAGGCCGGCGGTGCCGATGCGAAGCGGCGGAGCCGGGCAGCCGCACGGACGAAGACCGCCGACACCCCGTCGCGCTGCCCGCCCCCCGCGACAAAGGCAGCGAGGTCCCGCACGACGTCACCCCGCCGGACTCCCGGCCGGCGTACGGCAGTTGCTCAGCCCGGAAGCAGCAGGCCGCGCCCACCCAGGGACGGCTCCCGGCTGTCTTCGGCGCCGAGGAGGGCCCGTGACCTCGACGACGGCTCCACCGGCCTGACCGCCTCGGCCGACCGGCATGACGCGCGTCCTGGCCGCCACCGGCTTCCACGCAGACCACCTCGCCGGCCTGGTCGTACGGACCCGTAGCCACCCACCGGCGGTCACGGCGGCCTCGCAGAAAATTACCGGACTCACGTACAACCTTTACGCCCCGGCACAGGTCTCCCCATCGCCGGCCTCCTGTGAACCGCGGGACAACTCGCGTCGAACACGGGGAGTCCGCACCCCATCGACTGCGGATGCCCGCCAGGCATCCCCCGCATGCCGCAGGAGAACCGCATGCACAAGCACCGCCGACTCGCCCTCGCGACGGCCACCGCGGCCGCGCTGACGGGTGGTCTGCTCACCTTCGCCTCCTCGCCCGCGACCGCCGCCGACTCCGTCAAGGTCGCGAAGGCCGACTTCAACGGCGACGGCATCGGCGACGTCGCCACCTCGGCACCCGGCGCCTACGTCAGCGGCCAGAAGGACGCCGGCCAGATCGTCGTTCTGTACGGCACGGCCACCGGCGTCTCCTCCGCCAAGCGCACCGTCATCAGCCAGAACACCACCGGCGTCCCCGGCACCGCCGAGGCCGGCGACGGCTTCGGCCGGGAAACGGCCTACGGCGACTTCAACGCCGACGGCTACGACGACCTCGCCGTCGGCTCCCCGTTCGAGAAGGTCGGCACCGACACCAACGGCGGCGACCTCGTCATCCTGTACGGCTCCCAGACCGGCCTGACCGGCAAGTCCGCCCACCTGGTCGACCCGGCCGTCTCCTCCCACGACTACTGGGGCAAGGACCTCGCCGCCGGCGACTTCGACGGCGACGGCAAGACCGACCTGGTCGTCGGCAGCTCCTCCGCCACCCTCTACCTCTACAAGGGCGGCATCAGCAGCTCCGGCACCGCCGGCAGCATCACCACCGTCAAGCCGCCCATCCTGTCCGGCAGCAACGACTACCCGTTCGGCCCGATGAGCCTGACCGCCGGTGACGTCAACGGCGACGGCCGCACCGACCTCGTGGTCGACGGCTACGAGACCTCCACGCAGTACGGCTGGAACACCAACTACTGGCTGCCCGGCACCGCGAGCGGTCTGAGCGGCTCCACCGCCCAGGCCCTCAAGCCCGGCATCATCACGGCGATCGGTGACATCAACGGCGACGGCTTCGGCGACATCGTCAGCGGCGCCGGCTGGGACGCCACCACCGAGGACGGCACCCCCGTCCCGGACGCCTCCGACGGCGGCCGGGTGAACGTCACCTACGGCTCCGCCTCCGGCCCGGCCGGCACCACCGGCATCAACCAGAACACCGGCAGCGTCCCCGGCACCTCGGAGAAGGGCGACTCCTTCGGCTGGGACCTCGACCTCGGCGACATCAACGGCGACGGCTACCAGGACCTCGTGGTCAGCGCCCCGCTGGAGGACATCGAGGGCGTCACCGACACCGGCGCGGTCACCGTCCTTTTCGGCTCGGCGTCCGGCGTGAACACCGCCTCCGCCACCCAGTCCTTCAACCAGAACACCACCGGTGTCCCCGGCGGCAACGAGAAGAACGACCTCTTCGGCGTCGACGTCAAGCTCGACGACGTCACCGGCGACGGCAAGGCCGACCTCGTGATCGGCGCCAACGAGGACAGCGGCGACGGTGCCCTCACCTACCTGCCGTCCGACGGCACGAAGATCACCACTTCCGGCAGCCGCTTCATCGGCGCCGGCACCGCCGGCGTCTCCACCTCGGGCACCCCGCAGTTCGGCAGCGTCTTCGCCGACTGACCAGCCCTCGTCCCGCTCATCCCCGGCCGGGCCCGCGCGTCGCGGGCCCGGCCTCCTCCCACCCGGAGCCCCGCCTTGCGCAAGCGCGTCCTCCTGCTCGCCGCCACCCTGACCACCGGCCTGCTCACCGCCCTGCCCATCACCCCCGCCACCGCCGCGCCCTCCCATCTGACCGGCGACTTCAACGGCGACGGCTACCTGGACATCGCCCTGAGCGCCGCCGGCCACCAGGTCGGCACGGCGCAGCAGGCCGGTGCGGTCGTCGTGCTCTACGGCTCGTCCTCGGGCGTCTCGGCCGCCAGGCGCACCCTGATCACGCAGAACTCCACCGGTGTCCCGGGCACCGCCGAGGCGGGGGACCTCTTCGGCGAGAGCCTGGCCGCCGGCGACCTGGACGGCGACGGCTACTCCGACCTCGTCGTGGGCGCCCCGAGCGAGACCATCGGCGACCGGGACGCCGTGGGCAGCGCCACCATCCTGTGGGGCGGCACGTCCGGCCTGTCCGGCGGTGCCCTGGTGCCCCAGCCGTCGACCCTCTCCGAGTGGGGCAACTTCGCCACCGGCATCGCCGTCGCCGACTTCGACGGCGACGGCAAGCTCGACGTCACCCTCGCCGGCCGCAACCACGTCCGCCTGTACCGGGGACCCTTCACCCGCACCGGCACCCCGGCGAGCAACCTCGGCGTCGGCGAACTGGGTGGCGCGGCCAACGTGTTCGCGGGCGATCTGAACCACGACGGCGCCGCCGAGCGGGTCTACCCGTTCCTCGTGGACGGCGACTCGGGTGGCGAGATCGACTACTTCACCTGGAACGGCTCCAAGTGGGCCATGAAGAACCTGCCGAACGCCGACGGCCTGCCGGGCTCGATCGCCGACATCAACGGCGACGGCTACGGCGACATGGTCCTCGGCGACCCCACGGACCCCAGCACGGCCAAGAAGACCGGCTACAAGGGCGGCCAGATCTCCGTCTGGTACGGCGGCCCGAACGGTCCCGACCCCGCCCAGACCCCGACCGTGATCCACCAGGACACCGCGGGGGCGCCCGGGACCGCCGAGGCCGACGACATGTTCGGCTCGTCGATCAGCACCGGTGACATCAACGGCGACGGCTACGCCGACGTCGCGGTCGGCGCGCCCGGCGAGGACCTGGGCAAGGCCGCGGAGGCCGGCGCGGTGACGGTCCTGTTCGGCTCCGCCTCGGGCCTGACCACCAAGGGTGCCAAGACCTGGACGCAGGACACCGAGGGCGTGCCCGGCGGCTCCGAGGCCTGGGACCAGTTCGGCCAGTCGGTGCGGCTGATCGACATCAACAAGAACGGCAAGGCCGACCTGGTCGCCGGCGCGGGCGGCGAGAACGGCTACGGCGCCGTCACCGTCCTGCGCGGCACCGCCTCCGGCCTGACCACCGACTACGCCACGTTCATCAGCGCCCGCGACGTCTCCGTGCAGGGCATCGGGGACTTCGCCTGGGCCATCGCCCAGTGACGTACCCCCGCCCCAGGCCTTCCCGAGGGAACCACATGCGCACCCGCGTGCTCGCCGCCGCCCTCGCCGGCGCGCTGGCCCCGCTCGCCCTGACCGTGCCCGCCGCCCACGCGGCGACGGCCGCCGCCCCGTACGACTTCAACGGCGACGGCCGCGCCGACCTCGCGATCGGCGCCCCCGACGCGACGGTCGGCGGCCGGTCCGAGGCGGGCGCCGTCTCGGTCGTCTACGGCAGCTCCGCCGGGCTGAGGACGGCCACCCGCACCCTGATCACCCAGAACACGGCCGGCGTGCCCGGCACCGCCGAGGCGGGCGACGCGTTCGGCAGCGCCGTCGCCTCCGCCGACCTGAACAAGGACGGCTACGCCGACCTCCTGATCGGCGCGCCCGGCGAGGACGTCGACGGCGACACCAACGGCGGCACGGTGATCGTCGTCTGGGGCGCCCGGTCCGGCCTCTCCGGGTCCCGTACGGTCATCAACTACGGGAAGGAGGAGACGGACCGGTACGGGCAGGCCCTGGCCGTGGGCGACCTCGACGGCGACGGTGACCTCGATGTCGTGATCGGATCCACCGGCTCCAGCGTCCTGAGCTTCGTCAACGGCCCCGTCACCCGGTCCGGCTCCTTCCAGGGCGGCTCGGGCGCGGGCTCCCCCGCTCCCTACTCCCCGTCGTACGGCGTCACCTCCGTGTCCGCCGGGCGGATCTCCCCCGCCTGGTCCACCAGCCTGGTGGTGCACGGCCGGCAGCCCCGCACCGGCGCGGCCGTCACCCACCTGGTCACCGACCCGTCCATCGGCAACTACACCGACTGGTGGCAGGAGCTGCCCGCCGGCACCGTCTCGGCGACCGGCGACATCGACAAGGACGGGTACGCCGACATCGCCATCGGCAACCCGGCCGAGACCTCCGCCGACCCGGCGGGAGCCAAGGGAGGAAAGGTCACCGTGGTCTACGGCGGACCGGGCGGCGAGGACACCTCCCGCGCCCCGCTGGTCCTCGGCCAGGACACCGCGGGCGTGCCGGGCGCGGCCGAGACCGGCGACGCGTTCGGCAGCAGCGTCTTCCTGGGCGACGTGGACGGGGACGGGTTCAAGGACCTGGCGATCGGTGCGTCCGGCGAGGACTCCGGCACCGGATCGGTCACCCTCCTGCGGGGCACCGCCTCCGGGCTGACGACCAAGGGCGCGGTGTCGTACACCCAGAACACCGCGGGCGTCCCCGGCACCGCCGAGAAGGGCGACCGCTTCGGCGCACGGGTCCTGCTCGCCGACCACTCCGGTGACCACCGCGCCGAGCTGACCGTGGCGGGCCCGGGCGAGAACGCGGGCGACGGCGCGGTCTGGTCGCTGCGCGGCACCACCGGCGGACCGACGACGGCCGGTGCGCTCTCCTTCGGCCCGGCGGCCACCGGGGTCTCCACGGCGGGCACCCCGCGGTACGGCTCGGTCCTCAACAACTGACGCCGCGCGGCACCACCGGGGAAACGTCCGGGGAACCCGGGCCGGACCCTGAACCGCCCCCTGACGCCCCCTTAGGGGATGTCACAGGTCGGCCGCAAAGCCGGGCCCGGACCGCCGGGCCCGGCACGTCGGCCCTCAGGACCAGGTACGTTCGATGACGTGGCTGGATTCAGGATCGGACGCGGGGGCCGAGACAACCGCACCCCCCAAGGACAACAGGCGCCGCAGGGACCGTCGTACGGGCACGGACATGGGCACGGGCACGGGCCCGCTCGGCCCGGGGGGCCGTCGTACGGACGGCCGGGCCCCTCGGCTCCCGCGGGCCCCTCGTACGGCTACCCGTCGGCGCCGCAGCCGCCGTACCAGCGGCAGGGGCAGCCGTACGGATACCCGGGGCCGGCCGACGACGGACCGGAGTACTTCGGCGACGGCGGCCACCCGGGCCCCGGCGCGCACGACCCCTACGCGGCCGACAACCCGGGCCACACCCAGGCCTTCTCGGTCGACGAGGCCGCCGGCTACACCCAGGGCGCGACCTATCAGGCCGGCTCCGCCGCCGCGCCCGCCGCGCCGCTCGGCCCGCCCCTGCACTGGAAGGAACTGCTGAAGGGGATCGTCCTGTCCCCGAACGACACCTTCCTGCGCATGCGGGACTACACGATGTGGACGCCCGCCCTCATCGTGACCTTCCTCTACGGCCTGCTCGCGGTCTTCGGCTTCGACGGCGCCCGCCAGGACGCGATCAGCGCGACGCTGTCCAACGCGGTGCCGATCGTGCTGATCACGGCCGTCGTGATGGTGCTCGGCCTGTTCGTCCTGGGCGTCGTCACCCACACCCTGGCCCGCCAGCTCGGCGGCGACGGCGCCTGGCAGCCCACGGTGGGGCTGTCCATGCTGATCACGGCCCTCACGGACGCGCCCCGCCTGATCGTCGCCATGTTCTTCGGCGGCGACGCCGGCTTCGTCCAGCTCCTCGGCTGGGCCACCTGGGTCGGCGCGGGTGCCCTGCTGACCCTGATGGTGTCCCGCTCCCACGACCTGCCGTGGCCGAGGGCGCTGGGGGCGTCGGCGATCCAGCTGATCGCGTTGCTGTCGATCGTGAAGCTGGGCACGTTCTGAGTGCTGACGCACAGGAAGGGCCCCCGGCGGGAAAGCCGGGAGCCCTTGTCGCGTCCGTACTCCGGGATCAGGCGTCCAGAACCTGCCCCGCCCGCTTCACCACGGGCGGCTCCACGCTCCACGGGAAGTTGATCCAGTCGTCGGTCCGCTTCCACACGTACTCGCACTTCACGAGGGAGTGGGACTTCTCGTAGATCACGGCGGAGCGCACCTCGGCGACGGTGTCGAGGCAGAAGTCGCGGACGAGCTTCAGGGTCTTGCCGGTGTCGGCGACGTCGTCGGTGATCAGCACCTTCTTATCGGAGAAGTCGATCACGTTGGGGACGGGCGCGAGCATGACCGGCATTTCCAGGGTCGTCCCCACACCGGTGTAGAACTCCACGTTCACGAGGTGGATGTTCTTGCAGTCGAGGGCGTAAGCGAGCCCGCCCGCCACGAAGACTCCCCCGCGCGCGATGCTGAGCACGATGTCGGGCTCGTACCCGTCGTCGGCGATGGTCTGCGCCAGCTCGCGGATGGCGGCCCCGAACCGCTCGTAGGTCAGGTTCTCCCGCACGTCTGCGCTGCTCATGCTGTCGTCGCCCTCACACCTGGGTCCGATGGAAATTGAGATAGGACCGCGAGGCGGTCGGCCCGCGCTGGCCCTGGTACCGGGAGCCGTAGCGCTCACTGCCGTACGGCGACTCGGCGGGCGAGGACAGCCGGAACATGCACAGCTGCCCGATCTTCATCCCCGGCCACAGCTTGATGGGGAGGGTGGCGAGGTTCGACAGCTCCAGGGTGACGTGCCCGCTGAACCCGGGGTCGATGAACCCGGCGGTGGAGTGCGTGACCAGCCCCAGCCGCCCGAGCGAACTCTTCCCCTCCAGCCGGGAGGCGAGATCGTCGGGAAGCGTGATCACCTCGTACGTGGAGGCGAGCACGAACTCCCCGGGATGCAGGATGAACGGCTCATCGCCCTCCGGCTCCACCAGCCGGGTCAGATCGGCCTGCTCGACGGAGGGGTCGATGTGGGGGTACCGGTGATTCTCGAACACCCGGAAGTACCGGTCCAGCCGTACGTCGATGCTCGACGGCTGCACCATGGTTTCGTCATAGGGATCGATCCGTACCCGCCCGGCGTCGATCTCGGCCCGGATGTCCTTGTCTGAGAGAAGCACGTAGCGAGGATACGCAAGGCGCGCGGAGCCGTCGCCATCACGACTGCTCCACGCGCCCGCTGTGACACCCCGACTACAGTCGGTCCACTCCCGCTGCCCTCACCTCTTCTGCAGGGCGACGGGGACCGCGCTGCGGAGCCGGGCACACCGCGGACACCGCACGAGCCGGCCGGGGCCGAGCCGCTCGGCCTGCTGCATCGGGAACGAAGCGGTGCTGAAGACGTGCCCGTCCGCGCATCGGACGACGGTGCGTTCCATCAAGTCCCTCAAGTCCCTTCCCCAGGAGCCTCGTCCGGCGTTGCTGCCCGGACGACAAAAGCCACATTACGGGATCAAAGAGACGACTCTCCAGGCGGCACTCCGGCCCCACCGGACCCCTCCACGGTACGCCCCAACTCCGGCCGCCCGCAGCCGGATCCCCCCTCTGAAACGGACTCAGCCCCCGGGGTCCGAACACCAGGGGCCGACGATGATGTAGAGTGAGCAAGCATCCGGACACCGGACCCCCGGGCCCGCCCGTCCGTATTACGCGGGTGTAGTTTAATGGTAGAACATCAGCTTCCCAAGCTGAGAGCGCGAGTTCGATTCTCGTCACCCGCTCCATGAAGAAGGCCCAGGTCAGTAGCCTGGGGTTTGTTTGTTGTCTAGTCCAATTTGAGGGTGGCGTGCCCTCCGCGTGCCCTAAGTCGAGGCTGAGCGGTCACCTCAGGGGTGCCTGGATGCCTCTCTGGCCACCCCCGCCCTGGTTCGTCTCAAATGGCGAGACGCATTTCGTGTGACCTGCGCCACAGGTTGTGCAAATGGTGGTGAAGTCCCTTACGCAAAGGGCGACTTGCGGGCTTGCGCTCAGCTGTCGACCATCCGGACTGCACTTCGGTCGTTCCGCAGCGGCAGCATGAGCGGGTGGTTCACAATGCGCGCCATGCCCATGAGGTACGACCGTTCTCGAAGACGCCGAACGTCATCGCGTTGTGGGCGTCCCACGAAGAAAGGGACGCCCTGCAAGCTCCCCCAGGAGATCGGCCGAGGCTGTCGGCACCACGCCACCCGAGCTGAGCGTGAAGCTGCCGCCGAGGAGGCAAAAGCTCGGACCGAGAGGGCGAGGCAGCAGGCAGAACGAGAACAGCGGACGATCAGAGTCGTGCTCTCGCTCGTCACCCTGGCCGTGTTTGTTGGCCTTGGCGTCGGTGTCTGGGATGCCTGGAAGGACGATCAGCACGAGTCCATGTGCCAGCCACACCGAACCGAGGCCCTTGCGCTGAGCGACAAGGCCCGCGCCGTACGGATTCCTTTGGTGTTCGCCGGCGACCCGAACATCAGCATCCTGCAGTTCGGGACCAAGCTCCCCGACGATCTCGGGAACCTCGACACCACATCGGCCACCGAGCTGGACATAGCAACGGCGTACGCCAAGAAGCGCGACCTGGCTGGTCAGGCTGCACGCATTGTTCTCGACCACCAGGAGTGCTTCGACAGCGACTTCATCGCCGAGGCCACCCGCATAGATCAGGCCCCTACCGAGGTCAGCCGGGTAGAAATGCCCTCACCCGCTCACTGCAGCGACGGGTGGCCGTCCAGCTCCATCGGCCGACGAGGTGCGTGTTCACACCACGGCGGCGTTGTCGCTGGGCTCCCATGGGCCACGTTGCTCTTCGACTGATCTTGTAGGACGCGGCAACCCAGGGCTTCGACTCTTGCCTTAGGCAGACACCAGGTCTCCCAACGCTTCACGAAGGGCGGTGCCTACGACAGGTCCTGCCACGGCCACCTGCCGAAGCTCTTCGCCCTTCATGTAGCGGTAGCTCTGTGGAGGGTGGAAAGCCCCCGCGGAGCGCAGCGCGCTGAGCGTCACCGGCTCGTCGAAGGAGACGGGATCCTCCAGCGTGAGGCCGCT
The DNA here is from genome assembly GCF_040678315.1 of Streptomyces sp. NPDC052721. Taxonomy (NCBI): domain Bacteria; kingdom Bacillati; phylum Actinomycetota; class Actinomycetes; order Kitasatosporales; family Streptomycetaceae; genus Streptomyces; species Streptomyces sp. NPDC052721. Next base: position 70,173 of record NZ_JBFATL010000002.1, on the reverse strand, counting down.
CGCCTGAGTCGCGCCACTCATGTAGGCGTCGTACTCACGCCGAGTGATTCCCGTCTGGGCGCTGTGGGCGGACCACACCTCCTTTGGGGAGGCGACATGGACTGAAGCGATGCGCGCCATGCCCACCACAGCCATGGTGGGCGCGGTCGCGTACAACAGAACCGGGGTTCCGGGTGGCGCAGCGACGCGTTGGCGGCGGACCTCCACCGTCTTGCTGCCGGCCAAAATCGCGGTGGCGAAGCGCGGGTGGACGGACAGCAGCATCGCGCGTTCCGGATCGTTCACGTCGTTCGGTGCCCCTCTTGGTAGATCGCCTGGAACAGCTCCTCGCTGATCTTGGACAGCGAGATCAGCGAACTCGGCGACCACGGTAGTCCCCGCTCCCTGGCCAGCGAGGTCAATCGCCGCAGCGTCACCGGCTTCGGGAAGATCTCGGTGTCCGAAAACCTCAGTGCCATGGCGTGGCCGGAGGTGTCAGCAGCTGCTTGAACCTCAGCTCGACCATATACGCCCAGGTGTTCGAATTTCGAGAAGAGGGTGTCGGGCGTGTCGATGAGCACCTCGTCGAGTCGCGAACTGCCCACCACCATTTGGCCTTCGCCCGGGGAACTGCCCTCGCTGACGTACCAGAGCAGGCGAGCCGGGACGCTCTCCCCGCGGCGGCCCGAGGAACGGTAGTAGACGTGCTCCCTGCTGATGCCCAGGGCGTCACTCCGAGGAATGAGCATGGCCGGGACGTTGAACAGCTCGGTTGACCAGCGCGGCTTGATGGGCACCAGGAAGGACGGCAGCCCCGAGTCGATGACCTTCGCCGGCCACCACGCCCGCTCCACCACGGCGGCTACCTCGGCGGGCATGCCGACGCGGAGCGCGGTCGTCTCCACGGTCAGCTCGCGGGCCAGTCCGCCCGCCACAGCCTCCACCTCGGCAGCCGTCCCGCACACATTCACGAGGAGGGCGACAAGCCTGCCGTCATGCTCGAAGAACCCGTCGTCGCCTGCCGCGGACTTGGCGGCCGCGGAGGGATGCGAATCGCTGATGCGGATGATCTCTGCACCGCAGTCCCGGCCAAGCCGCTTGATCAGGAAGAGGAGCTGCCGGGCCAGAGTCTCTTCCAGTGGGTGGCTGGCCGTACGAAGGACGGGGACAACCAGCGTTCGCCCATCCAGCGCCCATGCGTAGAGGGCAACCGGGTGGCCCTGACCATCCCTGAGCAGTTCGCGGCGCCAGGCGACCGTACCCCCATTCAGCGACCGCAGGCGCTCGGCGAAGGCCGAGCCGTCGTCGCCACCCGCCTGGTGGAAGAAGGCGACCAGTTCGCCCTCTGCGCCTGGTGCCACCTCGCCGGACCGGAACTCCGTCCCCATCAGATCGGCCGGGCGATACACCTGGGCCTGCCGCAACTCATCCACGTGCAGCGTCACGGTGGAAGGCGAGACGACCCGGACCCGGGCGACCTCCCAGGCCACGTCAGCCAGGCGGGACAACAGCGGATCGCGGGTCGCCAGGACTTGCAGACCGGCACATGAGGTCTCGGCCACGTACCGCAGGCAGAGCCGAAGCTCAGCGCCGACGGTCAGACTGGGGATGGCCTGCGTGGCGGCCACGAGTAGTTCACGGGTTCGCTCGTCCACAGCTGCCGAGTCGGGGGACAGCTTGCGCAGGCCGGTCAGAGCCGCCCGCTGGTGCTGACGCTCTGCCGTGTCTGTGAGGTCCCGGATCTGATGAACCAGCTGGGGTGTGTATGCGAGTTCGATGAGATCCGCCATCCAGCCGGCTTCCAGTGCGCGGGATTCCTCCGCGTCGGCCGTGTCAGCGAGGCCGCGCAGATCGGCGAACACTCCGTGGTCGACCGTTACCACCAGGAGCGCGTCGCTCTCCATCTCCGTGAACAGGTCCGGATGGCCGAGGTCCAACCACCAACCGTCCAGGATCTCGCCGTCACGGCCGCGGCCTCGCACCTCACCATCCGGGACGAAGCCGAGACTCCTCCACATCCCGCTCAGGTTGTAGTCCCGTCGGCACTTGGCCTTGATCCCGAGTCGCTGTGGGTACCGCTCTTTGATGCCCTCCACCAGCCGGCGGGCGATGCCCCGGCCGCGCTGTTCCTCCGCCACACACAGGTGTGCGAGCCGAATACGCGCGCTCCTCTTCGGCAGTCCGAACAGCGCATAGCCGAGCACCTCGTCCGCTTCAACCGCGGCCAGAAGGCCGCCATCCTCCGCTGCCTTCCGGTAAGCAGGAGGCGTCAGAAGCCCCAGCGTCTTCGTGTAGCGATCACCCAGGGCTATGGCCTTGTCGATCAGCTCGTCCTGCGCAGGCGAAACGGACACCAACTTGATCGCCATTGCTCCCCCCTCCAGTTGGGCCGGTCACGGCCGCCCACAACTCCCCTGTCAGTGCATGCAGGAAAAGCTGATCTCACTCACGGCCGTCTCTCAAGGGGGCACAAGGGGCGCACGGTAATGCGGAGACTGTCGCACGCGGTGCCGACCGTCCCGGAGTCCGGCCGACGCAGCCGTCCGGCCGGACTCCGTAGGTCACGGCTTCCTTCGCCTACATGGCTTTCGTCTGCTCGGCAGCTGACGCGCGCAGCCGCTCTCGCACCTCGGCGTCGATCCCCTGGGCCAGCTTGCGCTGGTGCTTCGCCGTGGAGTGCTGGTAGATCAGCTGGGCCCGCTCGGAGGACTGGCCGGCGCGGACCATGAGGTCCTTCAGCTTGGCTCCGGTGTCGGCGGCGAGGGTGTTGCCGGTGTGTCGGAGGTCGTAGAAGCGGAAGTTGTCCGCCATGTCGACCTTCTTCCTGGCCTTGCGCCACTTCCGCCCGAAGGTTGAGCGGCGGAACGGTGCGCCCTTCTCCCCGACGAAAAGGAGGGCGTCCGGCTCTTTCTCAGCGAACCACTGCAGGTGGCGGCGCAGCTCGGGGAGCAGGAAGTCGGGCAGGTAGACGGTGCGCTTGCCCGCCCGGGACTTCGGGTCGCCGGTGACCCGCTTGCCGTTGGTGAGCTCCGGGGAAGCCTGCGTGATCCGCAGGGAACATTCGTCGAGATCGACACTGCGACGGCGCAGCTCGGCCAGTTCCTCGGGGCGGAGCGCGGCGAACGCGCCGAGCAGGACCATCAGGCGCCAGCGCGGGCCCATGGCGTCGGCCAGGTCGAAGACCTGCTCGATCGTGGCCGTTGGACGCTCGCCGGCCTCCTCCTTGCCGGCGCCCTTGATACGGCACGGGTTGCTGCGGAGCAGGTCATCGTCGACCGCCGTCTGCAGGATGGCCTTCAGCAGCCGGTACGACTTGGCGACCGTGGTGGCGCCGGTCGCCTTCAGGCGCTCGGCCCGCCATGTACGGATGCTGGGCGAGCTGATCTCGTCCAGGTCCTTGCCTCCGAAGGTCGGCAGGATGTGCAGGCGCAGCAGGCCGTTGTAGCGATCGACCGTCGTCGGGGCCAGCCCGCGCTCTCTCAGCCAGCGCAAGGCGTACTTCTTGAAGTTGACTGCCCCAGCGTCCGGGTCGCGCCACTGGTTGCGCTCGATGTCGGCGCGGGTGAGGTTGAGCCACTCCTGCGCGTCGGACTTGGTGTCGAACGTCTCCGGCGCGGTGTAGCGCTGCCCGTCCGGTCCCAGGTAGCGGGCCTGCCATCGGCCGGAGGGGAGCTTGCGTACCGTGCCGAACTCGCGCCGCCGCTGCGGCTTGCGTCCCGCCATCAGGCCGCCTTCCCGTAGCGGGCACGGATGCGGCGGACCGGCTCGACGGTGCGCGCCTCGACGTACTCGGTGATCGCGCTTTGCGGGATGCGCACCGGGCGACCGAGCTTCACGTAGCGGATGCGGCGCTCGGCGATCAGGCGGCGGACGAAGCGCTCCCCTGTACCGAGCATTTCGCCGGCCTCGGCCACGGTCAGGAGCCGGTCAGTCATTCGCCGTCACCTCCTGATCGGTGCGAGCGGTGCGCTGGGAGCGGGGAAGGGCAGAGGGTATTGCGGGTCGGCGCAAGGGCGACGGGTCCTTTACTCGGGGGGTCTGGGCGGCTGGCCGTTGCTGCTGGCAGCGCTTGGGGTTACGCGGCGCGAGGCCCCTGGAGGAGTTCCTGAGGCGAGACACGGAGGGCCTGAGAGAGAGCGACGAGGTCGTCGATGTCGCAGCGGCCTTGGGCGCGTTCGATGCGGGACAGCATCGTGTTGGTCATCGGACGGCCGAGGGCGGTGACGCGGGCGGCGAGCTCGCGCTGGGCGAGGCCGCGTTCGGTGCGGAGGATTTCGATGCTGCGGGCGGTCCGTATTCCGGCCGTACCGATTTCCAGGGATCGTGCTGCCATGGCTCCATTTGTAGCTTGCATTCGCCGGTTTGGTTAACCGGGGATCGTCGGCTATGTTCCGCCCGGCGAACCGGCGGGAGTTACCTCTGGGCTGGGGGTTCGGGTATCCGTCGGGCGTTGCCTTCGTCGGCCCGAAAGTGCGCTCTGACGTGGGATGTTGTGTTGTATCTTGCGCCGCAGCAGGGAGTCAACGGTCTCCCGATGTGATGCTTCTGGCTTCAACTGACAGGACATTATTTCGGCAACCGCCGCTTCGGGTTTATGGTTTTGGTGATGCCTCGCAGCACAGGTTCGCCGTCAGCTGTCTGATTTCCCGGCGGAATGCTGGACTTGTGCGGCATGCGTGTGGCTGTCTTGGCTATACGACGCCACCAGCCCTCCCCCGCGCCTCCGGACCGGGGCTGTGTGCAACCCCCTCCCTGTGCAACGCCCGACGAGGGCCGACCGCACCTCCCCTCCCTGACCTAGGAGCCGCCGCCCGATGAGCTACGACGCCCGTGAATGGGTGTGGGACCACAGCCACAGCAAGGGAACCGCCCGCATGGTCCTCGCCCTGATCGCCGACCGGTGCCGCGACCGGCACTGCGTCGCGTACGCGTCCGTGCCCACCCTCATGAAACGCGCCAACGCCTCCCGCACCGCCGTACGCGATGCCCTGGCCAAGCTGATCGCCAGCGGCGAGCTCGTACAGCTCACCGACCGCAAAGGGCCGCGGGGAGAGACGTACTACCACCTCCCAGTCGCCGCCCGGTTCCTCGCCGAGCAGACCGCGGAGGGGAACCGGAATCCGACCCAGGGGGGTCAGATTCCGACCCTCGGGGGGTCGGAATCCGACCCGGCCGAGCACGTCGAAGGGGAGTCGGAATCCGACCCCGGGGAACAGCATCCGACCCCCAGGGGGTACGGATTCCGACCCGGAGGGGGTGCAGATTCCGACCCCCAGAACAGAAGAGAACCGAAGGTGAACGGTAAGAGCAGCAGCTCTGCCCCGCTCATCTCCGCCATCGAGTGGCAGATCGACACCGATGCCCGTTCCTGGCTGCAGCACCACGGCCACCTCGACCGCCTCGGCGAGGACGCGATGCACGCCGCCGACGAGAAGTGGCGCACCTACCGGGCCGCCTGGGCGCCCCGCACCGCCGCCGCGTGGGCAGCCGACTGGCGCGCGTGGATCGCCCGGGAACACACCCCCGCCCCTGGCCGCCCCAAGCTCTACGCCCTGCCAGGCGGCACACCCTCCCCACCAACACTCGGCATGACGCGCTCCGAGGCGCACATGGCCGCCCTGCTCGCCGCCCTCGACGAACCGACCGGAACGGAGTAACCCGCCTTTGGACCGACGCGAAGTCGCCGCTGTCCTCGCCTACGTCGGACGCCTCGATCCCCGCACCATCCGCTCCGGCACGGGCGAAGCCCGTGACCAAATCGCCCAGTGGCAGGAGCTGCTCGACGACGTGCCCTTCGCCACCGACCACGGCTGGGACGTCCACGAGGCCATACGGTCCCACGTCCTCGACTCGCCGTACCCGATCCTGCCCGTGGACGTCGCCCGCCGATGGCGTGCCCACCGACGCGACCGCCTCGAGCGGCACACCGACCCCATTCCCGCCGCCGACCCGGACGATCCGGCCGCCTGGCGAGCCGAGCTGCTGCGGTCCCGGAACGCTGTCGCCGCCGGCATAGCCTCCCCTACCAGGCGCCGGCAGATCGCCAGCGGTGGCCGGCCTCGCGACGTCGAGGGGCGCCTGCGCGAGATCGGCTCGTGCATCCCGCCGGCCGTCCGCGCCGAGCTGGCCCGCTACCGTCCGAACCGCGCCGCTCGCGAGGCCGCCGTCGCCGAGGGCATCCCCGATGCACTCAGAGTCCGGTGCAACTGGTGCCAGGCACCCGTGGGCTCCCCTTGCCGTCAACGAAGGGCGAGCCCCGACGGCGCTGCCCGGGGCAATGCCATACGCGCGACCCCTCACCCGTCGCGCATCGACCTCGCCGCTGCCCGGACGGACCGGCGCCGAGCTGCGTGACGCAGCCCGGCGCCGCTCCTCGCGGCAGCTACGTGGGGCTACGACCGTCGGTCCCCGAACCGGTCGTACACGACTCCCACGAGCACTTTGGGGACCGCGTCCCGGGGACCGTGTGACGGCTGCCGGGGACCGGTCCCCTCTGAAGTCGCAGCTCAGAGGGCCTTTCATACCGGTCCCAGAGCGTCCCCAGAACGGGGACCGTCCCCGCAGCAGTACCTTCGGTCCCCTCGGGGACCGGGACCGTGCAGGAAAAGGGGGACCGTCCCCGTGACGACGTGTCAGGGGGACCGTCCCCGATGAGCGTCGCGTCCCCGTCCCCAAGCGTCTGGGGACCGTGCACCGCAGCACTTTGGGTACCGGTCCCCGTCGCTCTCCTTTCAGCCGCAGCCCTCGCTCGGACAACGCCCATCTCGGTCGACCTGTCCAGACCTCAGCCGACCACCGCCGAATTGCTCCGACCGCTGCCCTCGCTCGGCGACCCGGCGACTCAGCTCCCCTACCGAACACCCCGGAGAACCACGCATGCACGACCGACACCATGAACACACCAACCGGCAGGAGACGCCCACCGCCCCCGACAACCGCGCAGCAAGTTATCCGCCAAGACAGTCTTCCCCGGTGGGGAAGACTGTCCAGGCGCAACCCGCCCCGGGGGTGGCGGGTCCGGACTGGCACCAGGGGGCGCCAGTCCGGGAGGCAGCGGCCGTGGGGGGATCGCAGCCAGAAGGGCAGTCGCCAAGCTCCAAGCACCGCACCTCCGAGAAGACCGCGCGCAAGCGCTCGCCGAGATCCGGCAATGACAAGCGCGTTCACGTGTGCTGTGTCCGTCTCAATGACACCGAGAAAACCGTCCTCACCGCTGCTGCCGCGGCGACCCGAGCGAGTCTGCCCGCCTTCCTCGCCCGCAGCGGCCTCGCCGCCGCCAGTGACCTCAACAACACCGCCGCTGCCATAGCCGGACGACGAGAAACAATCTCGGAACTGTTCGCCACACGCCGGCACCTCAACCAGGTCGGCAACAACCTCAACCAAGCCTCCAAGGCCCTCAACTCCGGTTCCTGGCCTGTCGAGATCGACGCCGTCCTCGCCGCCGTAAACCGCGCCGTTCACCGCGTCGACTACGCGGTGCAACAGCTCATCGCCCAGCACTAGGAAGCAGCGCGGGCAGGATCCGCGAGCGCTGGGTGGCGTCTCTGAGAGGAGTCGGCCAGTGCTCAGAGCAGTGCACCGAGCCGATGACCTTCTCGCAAGGCAGCCAGCCGACCTGCCAGATTCCGCGGCCCCATCTTGCTCAGGGCCCAGAGGCCGCTGGCACGCCGAGCCCAGCACCAAATCGGGTCCTCCGTATCCACAGGGGTGTGGAAGGGGAAGACGGAGATGCCGTAGGCATCGAAGGGGGCAGGGTCGAGGTAGCGCGTACCGCCAGTGCCGCACAGATAGTGGGTGCTCCCGGTGGCTGCCGCGAGATCGGCGAGGCGCTCCGATCGGCTGTGACGGGTGGGGATACGACCGCTGTCCAGCACTTCCCCTGCCCAGCCAAGCGCAGCGAGCATGGCGAGCGTCGATGCTCGCGCGATACGTGCCACACGATCAGTAGTGTCCAATGCGTCCAGGGCCGCGTCGAGGACATCGCGCACGGCGTCCCGGTGGCCACCGCGGCCGTAGTACTGGCGCACGAGCAGCTCGACAGTCCTGCGTGAGCGGTGAGGATCAACGAGCCGCGCCTGGCTGATCAGTGTCGGCCGCCCGTGGGGAAGGTGTATCGGCAGCGTGAGCCACTGCTGCCGACCGGGATCGTCCAAGGCGGCGAGGCGAGCGCGGTGCTGGTAGTCGCGCCGGGCGAACTGTACGTCGTCGAGGGCGATCCAGCAGTCGGCGGCGAAGAGCTTCGCCAAGGTGGACAGCCGTGGGAACAGGTTCGGCTGGTGGATCGCGCACACCCCGCCTGGTGAACTGACGCGGGGTGGCTCAGGGGCTGATGAGGCGGCTGTCGAAGCCGGCGCCCAGGAGGCGCTCGTATGCGTCATACACATCTCCCGGTACGTCCTGCTCGACGGCGAAGCCGAGCTTGGGGTACTCGATCACCCGTTGCAGGTCGCCGACGAGCATGTCCACGACGAGCTTCTCGTCGCCAATGGACTTGATGTAGTCGTCCAGCTCCAGCGGCTCGGAGGCACATACGACATCGGCCTCGGGCCACAGCTTGCGGCAGGTCGCGTACGAGCGGCGCTCCATGTACGGCTTGGAGATCAACAGCAGCGACTCCACCTCCACGCCGGCGTTGGCCAGCAGCTCGCGGGAGAAGGTGATGTTCTGGCCGGTATTGCCGGCCTTGGGCTCGACCAGGATCGCCTCGTCCGGCACACCCAGGCTCAGGGCGTGCTCGCGGTAGTGGACAGCCTCACCACGCGGGAAGCGGGCGCGGGTGGTGGGGCTGTTGCCGCCGCTGAAGACCAGGACCGGGAAGAGACCGGCACGGTACATTTCGGCGGCCGTGGTGGCCACGCCCAGGTCGTGGCTGCCCAGGCCGATCGCCGCCGAGCAGGCCCGCTGCTCGTGGCCCATCTGGTGGTAGTTCCAGATCAGCGTCGCGTCGTTGAACTGCTCGTCGGTGATCTGGCGCTGCTCGTGCTGCGGCACTGGCACTCCCTGGCTCATCCCGGCTGGCCCTTTCGAATGCCCTCGATGCTGCGCAGCTGGTGGCTCAGCCCGTACTGCTGGGCCACCTGAGCCGCCTGATCGAGGACGGACAGCCCATCATTCCGGGTCGCCGCGTCCGACAGAAGGATGTGCCCGTAGGCGGTGTCCAGCCGCACTCGCTGCATCGGGGAGTCGACTGTGCCGGTGGTGCGCGCGATGTCGATGTAGTGCAGTGCCTGCTTCAGGTCGCCGGCGCCTCGGTGGGCGAGGGCCAGCTTCTGGTGGGCGACCGACCAGTCCTCCGGCTCGCCGAGGTCCTCGAAGGCACGGGTGGCGGCTGTCATGACCTGGGTCGCGTACTCGTTGTTGCCCTCCTTGCTCAGCGCGGTACCCACCCAGAGCCGCGCCCTGGCTCGATCGCGAGGGCTTAAACGCTCGTCCGTGGCAAGCAGTTCGTACTGGCGGGCGGAGGCGTCGAGCTGACCCGACATCTCCTGAACGACGGCGAGGGAGAGCTCGATCTGGGCCACTCGGCGCGGGATGTCGAGCTCGGTGAACATGCCGCGAGCTGTGGTGTAGGAATGCCGGGCGGAGAGCGGGCCGAGGATGGCGCCCTGGTCCCGCTGAAGGTCGCCGAGAAGCACAAGGGAACGGCCGTAGAGGTACAGGCCCTTGTCGTCCAGGTGATGCGGGTCGAGGCGTCCCAGCCAGCGGTTCAGCAAGGTGGTGGCGAAGGGGAAGTCCTGGCGGCTGATGGAGACGACCGCGCGCTCGATGTCCTCGGTCCAGGTCTCGAAGTCCGCCGGCCGCGCGCTCTTGCGCTCGGGGAACAGCAGCGTCTCGAACCGGGCCTGGGCGGCGGAGTCCGCACGGGCGAGCGCGGTATCAAGGATGGCTTGGGTGTCCGGGCGGGGCTGGGTTTCGCTGCCGAGGCTCTCCCACTTGGCGACCGTGCGCAGCGCGACACCGAGATGCTCGGCGAAGGCTCGCGTGCTCATGCGCAGCGCTGCGCGCAGGGCGCTCGCTTCCCGGCCGGTCCATTGCTGCACGCTGACCACGGATGACCTCCCTCCGTCACGTATAGAAGCACTCTCGGTGACGATGCGGGGCGAGAAGTGCAACGGAAGTGCAACAGCAGGTCATTTCAAGGCCGTTCGCGGCAGCCGACGCTGGGGACATGGACGACGAACTCATCACGGAACGCCGCCCCGTCGCCTTCCCCCAGGTCTTCGGCTACCTGCGCCATGTCACCGGTGGCCTGGCCCGCCACGCGGCGCTCGTCTCCTGTCTTACCGAGTACTGCCGGCAGCACGAACTGCGCCTGTGCGGAGTGTTCACGGACCGAGAGGCGACGACTGGCGTCCGATCTCCCGCCTTCGTCGGTCTCCTCGATGCCCTCGAACTGCCCGACATCTATGGCGCCGTGGTTCCCGCGCTCAGCCACCTCGGCCCGAGGCGCGTTGTGACCGACCGACAGCGGCAGATAACGGCGCCAGGCACCCGTCTGATCGTGGTCCGCTCCACCAGGCCGGCAACGGACCCCGCGCCTTCCCTCGGCGCGAGCCCTGGCCTCCACCGCCAAGGGGGGACGTGATGTCCCTTCGCGAAGCGCTGCGCAGCGCACCTATGGTCAACGACATCCCCGGCCTGCGTCTGCTCCGAGTCGGCGACGGCTGGGATCTCGTACGAACCTCCGCGGATATCGGATTCCTGGCCTTGGCCCACCTGCGGGCGACCGGTGCGGCGATCGGTCCGGTGCTCTACGACGGACCCAACGAACGCCTCTACTACGCCGTTGGAACGGGCACCGCCGAAAGGTGGGGCGACCTGCCGGTACGGCATCTGTCCACCAACTCTTGGCTCGTCGCGCCCAGCCTGGAACAGATCGACGACTGGCTGGGCGACTGGTGTGAACTGCCCGACGACGACACCCTCACCGACGCCGACGCCCTCCACGCCGCGCTCCGGCACCCGTACGACGGTGCCGCTCTGGAGGAGGTGGGCCGGTGAGTGTCCGAGCAGTCGTGTGCCACAAGGAATGGACGCTCCAGCCCGACCGTGAGCCCGACGCCGAGCCCGCGACCTATGTGATGCAGTGCGCGGTCTGTGGTGACACCTCGCCGTCCAGCGTCGACTTCGCCGAACCTCAGAGCTGGGTGTTCGAGCACGGAGGCCGCAACCCCTCGCATCACACGTACCGGGAGATCATCACGCGGCCATGGCGGGCATGGTGGAAGCCCTGATGGGCCGCGTCGTGAGCCGACTGGCCCGCTACACGGGCCCGCTGCTGATCATGCTGATCTCCGCCTCGTGCGGCTTCGTGATCGGCGTGGCGGTTGCCACCTCTCCGGCCCTTCCCTGAGTTCCCGTCCCTGCCGGACGTAGCCGATCGAGACGTTCCCCCAGTCCGAGAAGCCCTGGCAGGGGCGGGCTGCAAACCCCGCCCCGGGCGGATCAGCCGCCCGAGGCCCATGGACAGGTCGAGCGCCGTCCGGGGCGGGTTCGCAATGCACCTCATCTCTCACACCAGGAGGAACCAATGCCCAACAGCACCGCCACGACCCCGACGGCCGGTCCGGTCCAGTCGGGCCTGGTCAAGGCCCGTCGCAGGATCCAGGCCGCCCGTGAGCGCGGCGTCACCCCGTCCGACGGCGGCAGCACCGGCCGTACCGACGGCAACGACTGATCCGGGAGAAGACGCGTTGTCGCCGCTGAACCTGGCGGCTCACCTGGGCCAGGACGAGTTCCTGGCCCAGGTGCTCCACCGCCACTACCGCCACGTCCCGGCCGCCCTCACCAACCCCGGCAGCCTGATCACCTGGGACGACGTCAACACCATCCTGGCCACCCACCGCCTGGAGCCGCCCCGCTTCCGCCTCTCCGCGGACGGCGAGATGTTGCCCGCCCACCGCTACACCGCCCCGGTCACCACCCGCCGGCACACCGTCTGGCACCGCCTCCACCCCGCCGAACTCCACGCCCGCCTCGCCGAGGGCGCCTCCCTGGTCATCGACGCCGTCGACGAACTCCACCCGCCCGTCGGCCGTGCGGCGATGGAGTTGGAACGCTGGCTGCGCACAGGGGTGCAGACCAACCTGTACGCGTCGTGGACCGCCCGCGAGGGCTTCGGCGTGCACTGGGACGACCACGACGTGCTCGTCATCCAGATCGACGGCGCCAAACGCTGGAAGCTGTACGGCCCCACCCGCACCGCCCCCATGTACAAGGACACCGACGAGCCCGAGCCCCCGCCCGAGCAGGCGATCACGGAGCTGGTCCTGCGCCCGGGTGACCTGCTCTACCTCCCCCGCGGCTGGTGGCACTCTGTGGCCGCCTCCGAAGGCGAGCACTCCCTCCACCTCACCTTCGGCATCCAGACCGCCACCGGCGCCCAGCTGCTGTCCTGGCTCGCCGACGACCTGCGCCGCCACGACGTTCTGCGAGAGGACCTGCCCGTCCACGCACCGGCCACCCAGCAGACGGCCTACCTGGAACGGCTACGCATGGAAGTCACCACCGCCCTGAGAAACCCGGACCTCATCGACCGGTACACGGCCATGCGCGACGGGACGGACCTCACCCGTCTGCGGCCGAGCCTGCCTCACGTCACCGGCATCCCCGCAGTCCCGGACCTCCGCATCCGGCTGACCACCACACGAGCTCACATGGAACCTGCGGCCAGCAAAGAGGGCGTGATCTTCCGGGCCTGCGACAACGAGTGGGAGATGGCTGGGGAAGCCCGGCCCTTCCTCCAGCACCTGCTGTCCGCCGCACCCAGCACCGTGTCCCTCGGCAAGCTGGCCACAGCATCCGGCATCTCGGTCGCGGAGGTCGCGGCGATCGCCTCGGAGCTGATGGACGGCCAAGCGATCGCAGTGGAAGGAGACAGACGATGAGGACAGCGGCCCTGGGGCTGGACACGTACCGCATCCGCTCTTCCGTCCTGACCGAAGCCGTCGTCCGTGCAGCCACCCGTCCAGCCGACGCGTGGATCGACACAGCGCCCAACTACCTCGACGGTCAGGCCCAGTCGCTGCTCGCCTCCGTGCTCGCCCGGCACCCGATCCCGGTTTCGACCAAGGTCGGATTCCTGACCGATCAGGTCATCAAGGACGCCCTTTCCAACAGGGCCCTCACCATCGAGGAGGCCGAACACGGCCACTGCCTGAGCGCCTCGTACGTCCACTGGCAGTGCGCCCGCAACCGCACCGAACTCGGCCGCGACCGCCTCGACCTCGTCTTCGCCCACAACCCCGAGCACACCGTCGGCGACCCGTACGAAGTCCTGCGCGCCGCCTTCACCGCCCTCGAAGCAGAAGCAGCGGCCGGCACCCTGACCGCCTACGGCGTCGCCACCTGGGACGGCTTCGACACCGGCACCCTGACCGTCCCCGCCCTGCACCAACTGGCCTCCGAAGCCGCCGGCACGGAACACCACCACCTGCGCGCCATCCAACTGCCCGTATCCCTGGTCACCGCAACCGCGTTCACCCAGGCTCTGGACGAGGAGGGACCCATCGCCCAGGCATCCGAACTCGGATGGCAGGTGTACGCCTCAGCGCCGCTGTTCGGCGGCGAGCTACCGCGCCTGGCCACCCTCGAACTCACCGCGTTGCTGGCTCCGCACCTCACCACGGCCCAGGCATGCCTGCTGGCGGCGGCATCATGCCCTGGAGTGACACGGATTCTGCTCTCCGCCTCCACCCCGGCACACTGGGCCGAAGCCCAAGCCGCCCTACGAAGCCCGGCCATCCCGACCACCACGCTGCGAAAGGTGCTGGATGTACTCGCCGCCACCTGACCTCACGGATAAGCAGCGCATGCGCAGAGCCTTCGCACGGTCCGCAGAGACACTGGGCATCACGATCGCCGGCCCCGAGTTCTGGGGCTGGCACGGCCGCACCCTCAGCAGCCGTGCCGAGCACCCAGAACGAGGATCCTGCTGGCTGAGGGTGCTAACCGCGCCCCAGGGCAAGGGAACGGGAAAGATCTGGGAGGGCAACCGCCAAGCCGCCGCACTCTTCGACGGACGCATCCACAAGCCCCTGCTGCACGACAGCATGGAGTCAAGCTGTGACGGTTACGCCTACCAGGCTGAGCTACACGAGTACGTCACCGAACCCATCTGCTCCCCCAGCCCCGTCCTGCACACGGACCCGGACCTGCCGACCGCCTGGTGGGATTCCCTCCGCACCGACCTCGACCACGTGAGCACCGTCCCCACGGACCGCGTGGCCGTACGACAAGAGTGGGTGGACCGCACCGTCCCACGCTTCCTCGACATCCCCGGCCCTCCGATCACAGACTGGGCGACCGCCCACGGAGACCTGCACACCGCCAACCTCACCGCCGCCACCCCGTACCTGCTTGACTGGGAAGGCTTCGGTCTCGCACCTGTCGGCTACGACGCCGCCATGCTGCTGGCCTACTCCCTGCTCACCCCCGCCTTCGCCCACCGCGTCCGCGATGCCTTCCCCGTCCTCAAGACAGAGCCAGGACGAGCCGCACAGATCATCGTCATCACCGAACTACTCCAGTCGGCCTCCCGCGGAGACCACCCCGAACTCGTACCGGCGCTCCGCCTTCTGGCGACGGAGCTGTCCTGACTCTCCTTCCACGACTGTGGAAGGAGAGTCCATTGGGGCTGCCGTCCTGGCCTTCGGTGTAGGCCAGGCGGGAGTGGTCGTCATCCAGTGCGGTGTGCAGGTAGACGAATCCGGTGCCGTCCCGCCGGTCCTGGTTGGCCAGCCAGCCGCGCGGCCGAAGACTTTGTGGCCGCCGCCGTCGGGTATGCGGCCGAATTTCTTGACGCCGATGTGGACCAGCTCGTCGGGCCGGTTGCGTTCGTCGCGGCGTCGGGTTCGCCGGTAGCCCTGTCGCAGGCGGCCAGAACGGACCAGGTGGTGGCGCAGAATGCGGTGGGCGTTGGAGGCGGCGATGGCGGTGCGGGCGGCCAGCCGTACGAGTCCACGCGAGGCAGACCGGGCTGGGTGCGTAGCAGTTCCGGCCACAAAAGGTGAGCGCCACCCCCGTGACTACGCCTTGCGCCTCTTCGTCGCGGCGCGAGCCGAATTCGCGTTGGCAGCTGCGTTGAGACGGGCCAGATGTGCCCGTTGCGACACTTCGCCCCCATAAGACGACCAGCCGTACAAAGACGCAAGCAGTTCGGCTCCAACAGCCGCCGCTGCGGTTAAGCCAGCCATCGCCCTGGACATTGACGCAGGTGGCCTGGCAACCAACCGACCTCGGCTTTGCGTAGCCGTGATGGCACATTGTTCCGACCAGACCTCGAAGACCTGAGCGAGACGGGCCAAGAAGGCGGCCGCCGCGGCCAAGCAGGCGTAGAAGGCGACGAGCCCTCCACCAATGCGTGCACCGATGCCCGGAGCCGGCCCATGGTCGGTCCAAGGCCAGCCCATCACTGCATAGACGACGGCCAGACCCGCCGAAGCGGCAATCCATGCAGCCCCGAGCAGGGACGCCACACGATCCTCGTAGTCATCCCTTTCCTCGTCGTCCTGCTCGGGCTGTCGCTTCGTCGGCGCCGACTTGCTGGACGTGTTCTTCCCGTAGGGCGGGACAAAGACCTGCCAGAAGCCACCGTGGACGTCACCGCCCACAAACGTGCCAGAGCCGTGGTTGTGCTGTTCACGGTGCTCAGCGTCCGCCATCTGTCGCCCTGCCGTAGTTGAACGTCATGCCGCCGTGGACGTCACCGCCGATGAACGTTCCTGTGCCGGTGTTGTACTGGTTCCAGACCTTCGAGGCCGGCGGGGTAGGCACCGCGAGTTCGTCCACCTCGCTCATGGCGTCGCGGTGCTCGGCGAGGTATTGAGCGATGAGCTGCGCCCAGGCGGTCGCTGCCAGCGCCTGAGCCTCTGGACCGGGCGCGGTGAGCTGCACGGCAGTGTCATCCACTGCTTGGGCAGCCGCTCTCTGTTGATCCGGAGTGGCCCGGCGGAAGAAGTGCGCGACCTTCAGGCGCATCTTCTCAGCGCCCGACGTGGCTATGGCCGCGACGAGCGTGCCGGCCGCACCGGTGGCCACGGCCATTAATTCAGCGTCGTACATGATCGAGATGTCTCCCCGTTCGTGGTGGCGTGCCGCAGCAACCTACCGGGCACCACCGACACTCCGAGGGGATAATCCGCATACACAGACTCCGAGAGGGCCACGCAGCCGACCCGGCGACACCAGCTCCTGATCGGCGCGTCGCGGGGACTCGAACGCGGCGCCTGACCAGGCAGAAACCGAGCACCTTGGTCTCAGTTCTGGCCTCATTCGCCCCGTCCGGCGCCGTCCAAGACCGCCGCCACCACCCGCTCCGCCCCAGGTCAGCCCCCCGTCCCCTACCGAACCCCCAGGCGAAGACTTGGAAAGCGTGTTGGGGCACCCCCCTCACGAGTTCGAATCTCGTATCCTCCGCCGCAGCCGACCTGGGCAAACGAAGGCCCCAACCGGATTTCGGGCGAGGCCATCGTCGTGCCGTGGTCTCTGTTTGGGTCTCAGTTGCCCTGGCTGGATCTGGGCGCACCACGGTGAACGGTGACGCCTTGGGTTACGTGCACCAACCCCGGTGGTTGGTGCACGGCCGTCAGTCGAGCACCACTTCAAGTCGGTCTGTTCCAGGATCGAGCAGCCCCTACACCTGCAGGATGAGGGCCTCCACCTGGCTCAGCACCGTCGCACTGTCCTGAGCCGTCTTACGGGCGGACGCCAGGCGTTCCATCCACTGGATCCTTTGGTCGGCAGGCAATGGCTCCTCGCCCAACTGGGAGCGCAGGCGGCTCGCTTCATCGAAGTCGACCAGGAGAGCGTTGGCCGCCTCGACGGCACGCTGGTAGATGCCTTCGGCCAGCTCGATCCGGGCTGGCAGCTCCCGTCGGAGTTCGGCCAGCCGGTCTCGCGGGTCGGATGGTGGTACCTGCCCATGGATGGTCGTGGCGCCATCCGACTGGTTGGTGCTCTCAGAGTCGCTCCCCCCGTCGCCGGCGTTGCTACCAGAGGCACCAGTCCGTGAGGCACGGCCCAGTTCCGCCGGGAAGAGGTGATCGAACCACGCCTTGTCGGCGACGAAAGAGGTGGCTTCACCATTGATGTCAGGAGCGAGCACCATCCCGGGCACGATCGGGGTCTGGTCCTCCTCACTCCAGAGGCTCTCGCCGTAGCAGACAAGCCGTCCGCCGCCGGGCGCTTCAGGCGCCTGGGTCGCGTCTGGGTGCTGCAGCACGGACCGGGCGAACGCGAGCAGAAGCTCCCTGCTGACGCCTGGCGCATTCTCGGTGTAAGCGAGCGTCAGGGCCGCAAGGGCATTCGTCGGGGTACGACGGACGCCCTTGCGCCCCGCTCCCGCCTCACTGCCCTGACCGGGGGTGATCAGCGGTTCGGGAGAGTGGATCAGTGCGGGTGCCATCCGCCGCACCAGTGCCGCCCACGCGGTGGCATCTCCAGCCTCGGCGCCGAGAAGCAGTTCCTTTAGCGGCCTGGGATCCTGCCCGGAGCCGTCCTTGACTTCGGGCACGCCGAACAGGCCGAGCGCGGAGAGAATGTTGGCGCGATGCAGAAACATCTGTGCGATAGCAGCGGACCAGAGCCTGGTACGGGCCTCTGCGGTCTTGGCCCGGATCTGGCTCCACGGGGCTTCCTGCAGGGCGGCCTTCACGATGGGCCAGTAAGGTCCGGTGTCCCGAACCTGACGTTTGCCGGTCTCCGGACCGGCGGGGGGTACGTCCGGGAAGACGAGGGTGGTGATGGCCCGGATGGCGATGTCCCGCAGGGTGACCGGTGAGACCTTCTCGTCGGCAGGCAGCAGGGGAGCCAGCGGGTCGAGGGAACCGTTTGCGGTGAGGGCGTCGCGCACGCCGCCCAGGTCCAGCAGATCAGCCCCCTGGGCGGTGGGGAAGGCGTCCGCAAGGATCGGTCCCAGCTTGCCCTCCTTGGCATAGGTGTCCACGAGCGTGGCAAACAAGGCGATCAGGCGCGCATCCTCGTCGTACGGCTGGATACCGCGCAGGTGGTCGTTGACGTTCAACGCCCGCAGCACGTGCTCCAGCGCGGCAGGCTTGCTGCAGCCGATGACAATCTCGGCCGGCACGGTGGCGATCTTCATTGCGCGCAGGGCCTTGTGGTCCGGCTCCGTCGCATCTGCGGCACTGTCCTCGTTGAAGCCATGCGAGACGCGGTTAAGGATCTCCCGCTGGTTGAGCAGCAGCACGGTGGGGTCGTTCGGCCCCTTGGAAAGCGGCACAGCGGACTGGGGCATCCCGGTCACCAGGTGCTCTGAGCGCAGACCGAATACATCGAGTCGGGCCAGGGCGCGGTTATTGGCAGTCACTGCGACCATCCGCCACAGCCGGGACGTACTGCCATCAGCGTTGGTAACTTGCCACTGCTGGAGAACACTCATGCCACGCGTCAGCTGACCGGCGGTGACCAGGGACTCGGCGAGGTCGTAGCCGCGGGTCTTGCCGGAGCGCCGCAGGTTCTCCACGGCGTAGCGGTGAACATGAACTGCCACCTCGTACGGCTGCTCGGCCAGGACGAGGGCGGTCTTGGGCTCGCCGTCTTCCTCTGCCGCGTGAACTACCGGACGCGGCCGGCGCTGGCCAAGTGCGGAAAGCAAGGCGGCTTTCGTGCGCTCAGCCTCCCGCACCCGCTTGCTGGCATGCACGTACTTCTCCTGCGCCGCGGCGAGGGCCGCAGCGGCGTGCGGATCATCACCGGGTGCGCGTCGCCGGGCGTCACACTCCTTCTCGGCGAGCTTCTTGGCCTTCTCCGCGTTCTCCAAGTCGGCTTCAGCGGTCACGAGTTCAACGACGCGCTGGGTGGCTTCCGGGCTGGGCGGAGCCCAGGAACTGACCGTGCGGTCGTTGAGGTCCCAGGGGACCACGGCAGCACCGTGGACGTCGCAGATGAGCAATAGGACCTTGTCGTCACCCGAGTTGACCTCGCGCCAAGCGGAGGGGGTGAGGACCTTCTTGCCACGAGAGGTGACAACGATCTTCTTGATTTCGGTGTCGCCGAGGGCAGTGGCGATGCCCTCGGTGATCGCGGAACGCGGGGGCGGGATCACGCCCGCCTGCTCACAGGTGTTCTCAACGGCGTCCGCGAGTCGCTCTCCCCATGTATCGGTGCCGATGTAGGGGTAGATGCCGTCAGGCCGCTTGGTTGCCATGGAGTAGTCCTTCTCCCAGCCGCAGCTGGGTGACAGCACGCATCCGTCCGCCGGGCGCGTGACACGCACCCGAGGCGAAGCCTCGCGGCAGCGGGACGCAAGCCGACAACCCCGGTTGTTCGGCGTGTTCCGCTTCGTACGGTCCAGCTGTCGACGCCCGCAGAAGGATCAACCCGAACGGCACCATGGGCCTGGGGATCTCTCGACTGGTTTCCTGCTCCGCCGACGGCGGCATGAGGCGGACGCCAGCGATAGACCACCGACGTGCGTGGTGGACTCTGCCACCGGAGTGTCCAGCTGCGCCCATTCACCTCGACAGCATTCACCCAATCGGGTGAGTTACCTAGTAATTTTCTGGCTATGCATGGCTGTTGAGATAAGCGCGGTAAGGATGCCGGAGCTGTTGCGCGGTGCGAACGCCCACGGACTTGGGCAGACGGTCTTCGGTGCACCCTCGGTCAAGAGGTCAGCAATCGGCCGCAGCAGCCACGGCAGCTACAGCCAGGCGGCTCCTCAACGGGCGAAGCGGTAGGACTTGATACCGGTCAGGGTGATCGCGCCGTTGAAGGTCAGGCTGTCGACGATGGCAGTGCAGAATTGGGGTCGGTGAAGGTTATCGTCCAGCCGCTGAAGGGCTCCCCGCCAAGACGGTGTGTGCACTCGCGACGGGGCTTCTGGTCCAGGCAGCGGAGCGAACCAATCCCAGCACTTCGGCCATCGCGCTCACGGAATGTTCCGCCGATCCAGGACGCCGTGCCCATAGCGTGCCCTTAAGAGCGGAAAACCACGGTCAACAGCGGTGCGAACAGACCCGCCCGACCACCCCGGGGAGATGACGTCTGTCCAGGTCAGAGGCATAGCCCCCGCCCAAGCGCCGTCGCTTCTCAAGCTGAGAGCGCGAGTTCGATTCTCGTCACCCGCTCCAGAGTGAAGGCCCAGGTCAGAGACCTGGGCCTTGTTTGTGCGATTGATCAGCAAGCTCACCGGCGAGCCTGTGGGTGAAGGTGGTCAGGCCCGAAGAAGCGGTGGTGGAAACCGGCGCGCAGAAGCCACAGCTTCCGGCAGGTCGCGTAGTACCGCATCGCGCAGCGCCGTCGGCGCATCCCGGAGCCAAAGGCACTCCCGGAACGTCTCAAGACCGGGTCCGGCCAGGCTGGACCGCAGTCGGCGCCACCGGTCCGTCGTATCACCAGGGCAGAGGTTCAGGGCGGCGGTCCCACCACCATCCGTGGGACGAAGCGGCGCCCTCCGCCGGAAGAAGCTCCTTGCGGAGCAGACCGCCGGTGTCATCGACTGTCAGCTCGGCGAAGAGGGCGTCCAGAGACGCAAGAGAGTCCCGGAGCAAGACAGTAAGGTCCTGCGGGAGTCGAGTGCGCACCTGCTCCAGTTCGTCGCGCACTTCGAGGCGTTCACCGTAGAGGTCCGGGGGATACCAACCGGAAGGCGCCCACGCGGCTTCCATCTGGCGGACGAATTTTTCCCACGCACCGAGGCGATCGCTCGCCGTCCAGGCCGGCGATCCCAAGGTGCCGGCCTCGTCCGGGTGCATGCGTCGCAAGTTCGCGGCGAAGGCGTCGGCGAGTGGCGTTGCGATCTTCAGTTCGCGGACCACTTCCGGAATCCGGGCCACCGTGACATGCGGCAGTCGGCCGCCGACGGGATCCTCCACCCGGTCGATCGTGTAACGAGGTTCGTCGTCGGAACCGTACAGGCGTGCTCGCGTGACCAGACCGTCTTCCCTGGCCAGCCAGTACGCGCTCGGCGGCGCTTCTTCGGCGGGGAAGAGAACTACGGTGTCTGCCGCCCGGGCGAAGGCGGACGCCAGGTCGCGCTCGCTGGGTTGCGGTTGCACGGACTCCTGGACATAGATGTCCAGGGACGCGGACACGTCACCCAGCACCGTGACCTTGTCGCAGAACACCAAGGCATCCCAGTTGCGCAGCTCCTGGTCAGTGTCCTCGTCAGCGACGTCGACCTCCTGCACACGGACGCTCAGGCACTGCGCAAGTACCGCAGCGACAACGTCGACGCTCAAAGGCTCTACGGTGAGGAAGTTGTACGTCATGACGGATAGGTCCCGTTGTAGATGTCCAAGGCCTTCTGCACGGCCTGTGGGTTGTTCACAAAGCGCGGGGCACGGGTCAGCTGCGGGGCCGCACTGATGTCACCCTTGGCCTTGACGATCTGCTGGAGCGCGGCGTACTCGTTCCGGTCGAGCTTGACGATGCCCTCCCCGCTGTCGGGGAACACCCTGCCGGAGGGTTCGACCTCGTACGTGCGCCCGTTGATCTCATAGCGGCTGATCTGCGCCCTCCAGGTGGCATTGCCGGCAGCGATGTCAGCGACGTCTTGATTGACGTGCCGCTCATAGCCTCGCAGGATGACACTGTTCACTTCCTTGATCTCGCCGCTCCCCGCCCCTGAGACAGTATGCCGACCGTTCGGAGGCAGGAGACTCTTCCCAGCCGCGGGCCCCTTGACACCGCTGACCACAGGCCACGGCCCCTTACCCGGTCCGGTAGCGGCGCCGCCGGCGCCGCTGACCCTCATCGCATAGGCGTCGCCGGCCGCGAGATCACCCGGTACCCCGGCCAGGGCCATGCGAGGTCCGGCGAGATCGATGTCGATGCTGTCGAAAAAGCTGATCAAGCCTCCGGCGCGAACGGCTCGGTAAGTGGCGCCGGCCCCTCCGAGGAGACCACCGGTGAGGGCTCCGTACGCGCCGGCCTGCCGTGCCTCATCGAGGCTGAGTCCGCCCTTCTGCTCGCCCAAAGCGATAGAGACAGGCTGCGTGACGGCGAGATCCACCGTGATGGATTCGACGCCGGCGAAGGCCGCCGTGGCCAGGGTGGTGCCCGCGATGGTGGCGATCTCCTCGGTCACTGCGATGCCCAGGCCGGCGGCCATGTCCGCGACAGTGACCGCTGCCGCTGCTGCCGCGCCCTCCGAGATGCCCGCGGTGAAGATGGCCAGGGCGGTACCGGCGACGAGGGTGGCGCCGACGATCTCCAGCTCGTGTTCCAGCTTCTTCTTCGCGCTGTGCACGGCATCCGCGTACGCGTCCAGGGCCTTGGCCATGTCGCGGGCGGCGTCAGCCAGATCCTTCAGCCAGCCTTGCCCATCGTGGTAGTAGCGGCGCCAGTACGGGTCATCAAAGGCGGAGATGGCTTCGCCCTTGTTGTGCTCGATGATGGAGCGAGCTGCTTTGTTGGCGCCGGAGGTGACATCGTCGACGTCGTCGGCGAAGTTCCTCCACACCTTCGCGGCGTCCCGCAACCCCTCTTCATCGGCGTCCGGCCACCACATGCCCGTCAGGTCCTGGACGACCTTGCGGGCCTTGTCCGCGACACTCACTTGCCATCGCCCTTGGCGTCGCGATCGACGCGGATCCGGCTGAACATGCCTCGGATCAGTTCTTCGTTGTCGATGTGCCCGTCGGCCATGTCGACCATGGCTTCGCGAATGCTGGCCAGGCCATCAGCCAGGATCTGGGTGGACTGCTCGATCCGCTTGACATGCGGGCCATACGCCTTATGGAACTTCTCGCCCTGCTCGTCGTCGCCCCAAGGAGAGCCGGCCGCAGCCAGCCCGCGCTTCAACTTCGTGAGCGCTTGCGCGAGGGCAACGCTCTGATCGTGAAAGTGAGGCGCTGTCGCCTTGAGGTCGGCGATCTTGATGTCGAGTACCTCGCCGCTGTCGCCCATGAGTTGAGGTCTCCCCCTCCGTCGATTACCCGGGCATTCGACCCTAGTTAGCCATCGCCCCTTCACGTCCGCGAGCTACGCAAAGGCCGAGCAAAGGTCTGCTGGGGAGTCGTGAGCTTTGTCACTGGTCAGCGGCCCGAGAGGCGTGAGCAGGCTCGCCCGTACGGCCCGATGTGCTTGCCTCGTTCGGGGCTCAGCCTTCTTCCTGGGTTTCCAGGAGTCGCTGAAGGGCGGACGGCGGCCCTCGCCTGCAAGGACCGGCACAGTAGTGGTGCGGCAGCCGGCAGAGCGTGCACCATGACGGACTCGAACCGTTCGCCCGTCCGCCTGCGCACGCGCAAAGAATCTTCCGAGACCGGTCCTCGCACCGACGTAGTACCAGGGTCTGTAGAGCACATGCGCGCAGGACCCCACACGCTCTTACGCGGTCGTGCCCTTGGCGTGCCCTTCGGGACGGACAACTACGGTCAACAGCGGTGCCATCTCGCCCACACGAGAGCATCACGAGATTGCATACGTCCAGGTCACAACTGGTCTGGCCGCCGAAGCGCCGTCGCTTCCCAAGCTGAGAGCGCGAGTTCGATTCTCGTCACCCGCTCCAGATTGAAACCCCCAGGTCATGGACCCGGGGGTTTTTGTTGTCCCGACAGATCACTGCGGCATGTCGGCTCGTCCGCCGGCCACTCGACCGATTCGCCCCCGCCAAGGCCGGTTCCGGTGAAAAATAGGGCGAGTCGGAGGGGGAATGAGGGGCGAGTGGAAGACAACAGACGCATAGCCCTGCTCATCGGCGTGGGCGAGAATCCGGGAGCGGAGCACCTTCTTCCCTCCCTTGCGGCAACGGTCGCCACGGACCTGCGTGTGCTGGGCGCCGCCCTGAAGGGCAGCGGCTACGCGGTGGAAACGCTGCTGAACCCCGCCCGGAACGCGATCACCGGGCGCGTCTCCGCTCTGTCGTCGAGCGCGCCGCCCGGAAGCACCCTGCTGCTCTACTTCACCGGCCACGGGGTCCGCATCGGGACCACGGACTACTTGGTGCCGTCCGACGCGCTTGCTCCTGCCGGCGACGACGCGGCCGGGTGGGAGCAGCCCTACGTCCGGGAGTCGCTCCTGGACGCCGACATCAGCCGGTATCTGGCCAAGTGCAGGGCAGACACCGTGCTGTGGTTGATCGACGCCTGCCGCTGGGCGGAGCAGGGGCCCGCCTTCGGCAGCAACGTCGTCAAGGGACCGCCGCACAGCGGGTTCGCCATGATGACCAGCTGCGGGCCGGGTGAGCCCAGTGGCTTCGCGGAACGGGGCAGCTTCTTCACGACGGCGCTCGCCCATGCCTTCGACCCACTGACCGAGGCCACCACCGTCGAGCAGGTGTACGAGCAGACCAGACGGGACACCCGGGCCTTCTCGCTGCGCGCTCAGGCAGGCCCGCAGCAGGTTCTGATCCACTACGGCACTGATCTGGAAGCACGGACCAGGGCCCTGAAGGTCGCCGAGGGCCGACGGCTGCTGGAGGCCTGGCAGGCCGCCGTACGCGCGCCCGCCCTCTGGGAGCGGGTGGCGGATGGTGCTGCGGAGACCGTCGCCCATTTCCAGGACTGTCTGTCCTCCCTGGCTGCGCAGACCGCTCGCCACGTCCACCGGGCTCAGCAGCGGCTGCCCGATCCATGGGCGGACGACGACTTTCCGGTGCGGTTGCTCACCGACCGCCTGCCTCAGCTCCTGCCCAAGGGCGCCGAGCTGTCCGCCCTGGAGGTCACCGCGCTGATCGCCGCGGTTCTGCTGCACGAGACGGCGTGGGCCGAGCGGCTGAGCCAAGCCGCCGAGCTGGTGCCCCAGCTCGTCACGCACCGTACCGGGGCGGACGACCGGCGGCGGCACTACGAGCAGATCACCGAGCACTACCCCCAGATCACCGAAAAGCTCACGGACACGTACCTGTGGCTGGCCGACCCCACGGACGACCGCCACGCCGTCACGCTGTGGCTGGTCCACCGCTGGATCGTGGAGCGGTTCGCCACCGACGAGGAAGCCGTTCCGGCCGTGACGGCCGACGGCTTCGTCGCCCGGCTCCTCGATCTGCCGCCGCCGGCAGCGGGGGACCGGCTCAGCGGCCGGGCAGGAGCACTGTCCACGGCGCTGCGCACGGTCGCCGCGGGCCTCGCCGTCGGAGCACCACCGGACGACCAGCGGCTGCCACGCGAGCATCACGTCGTTCGCAGAACGCCGTATCGCCTGCGCGTACGCCCCCTCGCGGCGCTGCTGCGGCTCGCGGGGCTGCTCGCCCTCGACGCCCGGTGCCTGCCGGAAGTCCTCGCCGAGCACCTCGCAGTCTCCGACCCGGTGGTGCCGAGCGAGGTCATCTCCGTGCTCCGGGATGCCCTCTGGTACCTCGACCAGGACGGGAACGCCCCGTCGTATCTGCATCTCGACGCGGTCTGCCCGCACCCGGCGATCCACGCGGCGCTCGCCTCGGTCGTCGAGGACGCCGACGACCTCAGTCACCTGCTGCGTGAGTCGGCCCGGCACCTTCCACAGGCGGAGGCTGCGCTGCTGCGTGGACTCCCCGCGCGCCTGTCCGACCACCGGCTCCGGGCGGACCGCGAACACGGCGTGGACGCCTACGACGTCCCGCTCGCCCGGTTCTCGCTGGCGCAGACGGAGATCCGCCGGCTGCTGATGGGCGAGAAGCTGTACGACGGCGAGCCCGACCTCGCGCTACGGGAGCTGTACCAGAACGCCATGGACGCCTGCCGGTACCGGGAGATGCGCTCCAGGTATCTGCGGTCTCTGGGCCGGGAGCAGGGGCCGTGGGCGGGTCGGATCCGCATCGAGGTGGGTGAGGACAGCCGCGGCCTGTACGTCGAGTGTGTGGACAACGGCGTCGGCATGACGGCCGACCAGCTGAAGAACACCTTCACCCGGGCCGGCCGCCGCTTCGACCAGTCCCACTCGTTCCGCCGGGAGCAAGCCGCGTGGCTGCGCCACGACAATGCGCTGCGGCTGTACCCCAACAGCCGTTTCGGCATCGGTGTCTTCAGCTACTTCATGCTGGCCGACGAGATGACGATCGTGACCCGCCCGGTCGGCCCGGACGGCCGGCCCGCCGCGAGGGCGCTGCGGGTCGAGATCCCGGTCAGCGGCAGTCTCTTCCGGGTCCGGGAGGAGGGCGAGCGCGAGGGCGCGGCGCTGCCCGAGGGCGGTACACGCGTCCGGCTTCATCTGCGCCGGTCGGGGGCACTTCCCGCGGACTCCGCCGTATCGGTGCTGCGCTCGCTGGTCCTGATCAGCGAGTTCCGGCTGGAGGTGCGCGACGGGGACGGCACGGAGGAGGTCTGGCTGCCCGGACGTCTCAAGTTCTCCGACGAGAAGGGGGCGTTCTCCACCAGGTTCGCCATCGAGGCGGTGCCGGGCACGCTGTGGTGGGTCTCCGGCGACGGAGCGATCGTGTGCGACGGGATCGCCGCGGACAAGCGGACGTTCGGGTACGTGCTCAACCTGTCCGGCCCGCATGCCGGTGAACTCAGCGTGAACCGCAAGAAGTTGGAGCGATACGACACTCGGTGGGCGGCCGAGCAGTTCGAGCGAGGCGTGCGCGTGCTGGCGGAAAGCCCCGCGTTGAGCCTTCGCTGGCTGTGGAGCATGGAAGCCCGGGAGCCCTCGGTCGCCCGCATTCTCTGGAAGGCGCTACGGGGTCGGGGGACGCTCGCGTCGGACGATCTCGGCCGGCGGGTGAACCTCGACCAGGTGGGCTGGTTCCGGATGGACGCCTCCCTGGAGGGGCAGCGCGGGGGGCGTGAGGAGGAGAAGCCCTCAAGAGCGGTCCGTCCCTGGCGGCTGGCCGCCCTCGGCCCCGAGTTCCGGACCCGGAAGGAAGCGGTTCCGCTGTCCCTCGCCGGTCACCCGGTTCCGCAACCGGGCTGGTCGGACATCGCGGCGAAGGTCGAGGGCGACTGGCGGAACGCGGTGCTGGCGGCCCATGCGCAGGACACCACCGTGGCGGAGGTGCTTCGCGCGACGCGGGGCCTGCGCATCGCCCATCCGCGGCTGGCGGGACCGGCCGTCGTCGGCGACGGCGACCTGGACTGGAAGCCGGAGTTCATCGACTGGTACGTCATGCAGGGGCTGCTGGGCAGCAAACCCGATCCGCTGGACGACCTGAGGATCACCGTCTGGGGCCGTCCTCTGCCGCCCAAGCGCCGGGCCTCCCATGAGATCTACTACCGGCACCCGCCCGGGGATCTCTCCGGTATCGCCCGCGCCTCCGCGCATTCCCGGGAGCCGCTCGGCAGGCTGGCCGAGGCATGTGCCCGGTACGCGCCGTTCGTGGGCGATCCGCTGGACACTGTCCCGGACCACCACCGCGACCATGTCTGCGCGGAAACCGAGCTGCGGCTGCTGTACCTCCAGGAGGACAAGCACCACTGGCGGCCCGCCGTGCACCCGTGGGACGTGCCGTTGGTGGCAGCCGAGACGGGCCTGGACGTGGGCGAGGTGCAGCGGCGCATGGCCGAGTTCGCGTGGCTGGGCCGCCCCACACCCGATCCGGTCCTGGTCGCCCGATGGGCCGGCGTCCCGCCGGAGGTGGTCACCGTCCTGCGCGACTACCTCGTTCCCGGCGCCGACGGCCGTCCCGTACTGCCCTGGGCCGCCACCGTCGAACTGGCCGCGGAGTGCGAACTGTCCGTGTGGGAGGCCGAGCGCGCCCTCGCCCGTGAGGCGGAGTTGCTCGGAGTGGTCCACCGGCGGCGTTACACCAGGCGTTCCCCCGGGCGGGACGCCATTCCCTCACCCGATACGGGTCATCTGGCACGGTGGCTGCACCAGGCGGGCATCCGCCTGGAGGACGGCGTGTCGCTACGAGACCTCGCCTTCGTCCGCTCGCACCAGACGTCGTTCGAGGAACTTTCCTGGAGCCTCGAAGAGTTGAGGGAGGCAGAGGTGGATCTCCCCGACGCGGCGAACCTGCTGCGCGCCTGGGACGGCCTGCCCACGCCGAGCAGATACGCGTTCTCCGGTGAGGATCCCAGCTGGGTCGGCGCCGACTATCCCGTACCGGCGACCTCGGCCGTGCTGTTCACCGGAAGTCAGCGGCTTCGCCAGACGCTGTCCGTCCTGTGGGACGCCGCGCAGCGAGAGGCTCAGAACCTGGGGCTGAGCGACGGCCTCGTGGCCCCACGTCCGCCCGAGGAGCTGAGCGAGCTAGTCCCGACGTGGGACGAGATCGCGGCACTGGTCGGCGAGGGAGCGGACGAGGACGCGGACTACGAGTGGTTCGAGAGCCCTCATTGGGTTCCGCTCACCCCGCAGGGACTGGTGGGTTACGCCCGCGCCCGCACCATCGGCGCCCGGACGGCGTACCGGGCCCTGGCTCGTTTCCGCGCCATCGGCGCACTCGTGCCGGAGCTGACCGCCGAGGCCGAGGCGGCCCTGCCGGACGAGGTGCCCACCGCCCACGATGCCGTGGCGGTCGACCCGGCGTACCGCGTCTCCGAGCCCGGGGCCCCGCTGGTGCCACTCGACCTGGTCAGCATCGCGGGCCGTCTCGGCGAGTCGGTGCGACACACCTGGCAGCGGCGCATCGAGCCGTACCTCGCCCTGGAGGAGACGCCGCCGTCGATCACCGAGGTACCCGACGTCGTACCCAGCTGGCAGGAACTGGCGATCCTCTCCGAGGGCCACGACGGGAAGCTGCCTGCGCTGACCGGTCGTGTCGGGCGGGACCGGTTGGAGCGCTGTGCCCGGGCCGTGGACGAGACGCCCGAGTGGGTGCGGCAACGCCTTAAGACCTATGCGGGGATGTTCGCACTCCGTCTGGAGGACACCGCCAACGAGGGAGACGGATGACAGGGCCCGCCCGGCACGACCACGGTATGCCGTACGCCGACGAGGACCTCGGCGAGATCGACGCCGCCCTGTTCACCCAGCGGCCTGCCCCGGACGGAGAAGGCCTGGTCGTCGCGGGGACCTGTCCCCGATGTCACGGCGCCACCAGAACGCTGTTCCCGTGGGGCCGACCGGGAGCGGGAACGAAGGGCGCGCTCAGTCTGCTCTTCGGCAGAGGGTCCACCCGCAGGGCGGAGAGCGGGCCCGAACCGCTGCTGGCGGAGGTGCACTTCTGCGAGTGCGGCCACGCCCATCCGCAATGCCCGCCCGACACGTCGTTCGTCGGCTGCGGCGCGATCTGGAGACTCCTGCGATGAGCACCCGTTCCGAGCGTCGCTGGGCCGAACTCGCCCGTGAACTGGAGTTCACCAGGCTTCCGGATCTACGCCGACAGGCGGAAGGCTGGCGTACCGGTCTCACCGGGCTGACAGCCCTGCTCGCGGTCCTCGTACTGCTGAAGGGCCGCGACGATCTCGGCGACCTGCCCGAGGCGGCTCGCGCAACCGCCACCGGGCTGCTGATGACCGCCTTCGTGTTGTTGCTCATGGGCTCACTCCTGGCCACGCGAGCGGCGCACGGGGCCGCGGAACGCGAGATCCTCCTGGGCGGACAGGCCCTGCGCCGCTGGACCGAACAGGAAGTGGCCCGGGTGACACGGGCGCTGGCCTGGGCCGCCCTGTGCTGCGGCCTCGGAGTGATCCTGGTGGTCGGGGCACTCGGCGTCGCATGGGTGACGACGCGTGATTCCGGCCCTCGACCGGTCGTGGTGCGGACGGACACCGATGTGCTGTGCGGCGAGCTGGTCCTCGCCGACCGGAATCACGTGGAGATCAGCTCCGATACGGACGGCAAGGTCTCCTTGCCATGGACGGCCGTGGTGAGCGTGAAGCCTGGCAATACCTGCGACGGAGCGCCGTAGCCCAGTGCCCGTGGAGTCTCGGCCCAGACCGACACGTCGTCCAGTAGGACCGTTCGACGGACGATACGGCGATCAGGCAGCGCGCCCCGTGACGGAGTGCGCCGGCCACGCTTTCTGTGATCTTTTCAAGCCGAGCAGAGGGCTCTTCAGGCAGGCACTGGCGGCCCTGCGGACCGTGGTGGAGGATCCCGGACCGCCTCACCTCCGGGTGGAAAGCCGGACCCCGCCCTCGCCGTCCCCGAGGCTCAGGTAGTCGGTGGAGTGGGCTGTGCCGCGGAAGAGGTCGCGGGCGCTTTGTCGTCGTGGTAATTCTCCAGGATCTCCAGGAGCAGTGACCATTTGCCGGAGCGTGAAGCCAGATCGGAACGTGGTCACGTGGGCACCCCGGGCTCGGGCACCGACAACCATGCATGGCGAGGGAGCAATCGCCCGGAAGCGGTGTCTGCCGTTCGGGCCATGCCGAGCGCCCCGGCGAACACCTCGCGCACGGCCGTACACCGCTCCCCTCGGCCGATTCTGCCCAAGATATAATGAGCACCATCGTTTATATCCCAGGAGGTGCACCATGAGTCGGACAGTGATCGACCTCGACGATCAGCTGTTGGCAGACGTAGCCAAGGCCCTCGGCACCAGCACCAAGAAGGAGACGGTGAACACCGCGCTGCGCGAGGTACTGGAGAATCGGCGGCGGGCCCTGGCGCTCACCCGTCTGCGGGCTTCGGCAGAAGAGGGCGCCTTCGACCTCGATCTCTTCGAGGACAAGGGGAACTACCGCCGGTGAACGCCGCGCAATACCTGATCGACACCAGCGCACTCGCCCGCATGCTCCGCGGCGACGCCGAGCAGTACGGATGGGACCAGGCGGCAGCTGCCGGACTCATCGCCACCTGCCCCATCACCGAGCTGGAGTTCTTCTACAGCTCGCGTTCCGCTGCCGACCGTGCACAAGGCATCGAAGACATGCGCCTACTCTTCGGCTGGGTGCCGGTCGACGACCGCGCCTACGACCGCGCCTGGCGGGTCCAGGAGTTCCTCACCCAGCGCGGACAGCACCGCAGCGCCGGAGCCGTCGACCTGGTGGTAGCCGCCACGGCCGAGCTGCAGGGACTCACTCTGCTGCACCGCGACCGGGACTTCGAGTGCATCGCCGCCGTCACCGGCCAGGCGCTCCAGTGGTACGGGCCCGAAGCCGGCAAATGAACCACTCGTCGGCATCTTCGGTGAGGACCGACTCGCGACCCAGCCCGCCACCGCCTTCCCGCCCGCCGTCGCGGACACCGAGGGCGCCCGCCACCTGCAGACCGTCGGCGCCCCCACCGGGACGCTGCTGCTGCGTGAGCCCGAGGAGGACTCGGGGCGGCTGCCCCTCGTGCGGGAGGTCGTCGACGCGGAGGACTTCGAGGACGCCTCGAAGGACGCGGGCGAATGGCCCGTCATCGGCTGGCTGCTCAACGCCCACCTCGCCCTCGACCCCGGTTCCGGCAGCGTGTAGGCCTTCGACGCCGACGAGGAAACCGTGCAGCGGCTCCACACGGACGTCTCCTCCCTCGTCCAGGTCACCCTCCGGTTCCAGCGCCTGCTCGAAGAGTTCACCTTCAGCGGCGATGACGAGGAAGCCGGCTTCGAGCGCCTGGAGCGCGAGATCGAGCGGATCCGTCAGGAGACGAGCGGCATCGACCCGCTCCCCTTCCAGGACGACGAGACCGTCTGGTCGGTGGTCGGGGAGGAGATCGCCGCGGGCCAGCGCTTCATGGGCAACAGCCCGGGAGCCCGCTCGCTCCACGGGTGATCGCCGGCCTCCTCATCGACCTGCCCGGCCAGCGCCGTATGCCCGGGTGCGCGACAGGCGACGCCGCCGACTGTCACGCACTGAGTCGTAGGTGCTCAGGATCCCGGCATGGTGTCCCCGAACATGGGGTCGTCCCCCGACTTCCCGATGCCCACGGACGACGCACCGAAGCTCACCGCGCCGGTGGCCGTGATGCCTTTGGTGGAGCCGCGCAGGACCCATACGGCGCCGTCGTCGCTGTTCTCGCCGGCCGCGCCCACCGACAGGTCGGCGCGGCCGTCCTTGTTGTGGTCGGCGAGGTGGAGGGCGTCGCCGAACATGTCCGACGACTCGTTGGCGCCGGGGACGCCCGAGGTGTCCTGGTTGAAGGACTGGGCGCCGGTCCCCGTCAGGCCGGAGGCGCCGCCGCGCAGCACCCAGACGTTGCCCGCGTGGCTCGCGGAGCCGATGGTCTCGAAGTTCGCGCCTACGGCGAGGTCCGGATAGCCGTCGCCGTTGACGTCGCCCGCGGCGAGTGAGCCGCCGAACGAGTCGTCGGACTCGTCCGCTCCCGGCACACCCGCGGTGTCCTGGCTGAAGACGGCGCTGCGGGTGGTGTCGACGCCCGCCGTACCGCCGTAGAACACGGTGACGTAGCCGCCCTTGGCCGTCTGGTCGAAGATGTCGAGGAAGTCGGTGCCGACGACCAGGTCGTCGTGTCCGTCGCGGTCGAAGTCGGCCGCGGTGAGCGCGCCCGCGAACCCGGGGCCTGCCTCGGTCTGGAAGGTGGGCCCGGTCGAGCCGCCCCGGTAGACGAAGTTGCCCGCGGAGGACCCCACCACCAGGTCGTCCGCCCTGTCGTTGTCGAAGTTCCCGGCGGCCAGCTGGACGGCGCCCTTGGGGTACGCGCCGGACTCGATCTTGGCGTCGAAGCGCAGCTTCCCGGCGGCGCCCCCGGACTTGGTGAAGCCGCCCTTGAAGATCCACACGTCCTTGCCGGTGGAACCAACCGCCAGATCGGCCTTCCCGTCACCCGTGAAGTCACCGACCGCGAGGGACTGGCCGAAGCGGTCGTGGCCCGACGCGTTCGGGTCGCCGATCGTCGTGCCGCCCGACAGGCCGGACGAGCCGCCCCACAGGATCGTGACGGAACCGCCGTCGGCATCGCCGCCGACGTCCTCCAGCGGTGTGCCGACGACGAGATCGCCGTAGCCGTCGTTGTCGAGGTCGCCGTGCGCGAGTTCGGTGCCGAAGCGGTCGGAGGTCTCCGAGGTGCCGGGCACGCCGGGGGAATCCTGCGAGGTGGTCTTGTGGCGCGCGGCGCTGATCCCGCTCGACGAGCCGTAGTTGACGACCACGGCGCCCGCCTTCGCCTTCCCGCCGGCGACGGCACCCGGGGCGCCGGTCGCCAGATCGCGGTAGCCGTCACCGTTGAAGTCGTCGGCGAGGCCCGACGGGGCGGCGCTCGCGCCGCCGGGCGAAGTGATGACCAGGCCACCGGCGAGGGCGACCACGACGGCGGTGGCGCCCAGGACGGCGGGACGCCGGGAGCGCTTGTGGGGGGACCGGGGCATGGGTTCCTCTCCAGGACGTACGTACGGGCACAGAGATGACCTTCGGTGCGCCTGAAGGGTTGCACGGGAGAGGAGTGAGCGAGTTCAGGCAGATCCGGCTGATCATCGTGGTCAGCCACGCGGACAGTCAGCGCCCTCGGATACGCGCGCCCTCGGATGCGCTGTACGGCGGCGGGTTCGGCACGTTCGTGCCCGCCGTGACCTCCGGTGTCCCGGGTGGGACCTCCGGCGTGCTGATCGCGTCATGGCGGATCGGCTCCTCAGTGTGCCTCGCGGTACTCGGCACCGTGGGCGTCAGCGCGGCCGGCTCCGCCTGGCAGGGCAAGGTGTCCAGGCTGGACCCGACACGCCACGCAGCGCGGCACTCGGGCAGGGGCACGATGGGGGCGGCGGACGCGCACACCGTGGTGGAAACGCTCGGCACCTCTTTCCGGCAGGCCACCGTCGACTCCTTCCTGCACGGCTACCAGCCGGCCGTGGGCATCGCCGCAGCGTGCACGGCCATGGCCGCGGGCCTCGCCCGGACCGGGTTCCGGCAGCGGGCGGAGCGGCCGAAGGAGGCCGCGGGACGGGAGTCGGCGCGTCCCGTCCACAGCGTCGCGCATTGCTCGACAGGGCGGACGATCAGCGGGCTTTCGCGGGCGAGGGCGCGGTCGTCGACGGCCCCTGCGTCAGGGCTCGCGCCGGGAACCCGGGGGTGCGGGTCGCGCCCCGGTCGCGGGGGCGGTCAGTCGTCGGAACCGTGGCGCTTGCCGTGCTTGTCCTTGCCGTGCTTGTCCTCGCGCCCCTCTTCCTGGTCACCGTCTTGTTCCTGTGTCTGCCGCGGCGTGGGCGACGTGACGGGCGTCGAGGCCGGCGTCGGTGCCTCCGTCGCCGGTACGGACGTGGCGACCGTGGTGGGAACGGAAGCGGGCGGGGACGCAGGGGTGTCGTCGCCGGAGTTCAGCGACGCTCCGAGGGCCGCCGCCGCGGCGAAGAGGGTCAGGCCGATCCCGCCGGCCACTGCCCTGGCGGTCAGTTTGCGGCGGACCTGCGGACGGGAGTGCGTCGCGGTGCGCGACACGCGGGTTGGCGGGGCGGGTGCCGAAGTGGTGGGCGCGGGTGGGGCCGGAACGATGGCTGGGGCCGGCGCGAGTGCGGTGCCGTCCTGTCCGGGCGCCTGGGACACCCGGCCGTACGACGCGAGCCAGTCGGCCGCCTCGTCGGCGGTGGGACGGTGTGCCGGTTCCTTGGCGAGCAGGAGCAGTACGTAGTCGGAGAGCTGCTGGGGGATGCCGGGACGCAGCCGGGCGGGCGGCGCGGGCGGGGCGTCGACATGCTGCTGCACCACGGCCAAGGGGGTGGCCCCGCGGAACGGAGGCCGGCCGGTGAGGAGTTCGTAGAGCACGCAGCCGAGGGAGTAGACGTCGGACGCGGGGTGGGCGGGGCGGCCGAGGGCCCGTTCGGGAGCGAGGTAGTCGGCGGTACCGAGGATCTTGCCGGTGGCCGTCAGGCCGGCGGCCGCTTCGTCGGCGAAGCGTGCGATGCCGAAGTCGGCGATCTTCGCCGTACGGTCGGCGCTCAGCATCACGTTGGCGGGCTTGACGTCCCGGTGGATCACCCCCTGCCGGTGCGCGGCGGCCAGGCCGGCGGCCACTTGGGCCGCGAGGGCTGCCGCCTCCTGCGCGCCGAGGGCGCCGCGCAGGGAACGCTCCTGGGCCAGACTCCAGCCGTCGACGAGTTCCATGACCAGGTAGAGCCGGCCGTGGTGCGAGCCGAAGTCGTACATGCCGACGACGTTGGGGTGGCTGAGCCGGCCCCCGGTCTGGGCCT
Organism: Streptomyces sp. NPDC052721; assembly: GCF_040678315.1. NCBI lineage: Bacteria > Bacillati > Actinomycetota > Actinomycetes > Kitasatosporales > Streptomycetaceae > Streptomyces > Streptomyces sp. NPDC052721. The sequence goes on along the minus strand of NZ_JBFATL010000002.1, from coordinate 35,366 downwards.
CCAGCCGGAACCGCTCCGCGTCGGCGGCCTCATCGGTCCGCAACAGCTTGACCGCCACCGGTCGGCCGAGAAGACGGTCGTCGGCCCGCCACACCTCGCCCATCGCGCCGCTCCCCAGCCGGTCCTGCAACTGGTAACGGTCGGCCAGCAACCCCTGCACACCCACCCCGATCACCACGACACCGTACGTCCCCGCACGCCCACGATCCGCATGAGGCAGGCAGACCACAGTGAACGAGCCTTCCGGCCCCCCCGCACACGACCACCCGCTCAGAAGGGGGGCGAGCGAGCGCCACGGGACCCTTGGTCGCGGGTCCACTTGGGCGTGGGACCACTACAAGGAGCGCAAGGACGCCGAAAGATGTCACGCCTGACCTTCAGGCGCAGGGGCAGACCGGTCACGGGGGAGAACCGGCACTGCCCCTGCACGTCGGCGCCCACGCGCCTCCCCCCGGAGGGTGAGCGCCACGACCCCGCCGGGGGGTCACTCTCATCAGCGCACCGGACCGCGGCCGTGTCACGGGGTGACGGACATCATCGCCGGACCGGCACTCTTGTGAAGAAGGGCACCCGCGGCCGTCACGAAGCACTCACCGATGGAGCGCACACCGGGACCGGACCGCTCGGAGGCCCGCCACCGGCTCCGGAAATCTGCGCAGGAGCGCCACACGGGCTGCACACAGCCTTTCAAAGGGGTCGTTAGCGTTGCTGGCCGCTCGACTCCCCGTACGAGCGTGACCAGGCCGTGGCCCGCGCGGGCCGACGGCGCAGTCAACCCAGGAAGACCGCAGATGGACTACTGCTCCACGTGTCGTCGGCATCTCAATGGCGCCCTGGTCTGCCCCGGGTGCGGTGCATACGCCCCGGACATCGCGCCGCCGGCCCTCACCGATCGTCTCGGCCCCGGCCGGTCCGCCGAGTCGGCGACCACGAGTGCGCCCACCGCCGCTCCGCTTGGGACCTGCGGCGGCGGCGAAGCCCCTTGGGAGCGTGCGTCCCAGCCGGAGCAGGACGCGGAGTCCACCACCGGACCGTCCGCCGACACCCCGGGCATACCTCCCGCGCGGCCGGGCAGGGCGGCACGCCGCCGCCAGCTCGCCCGCCTGAAGAAACACCAGCGGCGGGCCATGGTCGCCACCGCCTTCGCACTCGTCGGCGGCGGCCTGTCGCTCGCCACGATGGACCGGCACACCACCAGCCAGGCACAGGCGGCCACCGCACCGGAGGACCGGAGCATGGGCGGCGCGAAGGAGCGGGTGGAGACGGAGCCCGCTCGGCCGGTCGCGCAGGCCCCCGCGCACCGCGCGCCCCGCACCACGCCCGGGACCCACGCACCGATCCGCGTCACCCCTCGGCACCAGGCCGCCCCGGCCACGCCCGGCACCGCGCCCCCGGTGACCCGGCCGGACACCGTCCCCTCTCCCCGCCCGGTCGTCACGTCGTCCCCGCAGCGGCACACCACCGCGCCCGCGTCCTCCGGCGGCACGGCGAGCACGGACGGCTCGGTCCCCGACCACACCGGCACGGCGACCCGGCCGGCTCCCGCCCCGACGACCGGCGGCACGGAACCGGACACCTCCGGGACCACGCCCGCCCCGGCGGCGACGTCACCCACCCAGGTGTGTCTGCTGGTCCTCTGCCTCGGTTGACGCGCCGGAGCGACTCCCCCGGCCCCCAGGGAATTCAGCGGCTCGGACTGATCGACGAAGTGGTCCCGGGCTGAAGACCGTTGTGCTCGATCAGCGAGCCGTCGGGTCAGGGGAGGGCACGGAGCCGGCGTCGTGGGACGGCGCGTACGCCGGCTGCGGGCGCCGAGGCGGCCCTCAGTCCGGAGGCGGTGCGGCGGGCGGTGCGCTGGGACACTCCGAGGCGCTTGGCCATGGCCGCTTCGGTGTGGCCTTCGGCGAGAAGGCGCGGGCGGTGGCCCGCTGGCCGGTGAGGCCGTGCGCGTCGGTGGGGACGCCCTGGCCGAGGGGCCGGGCCGGACTCCCAGGCGGTCCTTGACGAGCGCGCACAGAGCGGTGAGCGTGCCAGTCGGTGCGCTCGGCAGCCGAACGGCTGGTGCGCGGTGGCCGCTTGCGTCCTGGCGGACCGTTCGCCACGTGACAGCGCCGGGCGACGGCCCGAGGGCCCGGACGACGTGCGTTCGTCCGGGCCCTCGACGACGGTCGGGTTATTGCACGTCCACGAAGTCGGCGGTCGACTTGGCGGCCGGGGTGGTGGAGGTGCCTGCGAAGTTCCAGCGCCAGTAGCCGTCTTCCGACGCGGGGACCGTGGTCGTCAGGGTGCCGGTGCTGGAGGTGTACACGGTCTTGACGGTGGTGTAGGTCGTGGTACCGGCCTTGCAGAACTGGAGCTTGACCGGCTGGTTGGTGTAACCCCGGTAATCGAGATTGTCCCAGTCGGCCCGGGTGAGCTTGCCGGTGACGGAGAGGGACTTGCCCTTGGCGATCGGTTCCGGGCCCGCGTCCACGGTGACTTTGGACGCCCGCTGCAGACGGGTCGTGGTGTAGCTCGCCGACTGGGTCCAGCTGTCGTCGTTGGCCACCCCCTGCACGCTGACCTTCCAGGTGCCGGCGTGCGCGTTGGTGAGCGCGGTGCCGCCGTACTTCCAGTCCGGTTCGAGGGAGATCGTCTGCGAGCAGGTGGAGGTGGTGGCACTCAGGGCGACGCAGTCCGCGTGGGAGTAGTACTCGTTCGACACGATGCGGTCGTCGTAGGTCTCGTACGGGTTCGCACCGTCCGGTCCACGCCACAGGACGAAGTCCGCGTCCTGGATGCCCGACGGGTGGGTGAAGGTCCCGGAAACCGTGATCGTCTTGGCGTAGAGACCGACCACGATGTCCCTGCCACCGTCGAAGGAGACGTTGCTGATCTGGACGTCGGTCTGGGTCTCGTCCGCGTAGGCGCCGGGGGCGGCGAAGCCGGCCAGCGCGGCGACGGCACTGAGCAGAGCAGAGGCAGCGCGTTTGCGCATGTGTCTCCTTCACAGAGGGAAGAGGGGGAACCCGCCGAGCGGGAGCGGCGGGGTGGCCGAATCCGGTCAGGGACCGGTCACGGACTTGATCGTGTACGGGTAGCTCTCCTGCTGCCAGATCACCGTGAACCGGGCGGTCGGGCGGCTGTCGACCTGGGGCACCCGGCCGTCCGACGTGAGTGTCTTCGTGGTGCCGAAGGTGCCGGAGCGGCTGATCACGCGGGCGCTGGTCCTGGTGTAGCTGTACGGGGGCGTCGACTTGGGGACGACCGTGTGGAAGACCAGCATGCCGTCGCCGTCGTCGTCGAGGGCCAGGTCGGGGCGGTCGCCGAGACCCAGGCTGGTGACAGCGCCCCGGGCGCCGGCCGCGGACAGGCGGCGGCCGAGCAGTTCGAGTTTGCCGCTGCTGTTGTAGCGGGTCCACACGATCATCGAGTCGCCGTCGAGGTCGGTCGCGAGGGCGTGGTGGAAGCCCACGTTGTCGGTGGAGGCCGAGATCCGCAGGGGGGACGCCAGTGTGCCGGTGCGGCTCCAGCGCGAGGCCCAGACCTGCGGGCGGGCACCACCGCCCGAGTGGTAGGTGATGACCGCGTCGCCGTCCCGGTCCACGCCGGCCCGCACCATGCCGAAACCGCCGTACGACGCGATCGGGGAGGTGAGCACCTTCGTCGAGGACACGGACGTCGACGTGATCCGCCTGGCGACGACGTCCGAACCGCGTACCCAGGCGACGACGAACCGGCCGCTGCGGTCCACCGCGATGGCCGGCTTCTCCGCCGAGCCCGAGCCGAGGGTGACGGCCGCCCCGACCGTGCCGTCGAGCTGGAGACGGCGGGCGACCGCGTACCAGCTTCCGTCGCGGTTCTCCGTCCAGGCCGCCATCGCGGTGCCGCCCGGGGTCACGGCGACCACCGGGGTGGTCGCGGGCGCCGACGTGGACAGCTTCCGCAACGGACCGACGAGGCTGCCGGAGGCCGAGACCCGCCGGCCCACGACCTGGCTGTCCTGCTGCCAGACCACCGCCGAGTCGCCCGTGTCGTCGGAGGCGGCCTCCGGCCAGGACGGCGCGGCACCGTCGGGCGACAGGGTGCGGATCGGTGTCACCGTACCGCTCGCGGTCTTCACCCTGGTCTGGATCCGGTAGTAGCAGCCCGGCGTCGAGAGGTCGCAGGCGTTCCAGGCCAGCAGGGCGTCACCCTGCCGGTCGACCGACACCGTGGGGGAATCGTCCGGGGTCCAGCCGGAGGCCGACACGTTCCACGCCGACGTCCACGCCGCCTCGGCGTTCATGGCCATCGTCGCGGTGACCGCGATCCCCGCCGCCGCGGCGACGGAAACCCCGGCAAGGACACGACGTTTCACCGAACGCCGATGACGTGCTGCACGAGGCGCCACCCTCATCCCCCGCTTCGTTCTTGTGCCTTGACCACAGTGGTTCACAGCCGTCACACAGGCTGCCCGCAATACCCAGCGCACCCGCAGGGGTAAACGTCACAGGCGGTGGTGAGCGGTCTGGTGGACGTGGCCGCGGCCGGCTGCCCCCCATCGGGACTGCGGAGCCGAACACGGGCGTCCTCCAGCAGGGTCATCCGCAGCTCGGCGTCCCGCGCGGGGGCGGCAGCGTCGGGCAGCCGGCCGCTGGGGCGCTCCGTGGAGCTGCGGCGGCGGTGGGAGAGGGAAGCTGCGTACGAGCACGGTGCCGGCATAGGCCACCGGGGATTCCGCGCGGCTGGTCCGCCGCCAGGAGCGGTACATCTTGGCGAGGGTCTCCTGGACCAGGTCCTCGGCGAGGTGCCAGTCGCCCGTGAGCAGGCAGGCGGTCCGGAACAGCGGCCCGCTGCGGGCGGCTGCGAACTCCGGGTGGTCCGCGGGTGCTTCCCCCACCGTGTGTCCTTTCGTGGTCGGACGTCATCTCCTGCACGCGGTGGGGGTGCTCCCGCGTGACGCCCGCGGCGGCATTCGGCGCCGCTCAGGCGGCGCGGGACGAGCGCCGGCCTGTCCGGGAGCGGGCGACGAGTTCCCGCCTGCCGCCCTGGACCAGACGCAGATGACGCGCTCCATGACGGGGTGACTTCGGTGAGCGCGTCAGCCAGTCCTCCACACGGTCCATGCCGTACAACATCAGTCCCACAAAGGGCAGGAGAAGGCAGGCAACGATGACCACGGTCGGGCTCCCTCCCGGCAGGCAACCGTGGACGGGTGCCCACAGGGCCGCCGGCCACCGGGCGTTCACGTGAACATGCTGTGTTCTCCCGCCTCGGGCACGCAGAGTGATGCCCCGGGCCTCACGGACCGGGGCATCTCCGCGTCGCCGTGTACCTCGGCGCTCCCGCTCAGGCGTGCCGCGCGTGGCGGACCGGTTGTCCGGCGGTGGCCGTACCGCGCAGTCGCCGGGCCGCGGCCAGCACCAGCACGCCGCTGATCAGGGCGTAGACACCGATGACCTGCGCGATGGTGAGCGCGCCCACGCCCGGCCGGGCCCAGACGAGCACTCCGGCGGCGACCGATACCGCGCCGGCCAGGAACAGCACCCCCTCGTGGTGCAGTTCGTGCCGGAAGCGCACGGCCGCCCAGATCTCCGCGATGCCGGTGACCACGGCCCAGGCCCCGGTCAGCGCGGCCAGGACCAGGGCGGTGACGCCGGGCCAGCCGATGCTGATCACGCCGGCCCCGATGCCCAGGACACCCCCGGTCGCGTGCGCCGCGCGATGGGTCCTGTCCCCTTGCCGGCGGAAGGCACTCACCAGGAGGGCGAGGCCGTCGGCAAGCGCGTACACGCCGAAGAGCAGGGCCAGCGCAAGGACGGTCACCCCCGGCCACACCAGGGCGGCCACCCCGAACAGCAGGGCCGCCGTACCCCGGGCCACGAGCATCCACATCAGCTGCCGCCGCACACCATCACCCCTTCGTCCGCTGAAACAGAGTTGTCCCAGGTACCCAGTGAAAGGCGCGCATCGACCTTCCGGCAGGTCGTTTCGCCTGCCGTTTGCGGGTTAATCGAGATGTCCCGGACATTACGACCCTTCAGGAGGACGAGTGACCACCACGGCACGGGACATCATGACCAAGGGCGCGGAATGCGTGGCCGCGGAGGAGACCGTTCTCGACGCCGCGCGCAAGATGACCGAACTCGGCGTCGGCGCGCTTCCCATCTGCGGCACCGACGACCGTCTCCGGGGCGTTCTCACCGACCGGGACATCGTCGTCAAGGTCCTCGGCGCAGGGAAGGACCCCGCCGCCGTCAAGGCCGCTGACCTGGCGCAGGAAGAGGCCGTCACGATCGGCGCGGACGACGACGCGGAAGAGCTTCTGCGCACCATGGCCGCCCACAAGGTACGCCGTCTGCCCGTCATCGACGGCCACCGCCTCGTCGGCGTCGTCGCCCTCGCAGACGTCGCCCGGGCTCTGCCCGACCGAGCCGTCGGCGACCTCCTGGAAGTTCTCTCCAGCGACTGATTTTCCGTCCGCACCACAGAATGCGCGTGAATGCGCTCCCACTGGTTCCCCCGCTTTTCCTTCACAAACAAGGCGTTTTCGAGGAATGCGGGAACCAACCCAGGGCAATCGGTGGGGCAGGAGGTAGATAACTATGGTTCCCTTGCTGCTTGTTCTGCTCCTCGCGCTGATTCTCTTCGGCGCCGGATTCGCCATCAAGGTTCTCTGGTGGGTCGCCGTCGCCGTCCTGGTGCTCTGGCTGCTCGGCTTCGTCATGCGCTCCACCACCGCGGGTGGTGGCCGCGGTCGCTGGTACCGATGGTGACCCTGACCCACCATCCCTTCCACACGCGGGGACCGGCTGAAGCTCAGCCGGTCCCCGCGTGTGTGCCGGCTCGCCTATGTGACGGTCGAGCGCGAGGGTGGCTGAAAGCACGCGGTGACGTCCTTGCCGTGCGGGCAGCGGTGGACCTCCACGGTGTCGGCCAGCGCGTCGACCAGCAGCAGACCGCGTCCGCCCAGTGCACCGGCTCCGGGGTCACGCGGCTCAGGCAGCCGAGGAGAGGCGTCGTGGACGGTGACGTGCAGACACACCTGGTCCCAGGTGAGGATCAGCTGTGCTGTGCTGCGGGCGTGCACGTGAGCGTTGGTGACCAGCTCGGACACCGTCAACAGCACCGAGTCCACCAGGTCCGGCGCCGTCTCGGTCCAGCCGAGCGCCGCCAGGTGGGCGCGCGTCCAGTCCCGGGCCGCCTTCACCCCGCTGCTGATCGGCAGCGAGCGCGCCCATCCCACTGCCCTCACCGAGGAGTCCCCGGCCATGTTCTCCTCCTTCGTCCGTCCCGCTGTGTCCCCACGTCTGCCCCGGATCCGCCGGTTGGTGTCCGCCAGGGCGTCACCCGATCCGTCCGGGCCCGGGTGTAGGCGCAGGATGAGGGGGTAGCAGCGCGAAGACGCCGACCGCATCCCGTCGGCGCTGGCGGACAGATCGATCGCGGGAGGGGAACAGCATGGTGCTCACGAGCACGACGGCAGCCGACACGCAGACCACCGGACTGCCCGAAGTCGCCGATCCCTCCCAGGTGGCGCCCAAGGACGCCCGGGAGCTTTCACGGTTGTTCTTCGAGCAGCTGGCGGTCCTGGAAGAGGGCACCCAGGAGTACAGCTACGCCCGGAACACGCTCATAGAGATGAACATGTCCCTGGTCCGCTACGCGGCCGGCCGCTTCCGCAGCCGCGGGCCGGAGGAGATGGAGGACATCGTCCAGGTCGGCATGATCGGCCTGATCAAGGCGATCGACCGGTTCGAGCTGTCGCGGGAGGCGGAGTTCACCTCCTTCGCCATTCCGTACATCGTCGGAGAGATCAAGCGGTTCTTCCGCGACACCACCTGGGCCGTCCACGTGCCCCGCCGCCTGCAGGAGGCCCGCGTCCAGCTCGCCCGCGCCACCGAGGAACTGCGCAGCCGGCTGGGCCGCACCCCGACCGACAAGGAACTGTCGGAGCTGATGAGCCTGTCCGAGGACGAGGTCCGCGAGGCCCGCCTGGCCGCCAACGGCTACAACTCCTCCTCCCTGGACGCCACGATCAACGGCAGCGAGGAGGGCGAAGCGGCTCTGCAGGACTTCATCGGCGCCGAGGACACGGCGCTGGAGCTGGTGGAGGACTTCCACGCCCTGGCTCCCCTGATCGCCGAACTCGACGAGCGGGACCGGCAGATCATCCACATGCGCTTCGTGGAGGAACTCACCCAGGCCCAGATCGGCGAACGCCTCGGTGTCTCCCAGATGCACGTCTCCCGACTGCTCTCCCGCTGCCTGACCCGCCTGCGCGAGGGAATGCTCAGCACCCGCTGAAGCCGGCGGTCCCGCGTCCACGTCCGCCGGGACGTCACGCGTCATCCGCGCGGCCTCGGCGGAGGCGGGGCGGAGCAGGTCCCGCAGGAGGCGGCGACGGCTCGGCCGGCGCCCCGCTTGTAAGATCCGCTTCGACCAACTCAAGCCATATCCGGGGGAATCACCTCATGACCAAGCGCTTCTCCGCCCTGGCCGTCTCCGCGGCCATCGTCGGAGGCCTCCTCATCACGTCGGTGCCCACTCACGCCGCCACGTCGGCCGGCCAGGGCGCGGTCTCCACCAAGGCGGCCATCAGGTGCGACAAGGACCAGATGCGCCGGCAGATCGCCGCCCTCAAGGACAAGGCCGCGCAGCTGAAGCGGCTGGGGGAGACCGCGGCGGCCCGGAAGGCGCTCAACGAGGCGGCTGCCATCCAGAAGAAGCTCAACGCGTGCATCAAGGCCGAGGAGGACGCGAGCAAGCCCTTCCCCGGATGAGTCTCCGGTGCGATGTGTGGCGCCGTCCGGCCCGTTCCACGGGTGGACGGCGCCACGCCCTTGTCCGGTCCGGTGACGCCGATTCCGCCGGCGTACCGCGCCCCCTGGGGTCACGACCCGTCCGGCTGGCACCGCGGGCACCACACCGTGCCGCGGCCGGCCATCCGGGAACGGCGCAGAGGGGAGTCGCAGCGGGGGCAGGCCGGGTCCGGGTCGTCGCGGTGGCCGGTGAGCCAGGAGTCGCGCGGTGGGACGCAGCCCGCGGCGACCGCGTCGCGGAGGGTACGGCGCATGTGCGTGTACAGGCGGCGGCGGTCGGCCCGGTCGAGGTCACTCGCCCGGCTGTCGGGGCGCAGCCCGGCGCGCCACAGGATCTCGTCCGCGAGCAGGTTGCCGAGGCCGGCCAGGACGGACTGGTCGGTGAGGGCGGCCTTGACGTGGCCGCGGCGTGAGGCCAGCGCGGTCTCGAACTCCTCGCGGCTCACCGCCATCGCGTCGGGGCCCTGGCGCTCCAGCCGCCGGCTGACCTCCGCGTCGTCGTGGGCCAGCCAGAGGCCCTGGAGTTTGCGCTGGTCGCGGTAGCGCAGCTGACGGCCGCCGCTCAGGGTGAACAGAACCCGGTCGTGGGCCTCCACCGCATCGTGCGGACCGCCGCAGACCAGCCTGCCCGTCATGCCGAAGTGCAGCAGGACAGTGGGGCCGTCGGCGGTGTGGGCCAGCAGCCACTTCCCGTGCCGCTCCGGCTCGGTGAAGCGTCGGCCTTCCAACGCGTCACGGAGACCTCGCGGGCCGACCCCGTGCAGGACGCCCGTGTCGCGTACGTCCACGCGTTGGATGACCCGTCCTGTCGCGCAGGATGCGAGCACCTTCCGGAACCCCTCGACGTCCGGCAGCTCAGGCATGGCGGACGTCCCCCCGGCGGCTGAGGCGGGACGCCGGGAGGACGGGCTTCACCGGGGGGACGGCGCCGGCGCCCGACGCGCGCTCCTTCGTGCCGGGCCCGCCCAGGAGACACCGGAGACGTGGGCGCCGACTCCGGCCGAGCGTCCGGGCCGCCGGGTACGGCCGTGCGGGCGGGACAGGAGCGCTCAGGTCCACATCAGCCTCCTCCCTGCTCCCTCGCGTTTCCCGTCGACGCTGACCGTCCGGCGCCGAGGCTTCCGTCGGAAGGATCCCCGCGCGCCGGCCCCACCGCGCGCCGGCCTCCACCGGACGGGGCAGAACCTCCGCCCAGCGGCGCCTGCCCCTCGGCCCCTCACCGGCCGAGGCGGCCGGCGCGCCCGGGGTCACACCCGCTCCGGGACGGCCGACGCGCCCGGGGTCACACCCGCTCCGGGACGGCCGGCGGCTCCTCCTCGAAGGTCAGCTCCGGCGGGGGTGTGCGGAAGCCTCGGGTCAGGTAGGCCAGATAGCAGATGCCGAGGGTGAGCCAGACGGCACCGAGGACGAGGGCCTTGGTGTCGAGGTGGGTCAGGAGCCAGATGTCCACGGCGGCGCCGATCGCGGGGGCGATCACATGGCCCAGCGGGCCGGGGCGGCGGCCCGCGCGTCGTTCGCGCACATACGTGGCGATGACCGCGAGGTTGACGAAGGTGAAGGCGATGAAGGCGCCGAAGTTGATGAAGGAGGTGGAGGTCGCGACGCTCAGCCGCAGGGCGATCAGGCCGACCACGCCGGTGAGGAGGATGTTGAGGACGGGCGTGCGGTAGCGCGGGTGGATGTGGCCGAAGACCCGGCGCGGGAGGACGGAGTCGCGGCCCATCGCGTAGAGCAGCCGGGACGTGCTCGCCTGGGCGGCGATGCCGGACGCGAACTGGGCCACGACCAGGCCGGCCAGGAAGACCGAGGAGAACAGGTCGCCGCCGATGGTCCGGGCGATCTCGAAGGCGGCCGAGCTGGGGTCGTCGAAGGTGCTGCCGGGGTGGGCCAGCTGGGTGGCCCAGGCGACGGCGACGAAGATGCCGCCGCCGAGCAGGGCGATCAGCAGGATGGCCCGGGGCATGGTGCGCTGCGGTTCGATGGTCTCCTCGGTGAGCGTGGTGACCGCGTCGAAACCGAGGAAGGAATAGGCCGCGATCGCCGCTCCGGCGGAGATGCCCGCCAGGGTGGTGGCGTGGTTGGCGAACGGTGCCGTGCCGGCCAGCGCCCCGGCGCCCCCGGTGTGCAGCACATGCCGCAGGGACAGCGCGACGAAGATGCCGATCACCAGGACCTGGAAGGTCATGAGCAGGTCGTTGGCCCGCTCGGCCGTCTTGATGCCCCGCACGTTCAGGGCGGTGGTCAGCACGATGAAGCCGATGATCCACACCCAGAACGGGACGCCCGGGAACTGGGCCTGGAGGTAGGCCCCGCCGATCAGCCAGATGACCATGGGGAGGAAGAAGTAGTCGAGCAGGGTGGCCCAGCCGATCAGGAAGCCCACCCGGGAGTCGATGGCCTTGCGGACGTAGGTGTACGCCGACCCCGCCACGGGGTGTGCGGCGGCCATCTTCCCGTAGCTGTGGGCGGTGAACAGCATGGCGAGCAGGGCCAGCAGATAGGCGGTCGGTACGGTGCCGCCGGTGCTCTCGGCCACGACGCCGAACGTGCCGAGCACGATCAGCGGGGTCATGTAGGCGAGGCCGAACAGGACGACGGATCTGAGCGTCAGCGCACGGGTGAGGCCCTGAGCGGGGGCGTTCTCCATAACGGGCTCCATGGCGAGCTCCGGAGCGAGCTCCGGGGGGACGGGCGAGCGGGCGGGGGAGGGTCAGCCGGTGGCGGGGCGCCAGCGGCCGGGGTCGATACGGCCGCCGTACAGCGGTAGGTCGATCGGGGTGTCGGCGTCGGTGAACTGGTCCCACATGCGGTTGAGCCCCGCCGTACCGAAGGTGCGGACGCGCTTGACGTCGTCCAGGTCGAGTACGTCGGTCAGCACGGTGGCGGCCGAGTCGGGGGCCTCGGCACGCACCCGCCCCTCGGGGTCCACCACCAGGCTGCGGCCGGTGCCGACGGGGCCGGCGGTGTTGACGCTGAGCACGAAGACCTGGTTGACGATGGCGTTGGCCCGGGCCAGGACGAGTTCCTGGGCGCGGTCCGCCGTGGTGGTCATGACCGGGTTGACGATCACTTCGGCGCCGAGCCAGGCCAGGTGGCGCGCCACCTCCGGGAACCAGGCGTCGTAGCAGATCGAGATGCCGATACGGCCGGCGCCCGGCAGGTCCGCCACGACGAAGCGGTCGCCGGGGTCGTACGGCTCGTGCGGCCGCCAGGGAAAGATCTTGCGGTACGAGGCGGCGAGGCGGCCGTCGGGCGAGTAGACCGGCGCCGTGTTGAACAGCTCGCCGCGCTCGCCGCGCTCGCACACGGTGCCCGGCACGAGCCAGATGCCGAGGTCACCGGCCAGTTCGGCGAGCTGCCGGGAGCGCGGGCCGTCCAGTGGCTCGGCGGCTTCCTGAAGCTGCTCGGTCGACGACGGCGGACCGTCGACGCCGCACAGATGCAGTTCCGGGTAGACGGCGAGGCGGGTCTGCGGAAAGCGGGCCAGCACCTGCTCGACGTCCTCGGCGAACCCGGAGAGGGGCGCCGTCGCCGGGCGGGGAGGTGCCTGGACGAGGGCGAGGGGGAGGGGGCGGGACATGGCGAGGAAATTAGCTCAAGGTGAGCTGTTAAGCAATAGGCTCACTTTGATTCCTTTTCCGGTCTCGCTACATTGACGACATGCCTCACCCCCAGGACGGCCCCGACACGGCGGCTCTGCCGTTCAACGCCCCCGCGCTCGACGGCATCCGCCGGCTCACGGCCCTGGACACCGTGCGCGCGCGCATCGGACTCGCCGTCGACCTGGGACTGCTCGCCCCGGGCGAGAAGCTTCCGCCGACCGACCGGATCGCCGCCGCGCTCGACGTCGGGGAGATCACCGTCCGCCGCGCCCTGTCCACGCTCTGCCAGGACGGTGTCCTGGAGCGCCGCCGGGGCCGCAACGGAGGCACCCGCGTCGCCGAGCGGCCCGCCCGGGGAGTGGTGGGCGCGATGGACTCCTACCGCGCGCGCAACAGCGAGGTGCACGCGCTCGTCGACCAGCGGCTCGTCCTGGAGTGCGGCCTCGCCCATCTGGCCGCCCGCAACGCCGACGAGACCGCCGTCGCGCACCTGCAGCGGCTGGCCGACGAGATGGACCAGGTTCCGACCTGGGCGGAGTTCCACGGCTGCGACGAGCGGTTCCACCTCGCCGTCGCCGCCGCCACCGGCGTGCCCGCGGCGGCCGAGGCCTACCGCGGCGTGCTCCAGCAGCTCTACCGCTACTACCTGCCGTACCCGATGGACGCCCTGCGCGAGTCCAACCGCGAACACCACGCCCTGGTCGGCGCCCTGCGCGCCGGCGACACCGCGGCGGCGGCCGACATCGCGCGCCGGCACGTGGAAGTGCTCCACCGGACCATGTTCGTGGGGCTGCTGGAGGCGGCCGAGGGCCGCGAGACCGAGCCGCGCGGGGCCGGCTGACTCACCGTCTGCGGGGCGTCGTCCGGCCCGCGTTCGGCTGGAGCGGTGTGCGCAGGGCGAGGAGGGCCACGTCGTCGAGGCCGGGTGGGTGGACGCGGCGCAGGAGCTGGTCGGTCAGGGACGGCAGGGGACGGTGGGCGAGGGCGGCGGCGTGCTGGCGCAGCCGGTTCAGGCCCTCGTCGAGGGTGTGGCCGGGTGCCTCGATGAGGCCGTCGGTGTACAGCAGGAGGGTGCAGCCCGGGGGCAGCAGCGTGGTGGCGTCGGGGCGGGCCGTGCCGGCGCCCGTTCCCAGCAGGAGGCTGTGGCCTTCGGTGAGGTAGTGGGCCAGACCGTCACGGGTGACGAGCAGGGGCGGGGGGTGGCCCGCGTTGGTCCAGGTCAGTTGCCAGTTGCCGTCGTCCGTCCGGGTGAGCCGGGCGAGGACGAGGGTGGCCATGGTGACGTCGGTGATGGGCATGATCGCCTCATCGAGCCGCTGGACGATACGGCTGGGCGGCTCCAGCCCGGCCCAGGCGTAGGCGCGCAGCATGTTGCGCAGCTGGGCCATGCCGGCCGCGGCCTCCAGGTCGTGGCCCACGACGTCCCCGATGGCCAGGGCGGTGGCACCGTCGGACAGGGTGAAGGCGTCGTACCAGTCGCCACCGACCTGGGAGGCGTCCGGGGCGGGCAGATAGCGGACGGCCATCTCGAGTCCGGGGACCCGCGGCATCTGCGGCAGCAGGTGGTTCTGCATGGTCTCGGCGACCGCGCGCTGGCGCTGGTAGAGGCGGGCGTTGTCCAGGGCCACCCCGGCGCGGCGGGCGATGTCCTCCAGCAGGGGCAGGTCACCCGTCGTGAAGTCCCCCGGCTTCTCGGCACGGCCCAGGGTGAGGGCTCCCAGGACTTCACGGGTGCCGCGGATGGGGGCGATGGCCGCGGAATGGATGCCGGTGGCCTCGAACAGACGGCGCTGCTCGACGGCGATGCCGGAATCCGGGGCGCGCCGATAGGTGGCGGGCCCGGCCAGGGCGGAGGCCACGCCGCGCAGGGCCCGGGACAGGGGCATCAGCGACTCCTCGGGCACCGGCGGCATCGGCCCTTCGAGGTCCTCGTGGTGCACCAGGCGGTCGCCTTCGGCGTGCACCACGGCGGTGCGCCACACCTCGTCGTGTTCGGTGATCAGGTCGATGACGGCCCAGTCCGCCAGCCGGGGCAGCACCAGGGACACCAGCCGGCGCAGCGCCTCGTCGACGTCGAGGGTGGAGGTCAGCCGAGTGGTGGTCTCGGCGAGCAGGGCCAGCCGCTCGAAGTCGGTCAGCGACTCGGCGGCCTGCTCCGGGCGCGGCTCCGTGGAGGCCGTCTGCTCGGGGGTGTGGAAGACGACGAGCGTGCCGGTCCGACGGCCGCCGGTGTCGCCGAGGTCGTAGGGGGTGATCGTCCAGGAGATGGGCAGCAGGGAACCGTCACCGCGCAGGAAGTACTCCTGGTGGCCCTGCGCCGGGCTCCCGGCGTGGAACGCCTGCCGCATGCTGCACTGCGTCGTGGGCAGCGGCTGGCCCTTCGGCCCGCGGTGCAGCAGATCGTGGGCGTCCTGGCCGAGCAGGTCAGCGGCGGGCCGGCCCAGCAGGCGTTCGGCGCCGGTGTTCGCGGCGAGGATGTGGCCCTGCTCGTCGACGACGTAGGCTCCGGCACCGATGGCTTCCAGCGCGTCGGCCAGCCGGACACGGGCACGGGGTTCCGCCCCCTGCCGCTGCCGGTCGGTCCCGGTTCTTTCCGCCCCTGCCATGTCGTGGCCTCCTGTGTTCGCGGGTCGCCGCGCGTGTGCGTCGCCTGGTGTCGTCGGCGCCTGGTCTTCCGTATGCCCCGTCGCGGCCGGGAACCCTCCTGACCACCGGCGCACCGGCCCGGACAGCCGCACGCACCGGCTGCCCGGGCACGCGTCCCGGCCCCCGCCGGCGAGGTGGACGGCCTCGCCTCGCGGCTGCCCGTACCACTCGGCCGTACGTCGGCCAGGGCGAGCCGGGGCGGGAGCGGCCGATTCACCGTTCGGTCCCGGGCCGGCGCGCCCGCCCCGACCAGCGCCGCGAGGGCGCCGAAGCCATGGGTGAGCGTGGTGAACGAGGCGACCGCGGCGAGGAGGAGAGGCCCGCCCGCGTCGCCGCGTTCGCGGCCGAGTCCGGCGGCGCCCATGGTCCGGCCGAGGCGCTCCATGGGCGTGCGCGCGGCCGGCGCGGCGAAACGGGGCGGCGTGATCAGGCCCGTGCCGGCGCCGGTCAGGGCGGTACCGAAGACAACGCCCGGCAGGCCCGGCGGGGGTGACCGGCAGTCCCGCGACCAGACCGGAACGCGTGCTGAGGCACCCCTCGTCCCGCGCGCGTCCGGCACCCGGCTGAACGGCCCCGGCACAGCCACCCCGGTCACGACCGCGCCCGGCCCGGCGGCGCGTCCGGAAACCGGCGGTGCCCGGCAGCCCCCCGGCCAGACCCGAACGCGTGCTGAGGCACCCCTCGTCCCGCGCGCGTCCGGCACCCGGCTGAACGGCCCCGGCACAGCCACCCCGGTCGCGACCGCGCCCGGCCCGGCGGCGCGTCCGGAGACCGGAAGAACCCGCCGCCTGCCGACAGGGCCGCGGTTGCCGCGCCGCGGCCTACGCCAGGTCCTCGCAGCGGGCGGGGGGCGAGCGGCGGGCTCGCCTCGGCACCGGTCTCAGGCGGACGGGTGGACGGGTGGACGACATCCCCCCATGGGACAGAAGAGACCCCGGCGCACTGACCAGCACCGGGCGCCCCTCCGGAACGGAAGGCGGCAGCGGAGGGACGCGGAGCGCGTGGTCCTTACGATCTTCTTGATCAGCGACTGGTCAGCGTGACGCGGCGACGACGGCGACGCCTGTCCTGCCTCCGTCGACGTCCACCACCGTTCCGTGCACGAAGGCCGCCTCGTCACTGGCCAGCCAGACCGCGGCGTGGGCGATGGCGTCCGGCGTGCCGAGGCCGCCGGCCGGCGTGCCCTTCATCATGATCTCGCCCGGATGGGGCTCGCCGCCCTCCGGCGCCGGGGGCTGGATCACGCCCGGTGAGACGGCGTTCACCCGCACGCCCAGCGGGCCGAACTCCGCGGCCCACGCCCGGGTGAGGGTCTCCATGGCTCCCTTGGTGGAGCTGTAGAGCGCGCCGAGAGGAACGCCCAGGCGGGCGATCCACGAGCCGAGGTTGATGATCGCTCCGCCGCCGGACTCCGTCATGCCCGGGACGACGGCCGCCGTGAGGAAGAACGGCGCCTTGACGTTCACCGCGTAGACCTCGTCGAAGGTCTTCTCATCGGTGGCGGTGGTGCCGGGGGCCGGGTAGACGCCCGCGTTGTTGACCAGGATGTCGATCCGCCCGCCCAGGGTCTCGCGGGCCCGGGCGGCCAGGTCCTGGGCGGCCTCGGCACTGCCGTCGAGGTCCGCCGCCAGGAAGTCGGCCCGGCCGCCGGACGCCCGGATCCCGTCGACGACCTGTGTCCCCCGTTCCTGGTTCCGCCCGGACACGATGACGTGCGCCCCCTCGGCGGCGAACGCCTCGGCGATCGCCTGTCCGATGTTGCTGGTCGATCCCGTGACCAGCGCCGTCTTGTTCCGCAGCCGTCCGCTCATGGCGCGATCTCCCTTGTCTCGCGGTGTGCGGGCCACTGTGCGCCGCAAAAAATGGACCGGCAAGTCCAATCGGTGCGGCCGACGGCGAGGCCGCGGCGCGCGGATCAGGTGGCGGAGCCTCCCCCGGTCACCGGCCCGGCGGCTCCGACTGCGGGCCGGGTTCGGTGAACAGCGGTCCGAACTCGTCCGGAAGGGCGCCGCGCAGGTCGGCCTCCAGGCCGGTGTCCGCGGCCGTGATCCGGGAGACGACCGTCCGCGCCAGGAACAGCGCCTGCTCCGGGGTGGCGTCCACGGGCCGGGCCACGTCGGCCAGCAACGCGTCGAGCGGGTCGGCCGGGCCGTGCGGCGCCTCGCCACCGCGCCGTACGTCGGCACCGTGCCGCAGCGCACCGATTTCCAGCGCGCCGCGTTCATGGGGCGGTACGGCCTGCCGCAGATGCTCCCGGTGCGGTGGGTCCAGGCGACTGCTCAGCGCCGCGAGGACGAGGTGAACGGCGGCGTCGGCGGCCTCCTCGTCGCCGAGACGGGCCCGTGCCGCCACCTCTTCCACCAGATGCTGATGGCTGATCATGCTTCCTCCCGCTGGTGCGGTCAGGTGTTGCCGAAGGGGTGGGAGTGACTGACGGGTGCCCATGGAGGCAGATACGTACACAGCCCCACATATCGCATCGAAGCAGACATGGATCGCCGTATTCGTGGTAGTCCGGCTAGCGCACCGGCACGAACGAGAGCCGACACGACGAGACACACATTCGGGAGGTTCTGCCATGGCGACAGCACACATGGTGCGGGAAGTGATGACCGCCCCGCCGGTCGAGGTCGACCCGCAGACCTACGTCGCCGACGTCGCCCGCCGTATGCGGGACGAGGACATCGGCGCGGTCCTGGTGACGGAGGAAGGCCACCCGCGTGGCCTGGTCACCGACCGGGACCTCACCGTGCGGATCCTCGCGGAGGGCGGTGACGTCAGCGGCGTGCGCGTCCAGGACGCGTGCAGCACCGACCTGACCACGGTCACCCCGGACGACCCGGTCGACCGCGCGGTCGACCTCATGCGGCAGAAGGCGGTACGCCGCCTGCCGGTGGTCGATCCCGACCGGGACCGCGTGGTCGGCATCGTCTCCCTGGGCGACCTGGCCGTCGAGCGCGACACCAACTCCGCGCTGAGCGAGATCAGCGCGGCGGACCCCAACACATAGCCGAGCCGGCCGCCCCGTCCCCGGGCCCGCGCCGGCTGCCGCGGGCCCGGGGACGGGTGAGCGCGCGCCCCCGTCCACCGATCGGTGGACGGCAGGTTCAACCAGGTACCTCTGTCCCCGAGTTGCCCCCAGCGGCAAGCCTTTCCGTATGAATTCACTCACCGTACGGATGGCGCGTTGGAGCGCCCGGCACCCCTGGCGGGCCGTGGTCGGCTGGCTCGTTTTCGTGGGGGTGTGCCTGGGGGCCGGTGGTGCCGTCGGCACGCACAGCGCGACGACGGCCGACTACCGGGTCGGGGAGGCCGGGCGGGCGGAGGCGATGGCCGCCGAGGGGCATCTGGAACGGCTCTCGACCGAGCAGGTGCTGATCTCGGCACGGTCGGGCCCTCTCGACCGGGCAGCGGCCCGGGGCGCCGCCGAGGAGCTGACCTCGCGGATGGAGCGGCTGCCCGAGGTCGCCGGCGTGGCCGACCCGGTGTGGTCCGGGGACCGTCGGATCCTCAGGGTCGCGGTGGCCCTGAAGGGCGAGGAGCGGGACGCGAAGGACAAGGTCGACGCGCTGACCGCCCAGACGGAGGCGGTGGGGAAGGCTCATCCAGGGCTGCTCCTCGAAGAGACCGGGAGTCCCTCCATCAGCAAGGGCGTGGACGAGCAGCGCGGCCATGACCTGGCGCTCTCCGAGAAGATCACCCTTCCCGTCACCCTGGTCACCCTGCTGGTCGTCTTCGGGTCCGTGACGATGGCGGGGGTGCCGCTGCTGCTCGCGCTGTCGTCGATCGCGGCGGCCGTCGGCCTGTCGATGGTGGCCTCGCACCTCTCCCCCGACGCCGGTGTCGGCACGAACGTCATCCTGATGATCGGCCTCGCGGTCGGCGTGGACTACACGCTCTTCTATCTCAAGCGGGAACGCGAGGAGCGCGCCCGCGCGGCCGGCCGGCTGAGCGCCGAGGCGCTGGTGGAGCTGGCCGCGGCGACCTCGGGCCGGGCGGTCGTGGTCTCGGGGTGCGCGGTCGTGGCGTCCACCGCGACGCTGTACCTCGCCTCCGACGTCATCTTCTCCTCGCTGGCCACCGGGACGATCGTGGTCGTCCTGGTCGCGGTGGCCAGTTCGCTGACGGCGCTGCCGGCGCTGCTGGTCAAGCTCGGGCAGCGGGCCGAGCGCAGGGCGCTGCGCCGGGCCGGGCGCGGGAAGCCGCCGCGCCGGGCACGCGACGCCGACAGCGGCGGCCGGGTGTGGAACGCCCTGC
The DNA here is from genome assembly GCF_040678315.1 of Streptomyces sp. NPDC052721. Taxonomy (NCBI): domain Bacteria; kingdom Bacillati; phylum Actinomycetota; class Actinomycetes; order Kitasatosporales; family Streptomycetaceae; genus Streptomyces; species Streptomyces sp. NPDC052721. Next base: position 16,078 of record NZ_JBFATL010000002.1, on the reverse strand, counting down.
TGCGGCCGGCGCGCAGGCACCCGTCGGCCACCCTGTGCGTCTCCGTCCTCGCCCTGCTGGCGCTCGCCACCCCGCTGGCCGGGCTGAAGATCACGGAGATGAGCCGGGACACCCACTCCCGGGACATCCCGGCCATGCGGGTCTACGACCGCCTCAACGAGGCGTTCCCGGAGCAGCGGGTCACGCACCAGGTCGTCGTACGCGCCGACGCCGCGCGCTCCGGTCAGGTCGCCGGGGCGCTGCGCGAGCTGGCCCGGCGCGCCGGCGCCGACCCGCTGTTCAGCGGCGCCTCCCCCGTGCGGACCTCGGCCGACCACCGGATCAGCGTGCTGGAGCTGAGGGTGCCGTACCTGGGCAACTCCGAGCAGGCGTACGACTCCCTGGACCGGCTCCGCGAGAAGTACCTGCCCGCGACCGTCGGCCGGGTCGGCGGGGCGGAGTCCGCAGTGAGCGGTGACGTGGCCCGGTACACCGACTATCCCGCCCACCAGAACGGCACGCTCCCGCTGGTCCTCGGCGCGTTGCTGCTCGTGACGTTCGCGATGACCGCCTACGCGTTCCGCTCGCTGGTGCTGGCCCTCATCGGGGTCGTGCTGAACCTGCTGTCCGCGGCGGCCTCGCTGGGGCTGCTCGTCCTCGTCTTCCAGGGGACGTGGGCCGAGGGGCTGCTGGACTTCCACTCCACCGGCTCGATCGGCTCGCGCGTACCGCTGTTCCTCTTCGTGATCCTCTTCGGACTCTCGATGGACTACCAGGTGTTCGTGGTGAGCCGGATCAGGGAGGCCGTGCTCGCGGGCGCATCCACGCGGCAGGCCGTGCTCGACGGCATCCGCGGGTCGGCGAGCGTGGTGACCAGCGCGGCGGTGGTGATGACGACCGTCTTCGTCAGTTTCGTCTTCCTGCACATCATCGAGATGAAACAGATCGGCTTCGTCCTCGCGGTCGCCGTGCTGCTCGACGCGTTCATCGTCCGGATCATGGTCCTGCCGGCGGCGATGCTGCTGCTCGGCGAGGCGAGCTGGTGGCCCGCGCGGGCGGCCGGACGCGGGGCCGATGCTCCGGCGCATCCGGCGGACGGGCGAGCGGTGGTCGACGTACGTTGATCGGTATGACCGCTCTCGCCGACCCCTCGCCCGGTGCCTTCTGGGCCACGTCGCTGCGCCGGTGGAACACGGTGTGCTGGGCGCTGTTCGGGGCGATGGCCGTCGGGCTGGTGGCGACGGCCCCGCCCGGCGGGAGCGCGTACCGGGCGCTCGGACTGCTGGCCTGCGTGGTGCTGTGCTACGCGGCGCTCGACCGCTTCCCCGGAAATCCCGTCGTCCGTCCGAACGTCTACCTGTCGGTGCTCGTGCTCGCACTCGGCGGGCTGGCGTGTCTGGGCAGCAGTTACGCGGCGCTGTTCATGGTGACGCTGCCGCACTACTGGATGTTCGGGCGCACGCCACGGGTCTCGATGGTCTTCCTCGCACTGGCCACCGGATCCACGCTGGCCGGGGCCCTGGTCCGGCAGGGCTGGTCGGCGGAGTTCTTCGGCGAGACGGTGGTCTCCACCCTGATCGTGGTCGCGGTGGGCGTGCTGATCGGCCTGTGGGCGCACTCGGTCGTCGCGCAGAGCAGCGAACGGGCCCGGCTCATCGAGGAGTTGGAGCGGACCCAGGCACAGCTGTCCGAGGCGCACCAGCGCCAGGGCGCGGCGGACGAACGGGAACGCATCGCACGGGACATCCACGACACGCTCGCGCAGGGCTTCGCTTCGATCATCGTGCTCGCGGAGGCGGCACGGGAGGGCATGGCCGGCGATCCGGCGCGCAGCGCCCAGCAGTTGCGGTCGATCGAGTCCACCGCCCGGGAGAACCTGGCCGAGGCCCGGGAGCTGGTCGGCTCGGCCGGGCAGCCCGGGCCGGGCCGGGTGGCGGCCGGCTCGGTGGCGCGGACCCTGCGCCGTACGCTGGACCGCTTCGCGGAGGACACGGGGCTCACCGTGGTCGCCGACCTCGCGGACCTGGAGTGCGACCAGCAGACCCGGATCGCGCTGCTGCGCTGCACCCAGGAGTCCCTGGCCAACGTGCGCAAGCACGCCCGCGCGTCCACGGTCGGGGTGGTGCTGGCCCGGCGTCCGTACGGTGTGGAGCTGGAGGTCACCGACGACGGCACCGGGTTCGTGGTGGAGGAGTCGCGGGGCTTCGGGCTCGACGGCATGCGCAAGCGTCTGGCGGAACTGGGCGGGAGGCTCACGGTGACGAGTTCGGTGGGCGACGGGACGCGGATCCTGGCGGTGGTCCCTCTGACGGGCGAGGTGGAGGCATGAGCACGGGAACACTGCGCGTCGTCGTGGTGGACGACCACACCGTCATGCGGGCCGGAGTCCTCGCGCTGCTCGCCGGCGAGGACAGCATCGAGATCGTCGGCGAGGCGGGCGACGGGCGCGCGGCGCTCGGCCTCGTGGAGCGGTACGACCCCGACGTGGCCCTGGTCGATCTGCGGATGCCCGTGCTCGACGGGGTGGCCACGACCACCGAGATCGTCGCCCGGTACCCGCGGACCCGGGTGCTGATCCTGACGACCTACGACACCGACACCGACATCGAGCGCGGCGTGGAGGCCGGTGCCATCGGCTATCTGCTCAAGGACACCACCCGCGAGCAGCTGGTCGACGCCATCCACGCGGCGGCGCGCGGCGAGACGGTCCTCGCTCCCCGGGTCGCCGAGAAACTGGTCGCGCGGATGCGGCGGCCCGTGCACGACCCGCTGACCGACCGCGAGACCGACGTCCTCGACGCCGTCGCGGACGGCCTCACCAACGCCGAGATCGGCAGGCGCCTGATGATCGCCGAGGCCACGGTGAAGACGCACCTGCTGCGCCTGTTCGCCAAACTCGACGTGAACGACCGGACGAGGGCGGTGGTGGTGGCCATGGAGCGGGGGCTCCTGCGGCGGCCGTAGGGAAGGGATTCTGTCCCGGCGAGGACAGATCTGCTGGACTGCCGGAGTTAGGGTTGTCGGACGACGCGGAGGGTGACGAACGCCTCGGAGCACGGGTGCCGCGCACGCCCGGGTTCCTGGCCGCGTCCCCGAAACGAAGGTGCCATGCCCGCTGAGAACGCCCCCGCCGCCGGCAACCTGGACGACGACGACTACCCCGCCTACACGATGGGGCGTGCCGCCGACGTTCTCGGCACCACGCCCGCCTTCCTCCGGGCCATCGGCGAGGCCGAACTGATCACCCCGCTGCGTTCCGAGGGCGGCCACCGCCGGTACTCGCGCCGCCAGCTGCGCATCGCCGCCCGCGCCCGGGAGCTCGTGGACCAGGGCACACCCATCGAGACCGCGTGCCGCATCATCTCCCTGGAGGACGAGCTCGACGACGCCCTCCGCATGAACCGGGACATGCGCCGGCGGCTCGATGAACGCGGTACGGATACCTAGACCCGCCACTACAGAAATCCGGACGGCGGCGGGATGAGAATTCCTGGACGATGGCGAAAACGCGTGGGGCTTCCGGCCGGCCTGTGTTAGCGTGATAGCAGTTGCAGTTTTGGTTGCCAGAGATTTTTTCTTTGCAGAGCTTTCCGGATTCTTCCGGAGGGGTGATCATTGCGGCGACTCGGCTCCGTAAAGTGCGGAGTCCGGCATTGCCCCCGAGGGAGATTCAATATGGCATCTGGCACCGTGAAGTGGTTCAACGCGGAAAAGGGCTTCGGCTTCATCGAGCAGGACGGCGGCGGCGCCGACGTGTTCGCCCACTACTCGAACATCGCCACCTCCGGCTTCCGCGAGCTTCAGGAAGGCCAGAAGGTTACCTTCGACGTCACGCAGGGCCAGAAGGGCCCGCAGGCCGAGAACATCGTTCCTGCCTGACGCTGACGCGCCACATGGTGCTGGGGCCCGCGCTCTCGGGGTGCGGGCCCCAGCCCATTGCTTTCCCGGCCCGGTCCGGATTTTCGCATTTCCCTCGGCTCATTCTTGTGAATCCACGCGCGGCTCGTTCGCCGCTGAGCGGAATTCCTCGATGCGCCGCATCGAGGAAGGTTCCCTCATGAACCGCACCCGTCGCACCGGCGGCGACTCAGGTCGCTTCCGCGCGGACCGGACGTCCACCCGGACGGCCGGTGGCACGCGCGGCAGCCGCTCCCGCACGCAGGAGCAGGGTCGGCAGAGCCCCCGTCCGGTCACCGGACGAAGGAGCGGAGCGGGCGCACGCTCCGGCACCCGCCGGCAGGACTTCGCCCTGCCGGTCACCCTCACCGAACCGCTGCCGGCGGTCGAGACGTTCGCCGAGCTGGACATGCCCGCACGTCTGCTGGCCGCGCTCGGCGCCGAAGGCGTCACCGTACCCTTCCCGATCCAGGCGGCCACGCTGCCGAACGCGCTGGCCGGCCGGGACGTCCTGGGCCGGGGGCGCACGGGCTCGGGCAAGACGCTCGCCTTCGGTCTGCCGCTGCTGGCCCGCCTGGACGGGCAGCGGGCCCAGCCCCGCCAGCCGCTCGCCCTCGTCCTCGTCCCCACCCGGGAACTGGCCCAGCAGGTCACCGACGCGCTCACCCCCTACGCCCGCGCCCTGCGGCTGCGGCTCGCCACCGTGGTGGGCGGCATGTCCATCGGCCGTCAGGCCAGCGCGCTGCGCGGCGGCGCCGAGATCGTCGTCGCGACACCCGGCCGCCTGAAGGACCTCATCGAGCGGGGGGACTGCCGGCTGGACCAGGTCGCCGTCACCGTCCTGGACGAGGCCGACCAGATGGCCGACATGGGCTTCATGCCGCAGGTGACCGCCCTGCTCGACCAAGTCGCCGACGGCGGCCAGCGGCTGCTGTTCTCGGCCACCCTGGACCGCAACATCGACCTCCTGGTACGGCGCTACCTCCACGACCCCGTGGTGCACTCGGTCGACCCGTCCGCGGGAGCCGTCAGCACCATGGAGCACCATCTGCTGCACGTGCACGACGACGACAAGCACACCGCCGCGACCGAGATCGCCGCCCGCGACGGCCGGGTCATCATGTTCCTGGACACGAAGCACGCGGTCGACCGGATGGCCAAGCACCTGCTGTCCGTCGGGGTGCGCGCCTCGGCCCTGCACGGCGGCAAGTCCCAGCCGCAGCGCAACCGCACGCTCGCCCAGTTCAAGGACGGCCACGTCACGGTCCTGGTGGCGACCAACGTCGCCGCCCGCGGGATCCACGTCGACGGCCTCGACCTCGTCGTCAACGTCGACCCGCCCGGGGACCACAAGGACTACCTGCACCGGGGCGGCCGTACCGCCCGGGCCGGCGAGTCCGGCACGGTCGTCACCCTCGTCCTGCCGCACCAGCGGCGCGCGATGGACCGCCTGATGACCGACGCCGGCATCACTCCGCGCACCGTCCGGGTCCGCCCGGGCGAGTCCGAACTGCACCGCATCACCGGCGCCCGCACCCCCTCCGGCGTACCCGTCACGGTCACCGCTCCGGCCGCCGAACGGAACGAGCGCACGGCATCCGCCGCGCGCGGCCGTCGGAGGCGGGCCGCGGGCCGTGGGGCGGCCCCCCGCGCCCGTCGCTCCGCCCCCACGAACAACTCGTAGTCCAGGTACCGGGATTCGCTCCCCGCGTTCGGGGCGAGCCTACGGTCGATCCCTCCGCTGTCTGCCCCCCAACCCTGTGGAGTCCGCCATGCGCTGTGTCATCGCCCGTTTCCCCTTCGACCTGATCAAGAGCGAGGTCGAGCAGTCGATGAGCGGTGTCTCACCCGAACCGGTCACCGGCGTCTCCGTGAGCATCGGCCGCCGCGTCTACCCCGTCATGCAGGTCGGGGAAGTGATCACCAAGCAGGACCGCCGGGACTTCACGTCGGGCGAGATGCGCCGGGCACTGACCCGGCTCGGCTTCACCTGCCACGACGCGCCCCCGGCCACGCCGGCCGCGCCTGCAACGCCCGCCCCGGCCACGCGCGCCGACGAGGGCGCCTGGGGCTGGTGACGTCCCGGTCCGCGCGGTGGACGTCACCGGAACGCCGGCCGAGGGTGTCCCCCCGGACGGTCCCCGTACCTACCGGATGCCGGCCGCCCGGCTGACCCTCATCCCGGGGGTCGGCCGCGGTCCCCTCGGCGGGGCCTGGTGGCCGCGCTGCGACCTGCTGGAACTGGAGCTCCCGGCGCTGGTCGGTGCCCTGGGCCCCGGTCTCGGCACCGTCACGCGCGTCTGCGTGGACGCCGTCGCCTGGCCCGACGTCCCACCCCTGGTCCGGGTGGCCGGCCGCGTCATCGAAGTCGCCCTGTCGGCCGTGGACGCGGAGGCGCATGCCATCGTCCTGGGCCACGGCGCGGTGGGCCGCCGCGAACTGCTGGTCGTGCCGCCCGGCTCGTCCGTCGCGGCAGCGACCTGGTTGCTGACCACGGCCGCCGACCCGGGGAACGCTCTGTCCGCCGCGCACATGCTGGCACTCGCCGAGGCCGGATTCGACGGCGACGGCACCTGAGTCACGGTCCACGGACGGGGAGCGGGGTGAATCCTGGTTCGGGGGTGTGGGCGACCCGGGATGTGGCACCCGTCCCCGGAGCGGGCCGGACACGCGCACCGCGTCCCGTGCGGCACACGGTTCGGCCACGAGCCGCGTGCCGCGCGAGGCCGCCACGGCCCGCGCCGCCCGGTTGTCGCCGCCGAACCGCCGACGACAACCGGTGTGGCCCGCACGGCCGGCGCCGGACGCCCTTCGCGCGCGCCCGAAGCGGAACATCGGGCGGAACCCCGGGCTCAGGCCGGTGCGTTCGCCGGTGCCACCGCATCCGCCCGCTCCCGCACCACGCGCCGCCTCGGGGCCGGTACGAGGAGGGGGTTGGCGACGCCCCAGGCCGCGCCCTTGCAGACCAGTTCCTTGTAGACGGCGGCGATCCGACCGGTCAGAGCCGCCCGCACCGCGCGGTCGTCGGCGGTGACGTACTGGATCAGGCCCTCCTTGCGGCCCAGCGAGACGCACTGGTTGAAGTAGCGCAGCGGCACCTTCGGGAGCTTGCCGCCGGTCAGGCGCGCCGCGATGGCGTCGGCGGCCTGCCAGGCGGCCGGGACGCCCGAGGCGCACGACATCCGCAGCGGCTTGTCGCCGGGTCCCATCGCCAGGGCCGCGTCACCGACGGCGTACACGTCCGGGTGCGAGACCGAGCGCATGGACCGGTCGACCACGATCTGCCCGCTGCCGGTGACCTCCAGGCCGGTGGCCCGCGCGATCGGGTGGACGGCGAAGCCGGTGGTCCACACGGTGACGGCGGCCGGGATCGAGGCGCCGTCGGCGGTGGTGACGTGGTCGGCCGCCACGGCGGTGACGGCGGTGTGCTCGTGCACCGTGACGCCGAGCCCGGCGAAGACCTTGCGCACGTGAGCGCGGCCCCTGTCGGAGAGCCAGTCGCCGAGGCCGCCGCGAGCGGCCAGGGCGACATCGAGGTCCGGGCGGGCCTCGGCGATCTCGGCCGCCGCCTCCAGACCGGTGAGGCCGCCGCCGACCACGACCACCGGCTGCCCGGCCGCCAGCCGGGCCAGGCGCTCGCGCAGCCGCAGCGCTCCGGCGCGGCCGGCGATCTCGTGGGCGTGCTCGGCCGCGCCGGGGACGCCCTGGTCGTTCCAGCCGCTGCCGAGGGCGTACACGAGGGTGTCGTACTCCAGTTCCCCTGCGCCGTTCGCGTCGGTGACGGCGACGGTCCTGCGGTCGACGTCGACGCCGGTGACCCGCGCGATCCTCAGCTCCACACCGGTGCCCGCGAACATCTCGCTGAACGGGCGGGGCTTGAGGTCCTGGCCGGTCGCGAGCTGGTGCAGCCGGACGCGCTCCACGAAGTCGGGCTCGGCGTTGACGAGGGTGATGGCGACGTCTTCGGGGCGCAGCCGCCTGGCGAGGCGCCCGGCGGTGATGGCGCCCGTGTATCCGGCTCCGAGGACGACGATGCGGTGCTGCATTTCCTGACTCCTGTCTTGAGCGGATTCCCCCCTTGAACCGGGCGGCCCGCCGTTTCCTGACAGGAACGCGGTGTGAAGCACCTCACATCGGGAGCAGAGAAGGCGGAGCCTGGGATCAGAAGGCGTGGAGCAGGGGTTCGCCGTGGTCGGTGGCCGCCCAGTGCCGGGTCGCGCGTTCGAGCTTGTCGGGGTTGGCCTGGCCGCGGAACGCGCGGATGCCGTCGGCGGTGACCTCCAGGCAGATGACGCCGATGACCCGTCCGTCGAGGACCGCCACGACCGCCGGCTCGCCGTTGGCCGTGGTGGCGTAGACCTCGGGCGAGCCGCCGACCAGACGGCGCTTGGCCTTGCCGGGCTTGAACAGGCCCCGCATGAACTTCGCGACCGCGAGCGCCCCCTCGAAGGCCTTCGTGCGGGCCGGGACCTTGCCGCCGCCGTCGCCGATCGAGACGGCGTCCTGGGTGAGCAGCCGTACCAGCGGCTCGGTCCGGCCGCTGGTGGCCGCGGCGAGGAACTCCTCGACGATCCGCCGGGCGGCGGCCTCGTCGATCTCGGTGCGGGCCTTGCCGTCCGCGACGTGCTTCTTGGCCCGGTGGAAGATCTGCTGGCTCGCGGCCTCGCTGATGTCGAGGATCCCGGCGATCTCCCGGTGCGGGTAGTCGAAGGCCTCCCGCAGCACGTACACCGCCCGCTCGCCCGGGGACAGGCGCTCCAGCAGGGTGAGAACGGCGTACGACACCGACTCGCGCTGTTCCGCGGTGTCGGCCGGGCCCAGCATCGGGTCTCCGGCGAGCAGCGGCTCGGGCAGCCACTGGCCCACGTAGGTCTCGCGCCGCGCGCGGGCCGAGGTGAGCTGGTTGAGGCAGAGGTTGGTGAGCACCTTCGTCAGCCAGGCCTCGGGGACCTCGATGTGGCCGGCGCCGGCGGCCTGCCAGCGCAGGAACGTCTCCTGCACGGCGTCCTCGGCCTCGGTCGCGGAGCCGAGCAGGCGATAGGCGATGGCCTCCAGCCGGGGCCTGGACGCCTCGAACCGCTCCACGTCGCTCAGGGTCAGGGCCATGCCCGGGATCCTAGCCGCCACGGCCTCCGCGGACCCCGGGACGATCAAACCCACCGCTCGGCACGCCCCCTGTGAGAGAAGGCGCGGGGAGGGCCGGGGCGGTGTCGGGTGGGGGTGCGGCCGGGGCTCGTTGGGCCGGTCGGGTGTATCCGTCATCCGAATGGCGGCACGTCGCACGCTCAGGGGCCCGGGGGCGGGCTCGCGTGGCGAGGATGGCGGGTGACCGACGTCCTGTCGTGGGCGGACGGCGAGCATCGGGAGACGGACGACTTGTGAGCATCCTCAACGAACCCCAGGGCGGTGGCGCCCCAGCCGAGGACTCGTACGAGAACGAGCTGCCGGTCCGGCGCAAGCAGCCCGGCAATGTCGTGGTGAAGTGGCTGACGACCACCGACCACAAGACGATCGGCACGCTCTATCTGACGACGTCGTTCGCGTTCTTCCTGGCCGGCGGACTCATGGCGCTGATCATCCGGGCCGAACTGGCCCGTCCCGGGCTGCAGATGATCTCCCCCGAGCAGTACAACCAGCTGTTCACGATGCACGGCACCGTGATGCTGCTGATGTTCGCCACCCCGCTGTTCGCCGGCTTCACCAACTGGATCATGCCGCTGCAGATCGGCGCGCCCGACGTGGCGTTCCCCCGGCTGAACATGTTCGCCTACTGGCTGTACCTGTTCGGCTCGCTCATCGCGGTGGGCGGCTTCCTCACCCCCAACGGGGCCGCCGACTTCGGCTGGTTCGCCTACACCCCCCTGTCGGACGCGACCCGGACCCCGGGCCTAGGCGGTGACCTGTGGGCCATGGGCCTGGCCTTCTCCGGCTTCGGCACCATCCTCGGCGCGGTCAACTTCATCACCACGATCATCTGCATGCGCGCCCCGGGCATGACCATGTTCCGCATGCCGATCTTCACCTGGAACGTGCTGCTGACCGCTGTCCTGGTCCTGCTGGCCTTCCCGGTGCTGGCCGCCGCGCTGTTCGCGCTGGAGGCGGACCGCAAGTTCGGCGCGCATGTGTTCAACGCGGCCAACGGCGGACCGATCCTGTGGCAGCACCTCTTCTGGTTCTTCGGCCATCCCGAGGTGTACATCATCGCGCTGCCGTTCTTCGGGATCGTCACGGAGGTCATCCCGGTCTTCGCCCGCAAGCCGATCTTCGGCTACATGGGTCTCGTCGCCGCGACCATCGCCATCGCCGGCCTGTCCGTCACGGTGTGGGCGCACCACATGTTCCCCACCGGGGCCGTGCTGCTGCCGTTCTTCTCCTTCATGACCTTCCTGATCGCCGTGCCGACCGGGGTCAAGTTCTTCAACTGGATCGGCACGATGTGGAAGGGCAGTCTCTCCTTCGAGACGCCGATGCTCTGGGCGAGCGGCTTCCTCGTCACGTTCCTCTTCGGCGGCCTGACCGGTGTCATCCTGGCCTCCCCGCCCATGGACTTCCACGTGACGGACAGCTACTTCGTGGTGGCCCACTTCCACTACGTCGTCTTCGGCACGGTGGTCTTCGCGATGTTCGCCGGCTTCCACTTCTGGTGGCCCAAGTTCACCGGCAAGATGCTCGACGAGCGCCTGGGCAAGATCTGCTTCTGGACCCTGTTCACCGGCTTCCACGGCACGTTCCTGATCCAGCACTGGCTGGGCGCCGAGGGCATGCCGCGCCGGTACGCCGACTACCTGGCCGCCGACGGCTTCACCGCGCTGAACACGGTGTCGACCATCAGCTCCTTCCTGCTCGGCCTGTCGATCCTGCCGTTCCTCTACAACGTCTGGAAGACGGCCAAGTACGGCAAGCCGGTCGGCTTGGACGACCCGTGGGGCTACGGCCGCTCGCTGGAGTGGGCGACCTCCTGCCCGCCGCCCCGGCACAACTTCCTCACCCTGCCGCGGATCCGCAGCGAGTCCCCGGCGTTCGACCTGCACCACCCGGACATCGCGATGCGGGAGCAGGAGGGCCACACCGTCGCGATCACGAGCGACCGGGGCCGGGGGTGAGCGGTCCGCCCCAGCAGGGGGCCGGAGTCAGCGGCGACCTCGGCAACGAGGTCGAGGGCTACCTGCTGTGGCAGGCCAGGGTCGCGGAGGCGGAGCAGCGCGCGCGTGAGTTCGCCGGCTCCCTGGAGTGGCTGACGACGGCACAGCGCGAGGAGGTCGAGCGGCGGTACGTCGCCGACAGCCTGCTGCGGGCACGGGCCGACCTCGAACGCATCGCGGCCCGGTGCGTGTCGCTGCGGGCGGAGTACGAGCACCGGTACGCCGAGCTGCGGCGGCGCTGCGTGGGCGTGGCGCTCGCGGTGTGCGCCGGTTTCACCACCCTGGCCGCGCTGCTTCTGGCCCTCTGACCCGCGCCGGCCGGTTTGCCGGGGCACGCGCGGGTCACTCGGGGCCGGTGGTGTCCAGGGGGACATGAGGTGACCGGGAGGAAGCCGATGAGTGCGCTGACCGTCGCCCGGGCCCAGGGCCTGTTCAATCTCGTCGGCGGCGGGTGGCCCCTGCTGCACCTGCGGAGCTTCGAGCGGGTCTTCGGGCCGAAGACCGACGTCTGGCTCCAGCGGACGACGGCGGGGCTGCTCGCCACGACCGGCTGGAGCCTGCTGCGCACCGGCCCGGCCCCGGAATCCCTCGGCCAGGCGCGCCGGACGGGCATCGGGTCCGCCGTGACCCTGCTGGCCGTGGACCTCGTCTACGTACCCCTCGGCCGGATCCGGCCCACGTACCTGCTCGACGCGGCGATGCAGGCCGGCTGGCTGGCGGCCTGGTGGCGGTACGGAAAGCCGCGGTGACGCGATGCCCGGCCGGCAGACGCGGATGCGTTTCGACGGGTGGATCATCGGGACCGGGACGGCGTCCGGCACCCGTGTGGTGCTGGGCCACTGGGCCCGGTCGCCGTTCGGGCGGTTCAGTGACGTCATGGTCGAGCGGGCGGACGGGCACCGGCTGCTGCTGGCGCCCTCCCGGCGGACCGCCGACTTCATCGCCGCGACCTACGCCTTCGACGACGTGCGGGTCACGCCCGTCACCGTGCGGGTCGCGGGCCGGCGCTGGGAGATCACGGCCGGCCCGCTGGACCTGCGCCTCACCACCGGCCGGCGCGGCCTCACGGGCCGGCTCCTGCGCGCCGTCCCCGCGCCGCTCGCCGCCCGGCCGGCCTGGACCGTGGTGACCTACCCGCCCGCGAGACTGCTGCTCGGCGTGCGCACCCGGGGCAGCGCGGGCGGCGGGCGGCGCGAGTGGTACGGCGCCCTCGACCTGCTTCCGGTCGTGTCGGCCGGCACGGTGTACGGCGGCCGGGACCAAGGCCCGCTCGCGCCGGTCGTGCCGCCCGTGCGGTTCGGGTTCGGTTCGACACCCCGCAGGCCCAGCGCCGTACGGGTGGTCACGACCGTGGCGACCCGCCGGCCTTCCGGGGCGCGCCGCGGGCCGGCCACTCGGACCGGCTGAGGTTCCGGTTCAGCTCCGGGCGCCGGTGCGGGCCGGGGCAGGGAGCCCGCGCCCCGGACCCGGGCCGGAGCCTGGACGGCTACTCCTCGTCGGTGGTCTGTACCGGGGTCGACCGGCCCGGCTCCGGCAGCTGGGCCAGCTCGGAGCGGACGAGCAGCACGTCACCGATGAACAGGTCGTAGATCAGGATCCCGATCAGGCCGCCGATCAGCGGACCGACGATCGGGATCCACCAGTACGCGCTGAACGAGCCGGACACGCTCCCTGGGAACGCCAGGCTGTCCCAGCCCGCCGCGTAGGTGAGCAGGCGCGGCCCGAAGTCACGGGCCGGGTTGATGGCGTAGCCGGCGTTCGCGCCGTAGGACATGCCGATCGCGGCGACGACGAAGCCCACGATCAGCGGGGCGAGATTGGCCTTCACGGCCTGGTTGCGCAGGTCGAGCACGGCCGCGATCAGCATGAGCAGGAACGCCGTGCCGACGATCTGGTCGATCAGCGGCCCCCAGATCCCGCCGTGGAAGTAGGGGGCCGGGAACGTCGCGAAGATCGAGAACGTGGCGTTCGTGTGCCCGTTCACCTTCGGCCCCGTCGCGGCGCTGTCGTAGGCGCTGATCGCGTTGTGGTAGACGAGGTAGACCAGCGCGGCACCGGTGAGGGCGCCGACGACCTGCGCGAACCAGTACGGCAGCACCTTGGCCCAGGGGAAGCCGCGACGCACGGCCATGGCCAGGGTCACGGCCGGGTTGATATGGGCGCCGCTGACGCCGCCGGCCACGTAGACGCCGAAGACGACGGCCAGCGCCCAGCCCCAGGTGATCAGGAGCCAGTCACCGGCCGCGAGGAAGATCGTGGTGGGGGTGGCGGCCCGGCCCGAACCGGGCAGTGCCGCGACGGCCATCGCGACCACACCGCAGCCGAAGGCGATGAGGACGAAGGTTCCGAGGAACTCCGCCAGGCACTCGCCCAGCAGCCCGCCCCGGCTTCTGAGCCGTGACGGTTTGACGAGCGGAGGGATTTCCACAGCCATTGAGGCCCCCTTTGAAGAGAGCAAAGCGGCCAATAGCCCCATATTGGCTCACAATGTCACTCCCCGCAGGGTGACCGCTTCCGGCCGGTCAGCGCCCCGTCCACGGCCGGTCAGCTGTCGAGGTCGTCGGCGTAGTGCCGGAACCCGTGCCGCTCCCGGTGCAGGGTCCACAGCCTCTCCGCGAGCACATCCGGGTCCTTGCGCGCGTGACCTGCCGTGATGGCCCCGGGAATGATCAGCTGGGCGACATGGATGCCCTCGCCCGCCAGCCGGTCGTGCAGCAGATGCCCGTACGCGCTCTCCGCCGCGAAGGCGATCGAGGTGCCGGCGCGCTCGGGATGGGGTGCGGCGGCGCTCCCTCCGTTGACGAACAGGATCGTCCCGCGCCCGAGCCGCCGCATGCCCGGCAGCACCTGCTGCACGGCGGCCACCGGCCCGTACACGGAGAACTCGATCGGCCCCACCAGGTCCCGGTGCCGGGTCTCCAGCACGGGCCGCATGAAGTCGCGGTGCGGCACCGGGCTGTACTGGAGCACCTCGACGGTCCCGAGGGCGTCGGCCAGCTCGCCCAGCGCCGCGGCCAGCTGCTCGGGCCGGCGCACGTCCGCGGCGAACCCGCGGGCGGTGACGCCCTCGGCCACGAGTGCGCCGGCGATGGCGTCCAGCCGCCCCCGGTCCCGGGCGACGAGCCCGACGGCGAACCCCTCCCGCCCGAACCGCCGCGCGACGGCGGTCCCGAGCCCCGGCCCGGCTCCCACGATGGCGACACTGCTCATACCGGTCATCCGTACCGCACACCCGGCCTCCTCACACCGCCCGCGGCCACACACCAGGGCGGGCGGTGCCGGCCGTACCGGTCAGGCCATCCAGAAGAACACCGCCGTCATCCGCTTCTCCTCCAGCGTCCGGCCGAAGTAACCGGTCGCGCTGTGCACCAGGTTGGCGTGGTAGAGCAGCAGGCGGTTGTACCGGTGCGGGACGCGGACGTCCTCCTCGAAGTGGTCCGCCGGGACGTACCGCGTCCCGAGCGCCTCCACGAGGTTGGTGTGCGGAGCCTGGACGATGTTGCCGCCGAGCCGGCCGCCGGGCAGCGACTGGCGGTAGAACGCGGTCCCGCAGTCCTTGGGGACCCCGGGGTTGAGGTAGAGCACGGCCGCGTACCGGCACAGGGCGCGGGAGTCGGTGTGCGGGCGGGGCTCGCTCTCGCCCTCGCCGACCACCTGGACGCAGTTGTGGTTGAGGGTGCCGCCGCCGGGCGTCCGCTGCACCCACAGCTCCTTCGCCCCGGTCGCCTTCCTCACCAGCCGCTCGATCCGGGCGAGTTCACCCGGCTCCAGGCCGGGCATGGCGCGCAGGCCGGGCCAGGTCTCGGAGGTGTACGGATACCCCTCGACCCAGTCGTCCTTGGCCAGGCACCGCTCCCGTACGGCGTCGGCGTCCGGCAGGACGTCGTCCAGCACCCAGTAGTCGCGGCCCTTGGTGGGCTTGCGGTAGGGCAGGACGGGCAGCGCGGCGGGGGGCCGGGGCGGTGACGGTGGGGGCATGCGGTGAATCTAGGGGCGGCCCGGGTCTGCCTTCTCCCGAGGAGTGGTCAACCTTGTACCGGGGAGCGGTCAACCTTCCGCCAACCGCACCCGGGAGATTCTTTACTCGCGAGCACTGATACGAACCGCCTCCGCATCCGTACTGCTGTGCGTCCGAACCATGGGCGGGACTCACAGGCAGGAGGAACGGTGCGCTTTTCGCGGAACGCGACGGGAACTCTCTTCGTGGGCGGTGCGATGACCCTGACCCTCGCGGCCCTCGCCTACCCCAGCGTGCTCGGGCTGAGCACCGTCTCCAGCTCGCCGTCGCGGGTCATCGCCGACACCCAGTGGGGCCCGCTGACCGAGGCCGACCGGGACTTCGTGGTGAAGGTGCGGGCGGCCGGCCTGTGGGAGTACCCGGTGGGGCAGATCGGCTTGCAGAAGGGCAGCTCCAAAGGGGTGATCACGGCCAGCCAGCACCTGATCGACGGGCACGCGGCGCTGGACACCACCTGCCGCAAGATCGCGCCGATGCTGAACATCACGCTGCCCAACGTGGCGAGTCCGCAACAGGTCGGCTTCGTCAACCAGTTGAAGAGCGACAGCGGCAAGCAGTTCGACACCGACTTCGCCAACATCCTGCGGATGACGCACGGTTCGATCTTCAACACGGTCGCGAAGATCCGCTCCACCACCAAGAACTCGCTGGTGCGGGCGCTCGCCGACCAGGCCAACGACACCGTGCTGGACCACATCACCGTGATGGAGAAGACGGGCCTGGTCGACTTCGACCAGACCCTCTTCCAGCAGACCACCCCGCCGAAGCTCCCCGACTCCGACGTCACCCCGCCGCCCCCGGCCGTCGGCCAGCCGGAGGTGGTGCTCACCCCGCCGCCGACCGCCACGTCCACCCCCGTGGACATCGACGGCATCGCGGGCGGCGGGAACACGGGCGGCGGGAACGCCGGTCCGGGGGCGAGCCCGAGCCCGGCCCCGACGGCGCCGTAGGTCCTGTCGTCAAACTCCCGTCGTCCGCCCGGAGGGCGGGCCGCGCGGCGTCAGGTGCGTGCTCTCGGCGTGCCGGGCCCGGGCCCTCGTAC